>NZ_JBFACU010000011.1:218415-284871 GCF_040641015.1 Streptomyces sp. NPDC021356 | reverse complement strand
TTCACAGCGAGTTGGGTACGGATCTCGTCCGGGATGCGCATACCACACCAACGAGCCACGGGACGGGAAGCAACACCTTGATGATCTGCAAGCCCCAACTGCGATCCCGAAATGACGCTCGGCTCCCTCGGCGCCGAGCTGGCCGCCGCCCCCGAGGGCGCGTCCCGTGCGGGTCTCCTGCTGTGCCTGACGGCGCTGGGCGACTATGCCGGCAGCGGTCGGGCAACCGAACGCACCACCCTGGACGACATGGTCGACGCCTTCGAGGCGGTGCTTGCTCCGCTGCGGCGCGAAGCATCGGCCGCGGACTGCCCGCACGGCCCGCACGGCCACCCCGTGACCGGCGACGGCGACCCCGCCGACGACATCGCCACCGGTGTCCTGCTGGCCGCACCGGAAGGCCGCGCCCTGTACGACCTGGCGTTCCGCCGCGGCGCGGTGGTGGCCTCACCGGCATCATGGCAGTGCCCCGCCTTCCTCCTTCCGCTGGCCGAGCATGCGCTGGAACGGACGCGCGCGGACCGCGAACGTCTCTTCGGTCGCCAGGACCGGTGGCACGGGCAGGAGCAGAGCCCCGAAGAGTGACGGGACCCGATCCCCGGCCGCGGGCGAACGGGGGGCGCGGGCCCTCGGCCCCCGCCTCGCGCCGCGCCGTCAGGCCCCGGCCGGCCCTCGACCGCTCGGGGCAGCGGAGTTCCGTCGGCCGGCGCGGAACCCCTCGGTTCCCGCGGCAGGTGTGCCCAGCGCGATACCATGCGCCCGCAGAGTCGCCACGCTGCTTCTCCCCGATGTTCGGGGCGGGGGCCGCAGTTGCGCGGGCGAGGTCCCCTCCCGCCGCTGTTCTTCCGGTCGTTCCGCTCCCCATGGTGCGGCGGTGGGCATTCTCAGGCCAGCCATGTCATCACCCGTTCCATGCCTGCCTTCCAGTGACGTTCTGTCAGCGTGGCCGCCAGGTTCCCGTCACCGGCGGCCAGGGCCACGAGGATCTCCCGGTGTTCGGCGTCGGCACGGGCGCGCTCCGGAGTGCGGTGCATGTAGGCGATCTCGTACCGGGAGAGGTTGTTGCGCAGTTGACCGGCGAGTGTCGCGAGGTACTGGTTGCCGCCGAGGCCGACCAGCGCGTCGTGGTGGTGGGTGTCCAGCCCGCGCCGCCGCACGGGGTCGTCGCACTGTTCGAGTTCGCGCAGGTGGCTCGTGAGCCGCTCCATCACCTCGTCCGGGAGGGGACGGGTGACGGATCGCAGGGCCAGCGCCTCCAACGCGCCGAGGACGGGGTAGAGCTCGCCGCACTCGCGGGCCGTGAGCGGTTTGACCGTGAAACCCCGGGCGAGCGCGGAGTCCACCACCCCCTCGGCCTGGAGGCGCAGCAGGGCCTCCCGTACCGGGGTGCGTGAGACGCCCAGGGTGCGGCTGAGGGAGGCTTCGGTGAGTGGGGCGCCCGGCGTGAAGTGTCCGCTCGCGATCAGTTCGACGATCCGGGCGTAGACGCTCTCCCGGAGGGGTTCGCCGCGGGTGATGGGTTCGGGTGGGGTGGGTGTGGTCATGACCTGTAGGGGCTCTCGTCCCGGTGGCGTAGTTCGAACTCCGAGCGCATGCACAGGCTCCGCGCGTCGGTCATGCGGTCGACGGCCAGATACCCGTCGAGGTGGTCGATCTCGTGTTGCAGCAGTTCTCCCAGCTCTCCGTCCGCCCGCACGGTGTGGTGCCGACCGTCGGGTGACTGGTAGTCGACGTCGATCCAGGTGTGGCGGCGGACGGTGCAGAAGAACTGGAGAGAGAAGCTGAGGCAGCCGTCCCACACCTCCCACGTCGACTCGGCGCGCGAGGTGATGCGGGGGTTGACGAGCGTCCATGGCTGTTCCAGCCTGCAGTGGACCAGCCGCACACCGGCCCCGATCTGCGGGGCTGCGATCCCGCGGCCGTAGCCCGTGCGTCGTTGCCAGTCCGCGAGCGTGTCGTCCAGGTCCGTGATCAACGCCGCGGCCGCGGGGGCGAGGGGGACGGGCATCTCCTGCGTGGGAGCGCGGAGCAACGGGTGCCCCAGTTGAAGGGTTTCACGTATCGTCACCTCGTCTATCGTATACGATGAACAGCATGGTGTCATTGGAGCACATCGAAGAGGCCGGCCACGTCATCGCTCCCGAGTTCCGGGACACCCCCCTCTTCCAGGACGACGAGCTGAGCGCGGCACTCGGCTGTCCGATGCTCGTCAAAATCGAAACCGTCAACCCTCTGCGTTCCTTCAAGGGCCGGGGCGCCGACTACTACATGAGTTCACTCCCACCCGGTCACCGGGTCGTGTGTGCCTCCGCCGGCAACTTCGGCATGGCGCTCGCCTGGGCCGGGCGACGCCGCGGAGTGCCCGTCACGGTCTTCTGCGCGCGGGACGCCAACACGGTGAAGGTCGCGCGGATCCGTCGGCTGGGCGCCCGGGTGGTCCTGGCCGGTGAGGACTTCGACGAGGCCAAGTCCCTGGCCCGCACGCACGCGGAGCGCGAGCGCCTGACTTTCGTCGAGGACGGCGACGAGCCCCGCATCGCGGAGGGCGCGGGGACGATCGCCGTCGAACTGATGCCTGCGGCGCCCGATCTGCTCCTCGTACCGGTGGGCAACGGGGCCCTGATCAATGGGATCGGCACCTGGACGAAAGCGCACGCGCCGCACACGAGAGTCGTCGGGGTGTGCGCGGCGGGCGCGCCCGCCATGGCGCTCAGCTGGAAGGCGGGCGCCGTCGTCGCCACCTCCCGGCCGCGCACCGCCGCCGACGGAGTCGCGGTACGCCTGCCGGTGCCGGCGGCGGTGCGCACCATGTCCGAGGTCGTCGACGACATGCTGTGCGTCGACGAGGAGTCCATCGCACGTGCCGCGGATCTCGCACGTGAGCACCTCGGTCTGACGCTCGAGCCTGCCGGCGCCCTCGCGCTGGCCGCCTCGCTCCAGCACCCCGTCCACGCCGACCGGCCGGTCGCGGTCCTCACCGGCGCCAATCCGTGATCGGAACGACCGAGCATCCCGTACGACGTCAACCCGGACGTGTGCGTTCGGACTTCGGAGGCCGACCGGAGGAGGAGGAAGAAGAGACGTGATGCCGAAGGAACCGGCGGCCCGGGCGCGTTCCATTACCGTGGTCGCGGCCCTCATGACGGCGGCATTCACCTTCAACACCACCGAGAACCTGCCGATCGGCCTCATCGCCTCCGACCTCCAGGTCGCTGATCCCTCGGTGGGTCACCTCGTCACCGGCTACGGCCTCACCGTCGCAGCTGCCTCGCTACCGCCGGCACACCTGACGAAAGACGTGCCACGTCGCTATGTGCTGACGGCGGTGCTCGGCGCGCTGGTACTGGCCAGTTGGGCGTCCGCGTCGGTCGCCTCCTACGGACTGCTGCTGGCCGCGAGGGTGGTGACGGCCCTCGGCCAGGCCCTCTTCTGGGCCGTGATGGGCCCGGTCGCGGTCGGGCTGTTCTCGCCCGCGGTACGGGGCCGGGGACAGGGCCCGGGTACGTGCGCGGGACAGGGCCGGGTACGTTCGCGGGATGCCGCAGCAACCACCGCCTCGACGTGGTGAGTTGACGAGTTGACGAGCCCTTCCCGACGCCGGAGACCTGGTGCGTCAGGCCGACCGGCCTCCCGCCGCTGCCGCCAGGGCCGTACCCGCCGCGGTGAACACCGCGGCGGCGACGGGCAGGAGTGTGGCACCGATCGTGTCCAGGCCGACCGCGCCCAGGAGGCCGGCCAGGGAGACGGCAACGTAGAGGGCGGCTGCGTTCAGGGACACGCTCACCGCCGGGGCATCCGGGGCAAGGGCCACGATGCGGTGCTGCTGGGGCGTCAGCACGGAGAACGACAGCCACCCGATGAGCAGGGTGAACGGCGCGGCGGCCGCGAACTGACCGCGGGTGAGCGGCATCAGGGCGAACACGACCGTCAGCGCCGCCGCGACGGCGAGCACCACCCGCCGCGCCCCGTACCGGTCCGCGAGCCGGCCGGCCAGCAGATTGCCGCCCGTGGCTGCCACGCCGAAGACCAACAGCACGATCGCCAGCCCGTGCGGGACCTGCGCCGCCGCGGGCCCGTACACCGCGGAGATGTACTGGAAGGGGAGGTAGATCCCGATGAACACGACGAGGGTGATGGCCAGCACGCCCAGCACCCGCCGGTCGCCCAGCGGCGCCAGCCGTGCCCGCAGTCCGGCCCCGGCGGCGAGCCGTACCCGCGGCAGGCGCACCACCAGCAGCGGCGCGACCAGCAGCGGCAGGATCGTCACCAGCCACATGGTGGCCCGCCAGCCGTACGACTCCCCCACCGCTGTGCCCAGCGGCGCGCCCAGCACGAGCGAGCTGGTCAGGCCGATGTTGACGATGGAGAAGGCGCGGCCCCGGTGCCGGTCCCCGGCCAGCGCGCCGGCGGTGGTGGCGGCGTTGGGGGTGTAGAGGGCGGCGCCGAGTGCGGCGAGCACCCGGGCTGCCAGTACGGTGACGTAGTCGGGTGCCACGGCGGTCGCGGCGTTGCCCGCGGCGAACACGACGAGCGCGGTGACGAGGACGGTGCGCCGTGACCATCCCGCGGTGAGGGCGGCCAGCAGCGGGGAGCCGAGCGCGTAGGCGATGGCGAAAACCGTGACGAGCTGCCCGGCCGCGCCGAGGGAGAGGCGCAGGGAGTGCGCGATGTCGGGCAGCACGCCGGCGACGACGAAGGCGTCCGTGCCGACGACGAAGGTGCCGAAGGCCAGCAGGGCCGCGTTACCGCGCCACCCCGCGGCCGGGTCGGCCGGGTCGGACGGGTCGGACGGGTCGGACGGGTCGGTCGGGTCGGTCGGCAGGCGGTCCGGGGACGGTCCGGCCGCGGCGGACGGCGGGTTCGAGGCCGTGCTGGCCATGGTGGGGCTCCTCCGTGGCAGGCGAGTGCGGGGCGGACGGGTTCCGCTCCGGAACACCCCGAAGACGGAACCGAGCAGCACCGAGCAGCACCGAGCAGCACCGAGCAGCACCGAGCAGCACCGAGCGGCACCGAGCGGCACCGAGCGGCACCGAGCGGCACCGAGCGGCACCGAGAACGAGACATCAAACGGTACCGATCGGTTCCATCTCCGGAGTGCGGGACGGTACCGATCAGTTCCGTAATGCGTCAAGGGGGGATACCCTGGGCCCATGCCGACCCACGCGCGCGAACGGCTCCTCAAGGCCGCCGAAGAACTGTTCTACGCGGAGGGCATCCGCGCCGTCGGGGTCGAGCGCCTCCTGGCCGCCTCCGGCGTCGGACGGGCGTCGTTCTACCGCCACTTCCCCGGCAAGGACGACCTCGTGGTCGCCGTCGTGGAGGAGTACGGACGGCGCTGGCTGGCCTGGTTGCGGGAGGAGGTCGCGCGGCGTCGGGGTGACCCGCTCGCCGTGTTCGACGTGCTCGCCGAGCGCTTCGCCGCGCGCGACTTCCGCGGCTGCACCGCGATCACCACCATGGTCGAGACGGCCGACCTCGACAGTCCGGCGCACCGCGCCGCCGCCGCCCACAAGGCCGAACTCACCGACTACCTGGCGGAACTGGTCGACGCCACCGGGCGGCCCGACCCGCACGGCACGGCCGAGCACCTCGTGCTGCTGGTCGACGGCGCGATCGTCACGGCGCTCCGCGAGCGCTCGGCCGCGCCCGCGCACCGGGCCCGCACGCTCGCAGCGGCACTGCTGGACTGAGCGCGGGACGGGTAGGCACCGCGCTCGCGTCACCGGTGCGGGTGAGGCGGCAAGGCGCGTCTTTCCCGTCCGCGGCCGGGGCGCGGGAACCCGTACTCGTGCACAGTGGGCGGCTCCCTCAGCCGTAGGTTGCCGGTGGGCGGTGGTCACCCGGGGGCAGGGTGAGGTCCGCCCAGTCGAACCCGGGTGCGGTCACGCAGGTGACGAGCACGGGAGCGCTGCCCGTGGGGCGGGCGCTTTGCCACTGTCCGGCGGAAACCGCCGCCCACAGCACCTGCCCGGCCGCCGTGCCGGGACCGAGGAGGACGGTAGGGGCCGCCCGGTCCGTGGGCTGGGGAGCGCAGGTGAGGGACAGAGGGCTGCCGCTGTGCCAGAGCCACAGCTCATCGGAGGCGACGCGGTGCCGGCCTGACTGCTCCCCGGGGCTCAGAAGGCAGTGAATGGCGGTGGCGGCCGGGCGTCACCCCCGGCTGGTGTCGACCTGCTCGCCGGCCGCCCGGAGACGTCGGTACCAACCGCCCTCGGGATGCTCCTCCAGACCCAGCTGCACGGCCAGAGCCGGCCGCGTCCGCCCGGAGTCCTTCATCACCGCGCGCTCGGCCGAGTCGTTCTCGCGGTGCATCGTCGCCCCTTTCGTGAGGCCCACCATGGCACGGGAGGGCACGCCCCCCACCGTGCCAACGACTCGCCCGGCCGGATGGACACGTCTGACGCACGCGTCAAGCGATCGAAGTGAGCGACCACCTGCGGCCCTGGCTGCCCACGCCGACCGCGCCGGCCGCGAACTCGCCGTGCTGGGCAAGCCGCGACACCGCCTACGCCGGCTGGCGCACCACCACCTGGGGGCGATGGCCGGTGGCCGGCCCACCGCCGTACCTCGATTCCCCCGCCCATTTCCAGGACCCTGGTCGAAGAACTCATCGGCACGCGAGCCGTCCTGGACCGCGGCGGCCTCTACTGGGACATCCGCCCCTCCCACCACCTGCCCACCATCGAGGAGCGCGTCGCCGACGCAGGACTCACCCCCGAGGACACCGTCCTGCTCGCCGCCCTCGTCCGCGCCCTCACCGCCACCGCCCTCACCGGCTGCTGCCGCCGGGCGGAAGGAAGCGTGACGGCTGCACAAGCGGTCAGTAGTCGGTTGCTGCGTTCGTCTCGGCCCAGTGCCTCTCGGCGTCGGAAAGAGGCGGGGGCGGCACGATCCCGTTGATCATCCAGAGTTCACTGCTGGTCTCGTCGAC
Organism: Streptomyces sp. NPDC021356; assembly: GCF_040641015.1. Lineage (NCBI taxonomy): Bacteria > Bacillati > Actinomycetota > Actinomycetes > Kitasatosporales > Streptomycetaceae > Streptomyces > Streptomyces sp. NPDC021356. Next base: position 277,940 of record NZ_JBFACU010000011.1, on the reverse strand, counting down.
GTGGAACTCCCAATGGAGATCAGCGTGCCGTTCGAGGTGGGGCTGGAGCATACGCTTGACCCACTGGGCAGTCCGGCGGCGCGCCTGTTCGTCAGGGTTGCGTCGGGCGATGTGGTCCACGGCGATACGAACCCCCCGCGTGGCGGGCTGCCCGCCGACGAAGAAGTCCTCGGCGCGGGCTTCGTGGAACAGCGTGACCACGTAGAACCGGGGCAGCCCGGCCCTCTCGTAATGGTCGGTGATGTCCGTGGCCAGCCGGCGCTTGTCCGCACTGTCGAAGATTCCTGGCGTGTGATGGATGTTCCACATGGGCACGGTGGTCTGTCACTCCTCGCAACTTGCGCCGGTCGGAAAACAGGCGTCGAGGTGAGAAGCCGGAGCCGGCGCCGCACCGGGCCTTCCCGGCATCCGCCCACCACGACTGCTGTGCCGTCGGGGCAACCGCAGCGTCTCCTCGCCGATCCCGAGCAACGATCTCGTCAGGCAGAGGGAACCACGTGCCAGCTGGGTAACGCAAGCGTTAGTTATCTCAACGTTAGTTATGATGGGGCCGTGGCGATGAGGTTCGAGGAGCGACTGAGCGACCGAGGCGGATGGTCGATCGGCGACGGCTGCTCGGCGGCCCGCGTGCTGGACCTGCTCAGCACGAAGACGGTGTTCCTGGTGGTCCGCGAGTTGTTCTACGGCACCACCAGGTTCGACGACTTCGTGGAGCGGGCCGGGGTCTCCGCACCGGCGGTGTCACGCGCCCTCAAGCAGTTGAAGGCAGCTCGCGTCGTCGAGTCCGTCACCTACCGGGCGCCGGGCCGGCGCGCCCGGGAGGAGTACCGGCTGACCTGCGCCGGGGAAGACCTGCTGCCGGTGTTCCTGGCATTGATGCAGTGGGGCGACACGTACCTGCAAGACGGCCGCCCGCCCCTGGCGTTCGTCGACGCCGACACGGGCCGTGCGCTCAGGGTGCGCGTCACCAGTGACGAGGCCCGGGAATCGGCGTCCCGTGACATCGAGGTCCGGGTGCACCCGGCCTGGCGACGCAAGCCGACGAAACGGTAGCCCAGTGAGATCGGGTGCTGCCAGACCGCCCGGCGGTCAGGCGGCCTGCTTCCCGCAGAGGCCCCGTCGTGCGGTTCACCGGCGGCTCGTCGGGCGATCTTGTCGGCGGTCACCCGTCACGGGTATAACTCGTCAGGTGAGCGAGATTCTGAACGAACCCGCATCCGTTGATCGTCCAGCCGTCGTCCAGTACCTGCGCAGCCGTGGCGCCGAGAGCATGCCGCACCCCGGCGGGACACTGCTGGAGCACCTGGTCCGCGTGAGCCACCGTTTGGCGGCCTGGGGCGCGGATGTCGATGTGCAGCTCGCGGGAATGTGCCATGCGGCCTACGGCACCGACGGCTTCGCCGAATCCCTGGTGAACCTGTCCGATCGTGCGGTCCTGGCCGGCCTGATCGGTGCACGGCCCGAAGCGCTGGTGTATCTGTACGGGAGTTGCGACCGGTCGGTGACATATCCTCGGCTGCACACGTCGCCCAGTCCCGCCTTCCGCGACCGGTTCACGCGACGTGACGTCGATCCGTGCACCGAGGACGTGCGGGCTTTCCTGGAGATCACCGCGGCCAACGAGCTCGACGTGTTCGAGCACGACGCGGATCTGGCGGCCCGGTACGGCCCTTGGCTGTACCGGCTGATGCGGTCCGTTCGCGACCTGGTGTCCCCAGGGGCATGGAACGCGGTGCACCTGCGCCTGGGAGGCTGCCCCTCGGGCGCGTGAGGGCGGTCGAGCTCACGCTCCGCACGTGGCACACCCGGTGGCTGATGGCCCGCATCGACTACGACCCCACGACAACCACAGACGTCGAGGGGGCCCGGGAGAGATTCTCCGCGACGGTCTGAACGCCTGGAGGGATGCCGCGATCCGGTGTCGTAGCCCCGGCCGGCATGACCATCCTCGGCATCGGAGCCGGAACCGGTCGGTCTCGGCGGCACTTCGCGACCGAATCCTGGTCACAGGGACCGCCGTCGACCCGGCGACCACTCACATCAGCGCTGGACCTGCTCGTCCCTCGCTGATACCGACCACACCTGAAACGAGGGCCACCCCCATGAGCAGTGCACAACCAGGCACGATCGCCGTGCTCGGTCCCGGCGGTGTCGGCGGTCTGCTCGCCGCACTGCTGTCACGCGCCGGCCACCAGGTGATCTGCCTGGCCGGCGAATCGACCGTGCAGGCCCTGACCCGCAACGGCATCCGCGTGCGAAGCACACGTTTCGGCGACTTCACCGCCCCCGTGGCGGCAGCGACACACCTGACCGAGCCGGTCGACGTATGCCTCATCACCTGCAAGCAGACAGCCTTGGATGCGGCACTGGAGCGGGTTCCCGCCGACGTGCTGGCCGACGGCCTGACGGTGCCGCTGCTCAACGGCGTGGAGCACCCCGCGCTGCTGCGGCGGCGCTACCGGCCCGAGCAGGTCGTGCCCGGTGTCATCCGGGTCGAGGCAACGCGCACCGCACCGGGCGTGGTCATCCACAGCAGCCCGTTCGTGCAGGTCGACCTCGCCGGCGCGACCGCGCCGGCGGACCGGGTCCGAGCGGCAGCCGCCTTGCTCGAAGACGCGGGCGTACAGACCCGAGTGTCGCCGGACGAAACCACGACGCTCTGGACGAAGATGGCGTTCCTCGCTCCCATGGCGCTCCTGACGACCCGCTACGGCATCACGATCGGCGATCTGCGCACCCGGTACCGGGACGAACTGCTGACACTGACGGACGAGGCGACAGCAGTCGCCCGCGCCTGCGGTGCGGACGCGGACGCGGATGCCGTCATCACCATGTACGACGCCTTTCCCGCGGAGACCAAATCCTCGATGCAACGCGACGCCGAGGCCGGCCGCGCCCTCGAACTGGACGCCATCGGCGGCGCGTTGCTGCGCTCGGCCGACCAGCACGGCATGACCACGCCTCTGGCCGCTAGGCTGGTAGCGGAACTGAAGGCCAGCGCGCGGGCCACTCAGTGAACCGCAGCGACAACGACTCCCGCCTGCTCACCTGCTTGCACGCCTCGAACGGCTCTGCGCCTCCCTGAAGCTCCGGCAGCTTCTGCGCAAGCCATGCCGCCCCGCCCCCGCCCTGCCCCGACGGCATCCGCGAGCAGACCACTCACGCGCGCCGGCACGAGGCCCACGGCCACACCGGCAGCGCCAAGCTGTACGTGCCCGGTGAGCGCGGGATCCTCCGACGAATCGGCGGGTGGCACAGGGGAGGGTGCTTCCGGTCTCGTACGCGTCAGGGCGCAGCGGTGCGTCGCAGCGGGTGCGTCGGCATGGTCCGCTGAACACATCCGCCGGTGTCAGGTCAACACACGTATCACCAGGGCGACAAGGGCAAGCGCAGCCATGCCCAGGAGGCCGGCGCTCGCTACGGCCCATGGGTCCTGCAACCGGCTCTGGCGGCGCCGCCAGCCTCGTACGCCCGGGGCGTCGGCTGCGCCCGCCAGGCACAGCAGCAGGGAGGGCCCCGCGCCGAGAGTGCCCACCCCGTTCCAGCCGGCGTGGGCGTGGACCACGCCGGCCAGGGCTGAGCCGCTGGCCCCTCCGGCGAAGTAGCACGTCATGTACCGCTGCGGTGGTCGAGGGCGGTCCTGGCGGCGTTGCGGATCCGCTTGGTGCGGCCGGCTTCCGCGAGGACCTCGATGGCCTCGGTGTTCGTCCCGGCGGCGGTCTTGAGCTGGAGCCAGTTGGAGGACGCGAGCAGGTCGTCCGGCTGCCAGGGCGGCTTCAGCGTGACGGCGCGGAAGAGTGACCACTCCCGCAGGCGCCGAACCAGGAACGGGTGGTCGATCGTGGCCTCGGTCATCGCCTGCGCCCACTCCTCGTAGGCCGGACCGGCGTAGCGGCCCGCGGCTCGACGGTCCAGGTGCCGCAGCACGGCGGCCCGGGCCATCGTCTGGTCCGGATCAGTGAGCACGCGGCCGACCAGAGCGACCTCGTCCGGGTCGGCAACGTGCACCAGCCTGTCGAGATAGGCCGCGTAGCGGAGGTGCTCGTCCGGGTTCCGCAGGATGTCGTGGACGTTCATGCGGCTCGCTCCTCGCGTTCGGCCAGGACGCCGTTCTCGCACCGTCCGCCGACGCGGACCAGGGACACCAGGTGGGCCCCGGTGATCGAGTGAGAAGCCCAGACGGTCCGCAGGACCGGCCCGGTGCGGCGAGATCGGCGGCCCTGATGCGGTGGCGCAAGCCGCGGGCCGTGCGGGAGCCGGGCAAGTTCCCGCTGGTTGCGGCGCTCCCCGAAGTGCGGTGAGGCGTACGGCAGTCGGCCGTGCAGCAGCGCCGGACGCGGACGGGCCGGTAATCGCCGACCTGGACGACGCCCTCGTCGTGGCGCATTCCGAGAAGCGGGACGCCACCGCGACGTGGAAGAAGTGCTTCGGTCTCCATCCGCTGAGGGGGGGCGTCCACCAGGCCGTCTTGAAGTTCCCGGCCTCGCCGCGGACCAGTCGGGCATCACTCGCCCGGCGTATGCAGCCGCCGTACCCGGGCGGGCACGGGGCCGGTGGACTCGCGGGGGACGTAGGTGGCTCGCAGGGTGTGCCTGCGGGGACGGGCCGTGGAGCCGTTGATACGGCGTACCAGGATGTCGGCGGCCAGGCCGCCCAGTTCCTGCACCGGCTGGCTGACCACGCTCAGCCTCGGCCGGACGAGTGTGGCCCAGTCGGCGTCGTCGAACCCGATGACCGAGACGTCGCCGGGGATGTGGGCGTCGAGGTCGAGCAGGGCGTCGAGGGTCCCGAGCGTGGCCACGTTGTCGGTGGTGAACAGTGCGGTGGGCCGGTCGGGCGCGCTCATCAGCTCCATCACGGCCGAGCGCGCCCAGGTCCGGTCGTATCCGGTGTGGCGGATCAGCTCAGCCCCGCGCGGGATGCCGGCGGCTCGCAGGGCCTGCCGGTAGCCGGTGAGCCGCTCGGTCGTGGTCCAGATGTCCGCACCGGGGGCGAGCTGAGTGGCGTTCTGGTCGGGGGAAGCGGAAGTGATCACCGCGATGCGGGTATGCCCTGCGCCGGTGAACCTGGACACCGCGGCCTTGGCGGCACCGCGGTTGTCGACGACGACCGTGTCCAGCGTGGCGCCGCTCAGCGCACGGTCCAGGAGGACCACGGGGATGCCGGCGGCGACAGCCTTGTCGAGGTGCCCGTGATCGGTCGCGGCGGGTGCCACGACCAGGCCGTCCACACGCCGTTCGATGAACATCTGCACCGCGGCCTTCTCCGTCTCGCCCTTCTCGTCGCTGTTGGCGAGAACGACCTGTAGGCCGGCCTTGGCCGCGACGTCGGTGACGCCCCGCACGGCGCGGGCGAAGTAGGCGTTCTCCACGTCGGCGACGACGACGCCCAGGGTGTGGGTGCGTCCGCTGATCATGCTCCGGGCCACCGCGTTGGTGCTGTAGCCCAGTTCCGCGGCAGCGGCCAGGACCCGTTCCCGGGTGGCCGCGCTGGACGAGCCGTATCCGCCCAGGACTCGGGCGGCGGTGGCCTGGCCCACGCCGGCGTGCCGGGCGACGTCGGGGATGGTGACGCGGCGCGGCGGTGGTGGGGTCTGCGGCATGGGCGATCTTTCGTGGGTGACGGGTCGGCGGACGCCGAGGAACCGGCCGATGAAATTCGGAGCCATTCAACCATTGACGGGCGGCGCCTGTCCGTGTGTAAGGTCTGGCCCGTTGGTAACGTTATCAATTTTCGCCTGCGCCGACCCCCTCTGCCTTTCTCAGGCTGGGCACGGCACCCCTGCCCGTGTCCGCCCCGATCCCGCGCCCCGAACACCGGAGGTATCACGGATGGCAACCGACCCCCTCTCGCCGCCACCGGCCGCTGGCCCCGCCATCACGCTCGTCGACGTGGTCAAGGGCTTCGGCGGTGCCGGCGCCCGGGACGCGGCGGTCGTCCGCGGCGTCGACCTCGTCATCGGCGAGGGTGAGTTCTTCTCGCTCCTCGGCCCCTCGGGCTGCGGCAAGACCACCACCTTGCGGATGATCGCCGGCTTCGAGGAACCGACCTCCGGTCAGATCCTCCTGCACGGTCGCGACATGGTCGGCGTACCCGCCAACAAGCGCGACATCAACATGGTGTTCCAGTCCTACGCCCTCTTCCCGCACCTGAGCGTCGCCGACAACGTGGCGTTCGGCCTGCGCCGCAAACGTGTGCCCAAGGACGAGATCCGCGACCGGGTCGAGAAGATCCTGCGCACCGTCGAACTCGCCGGCAAGGCCGACCGGCACCCCCGCCAGCTCTCCGGCGGCCAGCAGCAACGTGTCGCCCTCGCCCGTGCCCTGGTCAACCGCCCCCGCGCGCTGCTCCTGGACGAACCCCTCGGCGCCCTCGACCTCAAGCTGCGGCAGAGCATGCAGCTGGAACTCAAGCGCATCCAGCGCGAGGTCGGCATCACCTTCGTCTACGTCACGCACGACCAGGCCGAGGCCCTGACCATGTCCGACCGGATCGCGGTGATGAACCGCGGCCTGGTCGAGCAGGTCGGCCCGCCGCAGGAGGTCTACGAGCGGCCCTCCACCGCGTTCGTCGCCGGCTTCATCGGCACGTCCAACCTGATCGGCGGACGGCTGACCTCCGTGGGAGCGACGACCGGGGTGCTCGACCTCGGCGGCGGCCAGCGCGTGACCGTCCCGCTGCGCGGCACCCACGTGGCCGGTGAGGCCGTCGAACTCACGGTGCGACCGGAGAAGATCACGCTGGCCGCCGAGCCGGCCGACAGCGCCAGCCGCATCCGCGGCACCGTCCGGGAGGTGGTCTACCTCGGTACGTCCACCAGCTACACGGTGGACACCAGCACGGGTGCGGAGATGACGGTCTTCCAGCCCAACGACGGCAGCGCCTGCGTGTCTCCGGACCGCGGCCACACCGTCTGGCTCTGCTGGGCCACCGACCACTCCTACCTGCTCACCCGCCCCCCGACCGCGGCGGCCGCCGCGGACCCGGTTTCCCTCACCTCGCGCTGACGACAGGCGGACCCTCATGCCCGAGCACTCCACACCTTTCGCGCCCCCGCCGCGCGACCCGGCTCCCCAGGGCTGTACCCGGCGCGGCCTGCTGCGTGCCGCCCTCGGCGCCGCCGCGCTGGCCCCGCTCGCCGCGTGCAGCGTCCCCGGCGCCCGCGTGCACGTCCCCACCGGCAAGGCGGAGATCGCCGCCGCCGTCACCGACTTCTGGAGCGGGAAGAAGAAGTCGGGGAAGCTGGATTTCGTCAACTACACCCAGTACATCGACGTCGATCCCGCCGACCAGGGCAAGCACCCCACCCTCGACGCCTTCACCCGCGAGAGCGGCATCAAGGTCGGCTACGACGAGCTGATCGACGACAGCGCCTCCTGGTTCGGCAAGATCCAGCCCGAGTTCGCCTCCGGCCAGGGCATCGGCTACGACCTGATGGTCGTCGGCGGCGACAGCTACCTCACCAAGTACATCGAACTCGGCTACCTCGCCCCGCTCGACCACACCCGCCTGCCCAACTTCGCGAGATACGGCGGAGCCGCGTTCAAGAACTCCCCCTTCGACCACGGCAACGTCTACACCGTGCCCTGGCAGTCCGGCATGACCGGCATCGGCTACGACCCGGCCCAGGTCGGCCGGAAGATCACCAGCTGGCAGGACCTGCTCGACCCCAGGCTGCACGGCAAGGTCGGCATGTGGAACGACGCGGTGCAGATGGGCAACGTCGCGCTGCTGGCCGTCGGCGTGAACCCGGAGACCTCCACCCATGCCGACTGGCGCAAGGCAGCCGCCTGGCTGCGCAGACAGCGCGACGCCGGCATGGTCCGCTCCTACTCCACGGCGACCTACCAGTCCTCCCTCCAGCGCGGCGACCTGGCGGCCTCACTCGTGTACTCGGGCGACGTCTTCCAGGCCAACCAGAGCGGCTCACGGCTGGAGTTCGTCATCCCCGACGAGGGCGGTCTGCTGTGGACCGACAACCTCTGCATCCCGTCGACAGCCGCCCATCCCGTCGACGCGCTGGCGTACATGGACTACGCCTACCGGCCCGAGGTCGCCGCGAGGATCAGCGAGACCGTGCAGTTCGTCTGCCCCGTTCCCGCCGCGCAGCAGGTCGTCGCACGCGACGCGGCCGCCGCCGCCGGCAAGCGGCGCACCGTCCTCGACGCCCTGAGCACCAGTCCCCTGGTCTTCCCGACCAAGGCCGACCAGTCCAAGCTGCGCCGTCTGCGGGTGCTCGACGAAGAGGAGGAGAAGCAGTGGAACGCACTGTTCGAACCGATCTACCAGGCCTGACCCGTCGGCGGCGCCCGGGTGGCACACTGGCCCCGTACCTGATGATCCTGCCGGGCTGGCTGTGGCTGGCCGCGTTCTTCGTCACCCCGGTGATCGTGATGGTGTCGTTGTCGCTGCAGACCGGCAACTTCATCGACGGCTTCCGCCAGACGTTCCACTTCAGCACCTACGCCGACGTGGTGCGCACCTACCACGTGCAGCTGGTCCGGTCCCTGGTCTACGGCGCCGTCGCCACCGTCGCCTGCGCCGTGGTCGGCTACCCGGTGGCCTATTGGATCGCCTTCCGGGCCGGCCGCCACAAATCGGTGTTCCTCTTCCTGCTCCTGCTGCCCTTCTTCGTCTCCTTCGTCATCCGCACCCAGTCCTGGAACGTGGTGCTCGCCGACCACGGCGTCCTGCTCGGACCGCTGAAGGACATAGGACTGCTCTCCGCCGGCTTCCACCTGCTGGCCACGCCCTACGCGGTGATCGGCGGCCTGACCTACAACTTCCTGCCGTTCATGGTGCTGCCCGTGTACGTCGCCCTGGAACGGGTCGATCCCAAGGTGATCGAGGCCTCCACCGACCTGTACGCCTCCCGGACCCAGACGTTCCTGCGAGTGGTGCTGCCGCTGTCGCTGCCCGGTGTCTTCGCCGGCGTACTGCTGACGTTCGTGCCCGCCTGTGCCGACTACGTCAACGCCGGCATCCTCGGCGGCCCCTCCACGACGATGATCGGCAACATCATCCAGACCGAGTACTTCACCAACCTCGACTACCCCGGCGCCTCCGCCCTGTCCTTCGTCCTCATGGGCGCACTCTTGCTGGCCGTGTTCACCTACGCCCGGACGCTGGGCACCGACGAGGTCCTGGAGGCGGCCGCGCGATGACCACCACAACCGTCGCACCCGCGGCCGACGCACCCGCCGCGCCGCGACCACGCCGCGCCGGGCGCGGGCGCCGCCGCCCCACCCTGACTCTGTACACCGTGCTGGTGCTGGCCTGGCTGCTGCTGCCGATCGCCGTCATGATCCTGTTCGGGTTCAACGACACCGGCAGCAAGGTCAACTTCACCTGGCAGGGCTTCACCCTCCACTGGTACCGGCACCTGTTCGGCATCCCCAACCTGACCTCCGCCCTGGTCAACAGCCTCACCATCGCCGTGGTCGTCGCCGTGGTCGCCACCCTCCTGGGCACACCCATCGGGCTGGCGCTCGGCCGTCACCGCTTCCGCGGGCGGGGCTCCGTGGACCTGCTGATGTTCGCCGCCATCGCGGCACCCGAGATCGCCCTCGGCGCCGCACTGCTGTCGCTGTTCATCGTGCTGGGCGTGCCCCGCGGCTACTGGACGATCGTCATCGCACACGTGGCCTTCTGCATCCCCTACGTCGCCATCACCGTACGGGCGCGGATGGCCGGACACGACCCGACGCTGGAGGAGGCCGCCCGTGACCTGGGGGCCGGGCCGTGGACGGCGTTCCGGCTGGTCACCCTGCCGATGCTGCTGCCCGGCGTGGCCTCCGGCGCCCTGCTGTGCTTCGCCCTGTCCGTCGACGACTACGTCATCACCAGCTTCAACGCCGGCCGTACGGTCACCTTCCCGCTGTGGGTCTACAGCGCCAGCCGTACCGGCGTGCCTCCGCAGGTCAACGTCATGGGAACGCTGATCTTCGTCGGCGGCCTGATCATCGCCGGGGCGAACGTGCTGTTCTCCCGGCGTCGCGCGACCTGACCCGGTCCGGTCCGCGCTCTCTCGCACACCGGCTCACCGGCACACGCCGGCCGGTACGGAACAACCTTCGAGGAAGTCATCACCGTGCTCAAGTTTAACGAAGCCGAGTTCGTCTCCCAGACGGAGAGCCTCCTGGCGCTGCGCCCCCAGATCGAGAAGGTCGTCGACCGTCTGACCGACGAGGGCTACGACAACGTCCTCCTCGTGGGCGCGGGCGGCACGTACGCGCAGATGTGGCCCTACGAGCACCTCGCCCGGCGTTCCTCGCTGCTGCCGGTGCGGGCCGCCGTCGCCGCCGAACTCGTCGTCTCCGGCGACGCCCGCCTCGGTGAACGCACCATCGCCGTCTTCACCTCCGTCTCCGGCACCACCGACGACAGCCTCCGCGCCATCGAACACTGCAAGGCCCGGGGCGCTCATACGATCGGCTTCACCGGCTACCCCGACTCCCCCGTCGCCCAGAACGTCGACACCGCACTGATCTCCGAGCCCAAGGCCTGGCCGTTCGACGTCCAGTTGCTGTTGTTCATGGGCCGACTGCTCTCCCGCCGGGGCGAGTTCGAAGGCTACGAGCGCCTCGCCGACGAACTCGCGGGGCTGCCCCGCATCCTGGTGGACGTCGCCCGGCAGGCCGAGCCGGTGGCGGCGGCCTTCGCCGAAGCGCACAAGGACACCGACTACCACTTCCTCATCGGCGGCGGAAACCTGTGGGGATTCACCTACCTGTACTCCATGTGCATCCTCGAGGAGATGCAGTGGCTGCGCACCACCCGGGTGCACAGCGCCGAGTTCTTCCACGGCTCGCTGGAACTTCTGGAGGAGAACACCAGCGTCGTCGTCTTCCAGGGTGAGGACGAGACCCGGGCCCTGACCGACCGGGCCGAGGCCTTCGCCAAGCGCGTCTCCGAGGACGTCACCGTCTTCGACACCCGCGACTACCCCCTGGAAGGCATCAGCCCGCAGTTCCGCGGACTGCTCGCCCCGCTGGTGCTGGACACCGTGATGGACCGCGTGAGCAAGCACCTGGAGCGGGTGCGCGACCACTCGCTCGACCTGCGCCGCTACTACCGCGTCATGGACTACTGAGCCCTCTGACCGGTTCCCCTCGTCCCTCACGTCCCGCGCGCCGGTGCCCCGGCACCGGCGCGCCCACGCCGGGCGCCGTGCCTGCGCACACCGTGCCCGCACCTCGGGAGTCACTCATGAACGTCCTCGGCTTCGGCGACAACACCGTCGACCGCTTCGTGGACCGCGGCACCGACTACCCCGGCGGCAACTGCGTCAACGTCGCCGTCTACACGCACCGGCTCGGTCTGGACGCCGCCTACCTGGGGGTGTTCGGTGACGACGACCTCGGCACCGCCCTGCGCACGGCGCTCGTGGCGCAGGGTGTCGCCGTGGACCGCAGCGTCGTACGCGAGGGCACGACCTCGGTCTCGACCCTGCACGTGCAGGACGGCGACCGGGTCTTCCTCGGCTACGACCCCGGCGGCCACGCCGTCCGCCGAGCCCTCCCCCTCACCCCCGCCCTGCTCACCTATGCCGCGTCCTTCACCCTCGTGCACTCCAGCGTCTACTCCCGTACCGAGGCCGTGCTCCCCCGGCTAGCCGCGGCCGGCCCCCTGATCAGCTTCGACTTCTCCGACGAGGAGGAATACCGCACGCCCGCCTACCTCGACCGTGTCTGCCCGCATGTCGACCTGGCCCTGCTGTCGTGCTCGCACCTGGACGAGACCGCCACGCGTGCGCTGCTCACCGAGGCGGTGCGGCGGGGGGCCGGGATGGCACTGGCCACCCGTGGCCTGGACGGGGCGCTCGTGTACGACGGCCGGACCACGACCGCCGCGCCGGCCCGGGTCGCGGACCCCGCCTCCATGTCCGACACGATGGGCTGCGGAGACGCCTTCCTCGCCGGGTTCGCCGTCTCACTGCTTCGCGACGGATGGTCCCGGCGCGCTGCACCGACCCCCGAAGCCCTGGAACACGCCCTGCACCAGGGCGCGCGGGCGGCCTACCACCAGTGCTTCGTGGAGGCCGCCTTCGGCTTCGGCTGGCCGACACCAGTGGCGCGGACCGGGGGACGGGACCCCAGCGAGCAGGCACCCTGCTGACACGTCCGCGCGCGCCCGCACGCACCGCCGGCCCGACCGGCGCCGGTGTGTCTCCGACCGCCCCGGCCCGCGCGTCGACGGCCAGCACCTCGGCGCGGCCGTCGCCGGAGATGTCTCCGGACGCGACGATCCGGCTCACCACCGACCGGAAGGTGTTGTTCCAGGTGCCGAGTGTCGCCTTGTCGGTGTTCGTCCTGAACATGGTGCCCGTGCGGTTCTCGGTCTTCCAGGCACAGAAGTGGCCCGACGGGCAGTCGCCGGCCGCGGCCTGTGCGGACGTGCCGCCCGCCGGTGGAGCGGTGGGAGGGTGCGACCGAGTCACACCCGTCCGGTTCACCGCACGTCACCATCGCACTCGCGCCCCGGTGATCACCACCGCACTCATACTCCGGTGGTGGCCTCGGCCGGCCCGCGTGGTGCGGGTGCGGCCGGTCCGCCCCGGGGGTAGGGCAGGATCCCGGAGAGTACGATGCGCAGGATCTCGCGCAGTTCGAGGTGGAGCGGCACCTGCGGTTCCGCGCTCTGGGACCAGCGGTAGAGCAGGCCCAGGTAGGCGTCGCGGAGGATGTTGCCGACCCGCATGGGGTCGATGTCGACGGCGACCTCGCCCCGTCGGCGGCCCGCCTCCACGACGGTGGCGAACACGTGCCCGGCGTAAGGCTCCTCCAGCAGTGGCCGTCCCGCCTTGACCCATGCCTGGAGCATGGCGGAAGTGACCTCCCGCTCCGTCTCGTTGAACTCGGCGAGCGCCAGCATGCAGCGCTCCAGGTGCACGGTGACGCCGTCGCCGTGGGCGCGCAGGGACTCCTCCATACGCGCCTCAAGACGTTGCTTGCGTGCTTCCGCCCAGGCAGTGACCAGGTCTTCTTTTCGCTGGAAGTAGTTGAAGAACGTCCCGCGTGCGACGTCCGCGTGTTCGGCGATCTGGTCGATCGTGGTGCCGTCGTAGCCCTGCTCGGCGAACAGCGTCAGCGCGGAGGTGTAGATACGCTCCCTGATCCGCTGCTTGCTGCGCTCACGGCGCCCGGGGAGGGCGGGCTCAGCGCTCATGTGTTCCTCGCTTCTCACGACTGTGTGAGACCCCCCGGCCACCAAATTTATACCACAGTACATGGTTGGGCCGCGGTCCCCGGGCCGTCCCGCCCGCTCGCCGTTCACCTCAGCTCTCATGCCTCACCTCGCAACCTCTCAACCCCTCACCTCTCACCTCTCACCTCTCACCGGCCCTGGGCCTCGGCGAGTGCGGCCGTGTCCGGGACCGCGTCAGCGGTCGTCTCGGGCGCGGCCAGGCAGGCGGCGATCTCCCCGATCGGCTCGGGTCCCAGCAGACGCTGGGCGGTGACGTCGAGACCGAGGGAGTTCAGCCGTACCCGCAACTCGGCCGCCAGCAGCGAGTCCAGTCCCAGGCTGCGCAGTGACCGGCGCGCGTCCAGCCGCGAGGCCGAGACACCGAGGACGGTCGCCGCGTGCCGCAGCACGTCCGCGGCGCCGACCGCCGTCCCGTTCTGCGCCCGCCGGGGCGCCGGTGCCGTGGGGCCCGGGTGGCCGGGATGACCGTGGCGGGCACGGGACGGCCACGTCGGCTCGTGCCGGCGGGTGCCCGGGTGCCGCCGTACGGTGACGTCCTGAGCGACCGGGGCGCCCGGGGAGGTGAGGGCAGTGACCGGGGAGGCGAGGGCAGTGTGCGCGGGCGGCCCCGCCAGGGAGCGGCCGACGGGCTGTCCCGGCTCCGCCGTCGTGTGCCCGGTGGTCCGGGCCTGCCCCGCAGCTCCGGCAGGATCCGTGATGCGGGCGTGCTCGGCGGCCGCGGTCGGAGCAGAGGCAGTTGTCCAGGCCTGGTCGGTGGGCCAGGCATGGTCGGTGGGCCAGGCATGGCCGCCGTGGCCGGTCGGGCGGGCCTCGTCAGGTGCGCCGGCGGACACCACCGCCGGCTCTGCGGGTGTGCCGTGGGAGGCGAGTCGCCGCAGCCGTATGCCGGCGAACTCCGCTATCCGGTGCCCGTCCGCCGCCAGGAGTTGGACCTCGCAGTGGGCCTCTCCGGGCTGGGCACCCGGGGTGCAGCGGGCCAGCGACCAGTGGTCCGTGCTCAGGGCGTCGGGGTCGTCGACACGGACGTGCCCGAAGGACACCGGTACCCAGGCGCCTGGTGATGCTCCGGAGGCCGTAGGGGGCCAGGTGGCCGACATCGTCAGCAGGGCCGCCTCCAGGGCCGCGGCGGCGGGAGCGGGGGCGGGTGTGCCGTGCATCCGAGCGACGCACTCACCGGCGCCGGACCACAGTTGCGCGGCTGTGCGCAGCACGTCGTCGACCAGCAGTCCACGCGCCCGGGTCCGACGGTAGAACTCGGCGGCGGGCACGTACTCCCCGCACCGGGTCAGCGCGTCGTCGAGGAGTTCCTGCCCGCCCGGCCGCTGCGCTGCCCGCTTTGGTGCCGTCCCTGCCGTCGTCCGCAACCGTCCGCTCACCAGGACGTCGCCCTGCTCCCCGTCGCCACCGGTGGGTTCGGTGGTGACGGCAAAGGCGAACGCCTCCCGTCCGGGCAGGGCCGCGAGATCGACCCGTACGGCGGCGTCCTGCGCCCGCTCCAGTTCCAGCGGCCGGGGGCCGAACTCCACGTCGCTCAACTCCACGTCGCTCAGCGCGCCGTCCCGGTCACCGAGGGCGTCCCGGGCGGCCGTGCGCACCGCGTCGAGGTACAGCACGACGGGCACCGCGGCGGCCGTGCCCGCGCCGCGCACCCCGCTGCCCAGGGTCGGCAGCCCCAGGTCGCGGAGGGTGAACACGCTGCTGTGGCGGGCCTGCGATGCGGTGGCGGTGGCAGCGGCCGGTTCGCGGCGCAGTCGCTCCAGGTCCCACGCATACGTCGGCAGCGGCACCCGGGCGGCCGGGTCCCGGCGGCCGGTCCCCCAGCAGCGGCCCCGGTCCGTCCCGTCACAGCCGCCGTCCCGGCGGTCCGCACCGTCACAGACGTCCCGGCGGTCCGCACCGTCACAGACGTCCCGGTGGTCCGCAGCGTCGCAGCTGTACCGGTGGTCCGTAGCGTCGCAGCTGTCCCGATCCTCCGTCCGGTAGCAGCGGTCCCAGTCGACGCGGCCGCCGGCGGCGAAGACCCGGCCCAGGGCGCGCAGCAGGTTCTCCGCCTCCGGCTGCCGTCGCTTCAGTGTCGCCACGGCGGCCGGCGCCTCCCCACGTGCCCCGTCTTCCCCGCGCGCCCCGCGTTCCTGGAGGGCCGCGGTGATGGACTGGCTGAGCAGGGGGTGGGGGCTGATCTCGACGAATACGGTCTCCTCCGCCTCGGCGGCGGCACGGACGGCGTCGACGAACCGCACCGGTTCTCGCAGGTTGTCGGCCCAGTAGGCGGCGTCGAGACCGATCCCGTCGACCGGCTCGCAGCGGACGGTGGACAGCATCTCCACCCCGCCGGTCGCGGGGGAGAGGTCGGCGAGCGCCGTGAGCAGGTCCTCGCGCAACCCGTCCATGAGCGGCGAGTGGGAGGCCACGTCGACCTTCACCCGGCGGCAGAAGACACCCTCGTCCTCCAGTCGGGCGGCGATGCTCCGCAGCGCCTCGGCGTCACCGGCGAGGACGGTGGAGCGGGGCGCGTTCCGCGCGGCGACGCAGACCGTGCCGGCGTACGGCGCCGCCGCGGCGGCGGCCTCCTCCGCGTCCAGTTCCACGACGAGCATCGCCCCGCGCCCCGCCAGGCGGGACATCAGGCCGCTGCGCCGGCAGATGACCGCCGCCGCGTCGCGCACCGAGAGCGCGCCCGCGGTCCGGGCCGCGGCCACCTCGCCCATGCTGTGCCCCATGCACAGACCGGGCTCGGCGCCCTTGGCGCGCAGGGCCGCCGCCAGGGCGACCTGCACGGCCCACACCAGCGGCTGCACCACGGCCACGCCCTCCCAGGGCTCCGCCTCGTCCGAGCCGTCGCCGTGGCTGTCGCCGGCGTCGGCATCGGCATCGGCGCCCGTCAGGGTCTCGATCACCGACCAGCCCAGCTCCGCACGCACGGCCGCGTCGCACTCGGTCATCGCCCGGCGGAAGTCGGGGTCGTGTGCGAGCAGCGCGCGCCCCATGCCCCGCCACTGGGCGCCCTGCCCGGGGAAGACGAAGGCGATCCGGCGGTCACCGTCGAAGGGTGCCTCACCGGTGCCGCCGTCCGCGGTCTCCTCGCCCCGCGCGAGGGCGCGCAGCGCGTCGGCCATCTCGTCGTGGGTGGTGCCGACGGCCCACAGGCGGTGGGGGTGGCAGTCACGACGGGTCGCGGCCGCGCGGCAGACGGCGCGCAGGGAGTGGGCGCGCCCCGGGCCGCCCGCCTCCAGGTGGACGGCGTAGCGCTCCGCGAGGCGGCGCAAGGATGCGGGGGTGCGGGCGCTGAGGACCAGCAACTGCGGTTCGGCCGCTTCCGGTTCGTGCGCGGGGCGGTCCGTGGGGGGCTTGGCCGCGGGCGTCGGAGCGGAGGGCACGGACGGGGCGCCGCCGACGATCACCTGCGCGTTGGTGCCCGACAGGCCGAAGGAGGACACGGCGAGGACGGCGGACGGGCCGGCCGGGTCGAGCGGGGTGTTGCTCGCGACGGCCTGCAGGGGCACGTCCGGCTCGGTGAGGACCGGATGCGGGTGGTGCTGGTGCAGGGAGGCGGGGATCAGTCCGTGGCGGGCGATCAGCACGGTCTTGATCAGGCCGATGATCCCGGCGGCGGCCTCGGCGTGGCCGATGTTGGTCTTGACCGAGCCGACGCGCAGCGGCCGGCCGGCCGGCGGGTCCTCGCGCAACGCGTCGGCCAGGGCGCGCAGTTCCACCTCGTCGCCGACCCGGGTGCCGGTGCCGTGGGCCTCGACGTAGTCGAGCCTGCCCGCGGTGACGCCCGCGCTGCGGCAGGCCGCGTGCAGCATCCGGGTCTGCCCCGTCACGGCGGGCTGGAGCAGCAGGCCGCTGCCCGCGCCGTCGTTGGTCACCGCGCTGCCGCGCAGCACGGCGAGTACCGGGTCGCCGTCGCGCAGGGCGTCGTCCAGCCGCTTGAGCAGCACCGCGGCGACGCCCTCGCTGCGCACGAACCCGTCGCCGGAGGCGTCCGCGAACTTGCAGCGGCCGTCGGGGGCGAGCATGCCGCCCTGGGAGTAGGTGACGGCGTCGGCGGGCGAGAGTATCGCGTTCACCCCGGCGGCGACGGCCAGATCGCTCTCGCCGCTGAGCAGGCTCTGCCGGGCCAGGTGCACCGCCACCAGGGACGAGGAGCAGGCGGTGTCCACGACCAGACTGGGCCCGCGCAGATCGAGGGCGAACGAGACGCGCCCCGCGGTGACCGCGCGCAGCCGGGCCCCGGCCATGGCGTGCACGTCCATGGGGGTGTCACCGGCCTCTTCGCCGTACTCGGCGGTCGCCTGCCCCACGAAGACCCCGGTGGCGCTGCCTGCCAGGGACGACGGCCGGATACCCGCATCCTCCAGCGCCTCCCACACGACGTGCAGCAGGAGCCGCTGCTGCGGGTCCATGGCGAGCGCCTCGCGCGGGGCGATGCCGAAGAAGGCGGCGTCGAAGCCGTACAGGTCGTCGAGGAAGCCGCCGTGCCGGGAGACCGTGCGGCCCGGTACGGCGGACCGGGGCTCGTAGTAGGGCCGGATGTCGAACCTGTCCTCGGGGACGGGTGTGACGGCGTCGGTGTTGTCCACCAGGAGCCGCCAGAACGCCTCCACGTCGTTCGCGCCCGGGAACCGGCCGCCCATTCCGATGACCGCCACCTCTGTCGTGCCGCTCACGCGCATCTCCCCCTCGCCGTGTTGCCCGCATCCAAAGATAAACCGGAGTCTAACAATGACCTCGATCACCACGTGACGACGGCGGTACGGGCAGGCTACGGACGTGTGAATCAGGTGTGCGAAACGGATCTACGGGTCATATGGCAACACCCTTGGCCGAGAATCGATGTGCCCTGCACCGAAGTTGGCGCTACTGTTGGCTCAACGATGACCTCCAGTACATGAATACACTGGTACACATGGTTGGTGGTGACGTCAGGTCGCCGGCGAAGGAGGAACGACCATGATCGTCAGAGTGCTCGGACCGCTTCGGGTGACGGTGAACGGCACCTCGGTGGTCCCGTCCGCTGCGAAGGCGAAGAAGCTGATGGCCATGCTCGTCCTCAACCGCGGGCGGGTCGTGCAGCGCGCCACCATCGAGCGTGAGCTGTGGGACCTCGACGCGCCCAGAAGCGCCTCCACCGGGATCCAGAACTGCGTCATGTGGATCCGCAAGGGCATCGGATGCGCCCAGCCGGGCGACGCGGGCCGCCTCGCCCGGCAGACGCTGGTCACCGAGCCCACCGGCTACCGCCTGGAGGTACCGGGAGACCAGTTCGACGTGGTCCGCCACCAGCGGCTCGTCGCCGAGGCGGCCACCGCCGAGGCGGGCGGTGACCTCGCCGAGGCCTCCGCCCTGCTGAACGCCGCGCTGAACCTGTGGCGCGACGCCCCGCTCGCCGACGTACCGGCCGGGCCGGTCCTGCGGGCCCACGTGCGGCAGTTGGAGGAGGACCGCAAGGCGGTGCTGACCCAGCGCCTCGCCCTGGACCTGCGGCTGCGCCGGTACGCCGAGGTCGTCGGCGAACTCCACGCGCTGGTCGCCCTGGACCCCTACGACGAGGTGCTCCACGAGTACCTGATGCTCGCGCTGTACCTCTCGGGCCGTCGCAACGACGCGCTCACGGCCTACCGGCAGGCCCGCCGCGCGCTCGCCGACGGCGTGGGCCTGGAGCCCTCGCACCGGCTGCGCGGCCTCCAGGAGCGGATCCTGGCCAGCGAGGAGGCGCCGTCCGGCGCCCTGCGGGGGTGGCCCGTCCGCGTGGCGGAGCCGGTCAGGGTGTGAGGGACGGGACCGCGCGCGGACCGGACGGCCGCAGGGAGGCGGCCAGTTCCTCGGTCACGACCGCGGCGCCGGCCGCGGTGAAGGGGAAGAAGTGGCCGCCCTCGACCTGCCGCGACCTGAAGGGACCGCTGGTCAGGTCGGCCCACTGCGGCAGCGTGGCGAGCGGGACGAGTGGATCGTCGGCGCCCGCCAGCGCCGTCAGCGGTACGCCGACGCGCAGCCCGTCCACCGCGAGCAGCGCGTCCTGGGCCAGCGCCAGGTCGTGGGCCAGGGTCCGGCGCGCGTCGGGCAGGGAGGTGTCCTCAAGGGCGTCGGCGGCCAGCCCGTGCAGCGCCAGGACGGCCGTCAGACCCGCGTGGGTGCCGAGGAGGTCCGGCCGCGGGAAGCCGCGGCGGCCGGGCAGGGCGCAGGACACGACCAGGGCGTCGCACCGCGCCTGTCCCGCGTGCGCGGTGAGCAGAGCCAGCAGCGCGCCCAGACTGTGTCCGTAGAAGACGGTGCGTCCTGCGGCGGGCGCCCGCAGTTCCGCCCCGATGCCCGCCACGGCCCGCGCGAGCGTCGTGCCCGGCACGCAACCCGCCCGCCGCTCACGCCCGGGCAGGGTGACGCCGACGACCTCGACGTACGGCGGGAGGCCGGCCGGCACCTCCCGGTAGCGACGCGCACCGCTTCCCGCGTGCGGAAAGACGACGACGCGCGGCCCCGGGCGCGCCGCGGGCCGCAGCACCTCCGTCCAGCGCCGTGGCTGATCCGCCCGGGGACGTGTCCCTTCCTCGGAGCGGGCCGACGCGCCGGAGGAGGACGATGCGCGGGAGGAAGACGATACCTCGGAGGACGACGAGGCCCGGGAGGAAGACCATGCCCGGGAGGAAGACGATGCGCCGGAGGAAGACGATGCGTCGGAGGAGGACGATGCGCACAGGGGCCGGGGGCGGTCGCGTCCGGCGGCGGCGCTTGGCGGCGTACGGCTCACAGCCCCATGCCCAGGCCACCGCTGACGGGAAGGACCGCGCCGGTGATGTAGCCGGCCTCCTCACTGGCCAGGAACCGGATCGCGGCGACCACGTCGTCCACCGTGCCGGGCCGGCCGAGCGGTGTCATCCCCATGACCTGGCTCATCCTCCGGTCGGACAGCGAAGCGGTCATGTCCGTGGCGATGATGCCGGGCGCCACCACGTTCACCGTGATCCCGCGGTCCCCCAGCTCCCACGCCAGGGAGCGGTCCAAGCCCGGCAGGGCCGCCTTGGAGGCCGCGTAGTTCGTCTGCCCGGGCGCGCCGAGGAAACCCAGCACCGAGGAGACCAGCACGATACGGCCGCGCCGGGCCGGCAGCATGCTGCGCACCGCGGCCCGCACCGCGGCGAACGCCCCGGTCAGGTTGGTGCTCAGCACCTCGCCGAACTCCTCGTCCGACATCCGCAGCATCGGCCGGTCCCGGGTGATACCGGCGTTGGCCACCAGGACCTCCACGGGACCGTGCGCCGACTCGGCCTCCCGCAGCGCCTCTTCCAGCGCACCGGGCTCGGTGACATCGGCCTTCACGCCGAGCACACCGTCCGGCGGGCTGCCCGTGCGGTGGCTGACGGCGACCTTCTCGCCCTGGGCGGCGAAGGCCCGGGCGACGGCGTGACCGATGCCGCGGTTGCCACCGGTGACGAAGACCGAGCGGTTCATCCTGTTCTCCTTCTGCACTTCCACGACTTCTGCACTTCCACGACTTCTGCAACATCCGCGACTTCTACGTCTTTTGTCGGTCCGAGACCCGGGCGGCCGCCCCGCCCGCCGGCGGGACGGCCGCCCGGGGAGGCTGCCCGACGAGGCAGCCCGGCGGGGCCGCCCGGCCGGGGGCCCAGGCCTCAGGCCGCGGTGAAGACGAGCGCGGCGTTGTGCCCGCCGAAGCCGAGCGACGTGCTCACCGCCACGTCCACCGGTGTCCTGCGGGGTTCGCCGCTGACCAGGTCCAGGTCGAGGGCCGGGTCCGGGTTCTTCAGGTTGGCGGTGGGCGGGACCACCCCGTGCTGCACGGCCAGCACCGTGTACGCGGCCTCGATCGCTCCGGCCGCGGCCAGGGCGTGACCGGTGACTCCCTTGGTGGAGGTCACCGCCGCTCCCCTGCCCACGACCCGGCCCAGCATGGTGCCCTCGACGAGGTCGTTCATCGGCGTGGCGGTGCCGTGCGCGTTGACGTGCCGTACCTCGGACGGGGCGATCCCGGCGTCCGCGAGGGCGCCCCGCAGTGCCCGTTCGATGCCCTCGCCGCCGGGCTGCGGGGCCGTCGCGTGGTGCGCGTCGGAGGTGGTGGCCCAGCCGCCGACCAGCGAACGGATCCGGGCCCCGCGGGCCCGCGCGTCGGCGGCCCGCTCCAGTACGAGGACGCCCGCCGCCTCGGCGGCCACGAAGCCGTCCCGCTCCGCGTCGAACGGCTTGCCGGCGCGTTCGGGCTCCGCACGGGACTTGGACAGGGCCCCCATGCGGCACAGGCCGGACATCACCGTCGCGGTGAGCGCCGACTCACTGGCACCGGCCAGCACGATGTCGCAGGTACCGGCGCGCAGCATGTCCCGGGCGGTGCCGACGGCGGTGGCCCCCGACGCGCAGGCCGTGGCGGTGACCAGGCTGGGGCCGCGCGCCCCGCAGTCGATCGCCACGTACCCGGCCAGCATGTTCGGCATGTACTTGGTGACCAGCAGCGGAGAGACGCGGGCCGGACCGTCCTCGGACAGCGCGCGGTACTGCTCCTCCAGCGTCGCCGCGCCTCCCAGGGAGTTGCCGAGCACCACGCCGACGCGGGTGCCGTCCCAGTTCTCGGGGTCGAGACCGGCGTCCCGGACGGCCATGCGGGAGGCGACCAGCGCGAGCTGCACGAACCGTTCCAGCTGCCAGGAGGCGAACCCGCCGAGCAGTTCCTGCGCGTCGAAGCCGGGCACCCGGCAGGAGAAGTCGGCTGACAGGTCGCCGAGCGCGTCGTCCCGGGTGGCGCAGGAGCGGCCGGTCAGGACCCGCTCCCAGTTCTCCTCGACGCCGATCCCGGCCGGGGTGACCAGCCCGAGCCCGGTGACGGCTATGGCGTCGGTGCCGCCCGCCATCAGACCTTCGCCCCCTTGGCGACGAGCAGGTCGACGACATCGTCGAGGGTGTGTTCCTCGGTGAGTTCGCCGTCCTCGATGCGGACGCCGAACTCCTTGTCCAGCACGAGTCCGAGTTCGATCAGGACCAGCGAGTCGAAGGACAGCTTGCCGAGGGTCACGTCCGGTGCGATCGTCTCGGACTTGATCTTGAACTGGCCCGAGAGGAGTGCCGTGACGCGCTGTGCGATGGCCTGCGTGGTCTGCTCCTGGACTTCCTGCATGGTGTGCTCCTGAAAGTAGGAAAGGGGAAAGTGCGCAAGTGAGGGTGGAAAAGGGCGAGTTGAAGGAAAAGGGGGGTGGGGAAGGGAGGAAAGGGAAGGGAAGGGAAGGGGAACGGGGAGACGAGGCGGGTGCCGGAGGGCGTCAGGCCGGGGTGATCTCCGGCCACACCAGGCCCACCGACCCCCAGGTCAGACCGCCGCCGAAGCCGCCCAGCACGACGCGCTGGCCGCCGCGTACGGTGCCGTCGGCGACCGCGTCGGCGAGGACGAGCGGGACCGAGGCGGCGACCGTGTTGCCGACGCGGTCGATGTTGGACGGGAAGCGCGCGAGCGGTACGCCGACGCGCTCCGCCACCGCCGCCAGGATCCGGGCGTTGGCCTGGTGCAGGACGATCCGGTCGAGGTCCGCGGGCGTCCCGCCGAGCGCGGCGGCCGTGGCCTCCACGGAAGCCGCCATGTGCCGTACGGCCTCGGCGAAGACGGGCCGGCCCTCCATCGTGAAGTAGGTGGCCGCCACTTCGGCGGGCAGGCCGGTGGACCGCTGCCGTGAACCCCCCGCGGCGACCTGGATGAGGTCGCTGCGGCTGCCGTCGCTGCCCAGGTGCAGCCCTCGCAGGGCGCCCGGCTCGTCCGGCTCCCCGGCACGCAGCACCATGGCGCCGGCACCGTCGCCGAAGATCGCCCGGGTGGTGCGGTCGGCCGGGTCGAGGATGGTGGAGAACGTGTCCGCGCCGATGACCAGCACGGACCCGGCGATCCGGGACTCCACGAGGCCTGCGGCCACCCCGAGGGCGTAGACGAAGCCGGTGCACACCGCGGCGATGTCGAAGGCGCAGACGCCGCTCAGTCCCAGCCGGCTCGCCACCTCGGGGGCGGTCGCCGGACAGGGCCGGTCCGGTGTGCTGGTGGCGAGCACCACCGCGTCGACGGTGTCCGTCCCGGCGGACCTCAGTGCCCGCCGGCCGGCCTCGACGGCCAGGTCACCGGTGGCCGTGCCCGGGTCCACGACGTGCCTGCACGCGATCCCGGTACGGCTGCGGATCCACTCGTCGGAGGTGTCCAGCTGCCGGGCCAGGTCGTCGTTGGTGACCGAGGCCGGCGGCACCCAGGCGCCGAGCCCGGCCACCACCGCCGCGCGGCCCGTCCCGCTCATCCCTTCCCCCCGCCGCCGCGACCGGGCCGGAGCCGGGCACCGCCGGCCGCCCGCGGGTCCTCGCCTGCTGTTGCCATCACTGCGTACTCCTTCTCGCTGCCGTGCCGTACGGCCGGCCGGCCCGTGATCCCGGGACCGGCCGACGGGATCACTGTGGCAACGGCTGCTCCGCTGCCGCTCACCACGCACCCACGTCCCGCTCACGTGCGGCCGTGAGCGCCACGTGAGCCGTGCGGGAGCAGGCGTTGCGAGCATGGTGAGGGCGCCCGGCGGCAACCCGCCGACCGTGGCCGCCCGTTGAGCCAGCCGCCCGCGCCCCGGTGCGGCGGCCGCTTAACGAACGAGTACGACGAACCAGTACGACGTGTGCGACGAGTACGACGTGTGCGACGAGTACGACGTGTGCGAGGAGAGGAAACCAGTGCGCCAACGCAGGATCGGTACGGGCGGGCCGTCGGTCTCGGCCATCGGCCTCGGCTGCATGGGCATGTCGGAGTTCTACGGACCCACCGACGAGGAGGAGAGCCTGCGGACACTGCACGCGGCACTGGACCTCGGGGTCACGCTCCTCGACACCGCCGACATGTACGGCAAGGGACACAACGAGCGACTCGTCGGCCGTGCCCTCACCGGCCGCCGCGACCAGGTCGTCCTCGCCACCAAGTTCGGCATCCGGCGCGACGACAGGGATCCTCGGCAGGGCCGCCAGGTCGACTCCAGCCCCGAATACTGCCGCACGGCCGTCGACGCCTCCCTGCGGCGGCTCGGCGTCGAGCACATCGACCTCTACTACCTGCACCGGCGCAGCCCCGACATCCCGATCGAGGAGACCGTCGGCGCCATGGCGGAGCTGGTCGAGGCCGGCAAGGTCCGGCACCTGGGACTGTCCGAGGTCGGTGCCGGCACGCTGCGCAGGGCGCACGCCGTGCACCCGATCGCCGCACTGCAGACCGAGTACTCGCTGTGGACCCGCGAAGTGGAGCAGGAGATCCTGCCCACCGCACGCGAGCTCGGCGTCACCCTCGTCGCCTACTCGCCGATCGGCCGGGGCTTCCTGACCGGTGCCATCACCCGGCCCCAGGACCTGGACCCCTCCGACTTCCGCCACTCCCACCCGCGCTTCCAGCCGGAGCACCTGGAGCGCAACGTCCGCATGGTGGAGCGGCTGCGCGAGATCGCCCAGGACGCCGGCTGCACGCCCGTCCAGCTCGCGCTGGCCTGGCTGCTCTCCCGCGGCGAGGACATCGTGCCCATCCCCGGCACCCGCCGGGAGACATACCTGCGGGAGAACCTCGCCGCCGCCGACATCCAGCTCACCGCCGCCCAGTCGGCCGCCGTCGAGGCCGCCCTGCCGGCGGACGCCGTCTCCGGCGAGCGGTACGACCCCGCGGGCATGGCCACCGTCGGCCACTGAACCCCCGCACGCCCGCCCCGCCGACAGATCGCCCCCACCCGCACCCCAGGAACGGAACACCCGTGGCAGACAAGCTCCAGCAGCTCAAGCTGGCCGCCGTCAACATCGACGGCGTCCTGCTCAACGACACCTTCAGCCCCGTCATCCACAACTTCATCGTCAGCCGCGGCGGCGAGTACACCGCCGACGTCGAGCGGAGCATCTTCTCCCAGCCGCAGCTGGTGGGCGGGCAGGGGATGGCCAACGCGGCCCGGATGCCGTGGACCGCGCAGGAAGCCATCGACGTCTACTTCAAGGAGCGCGAGGAATACCTCCGGGACCACCCCGTCCAGCTCCTCGACGGCGCCGTCGACCTGCTGCGCCGGCTGCGCGCGCTGGGCCTGAAGACGGTGAGCTACGGCGGCCTGGACGCCTCCCACTTCGACCGCTACCTGGGCGAGTACGCCGACCTGTTCGACGAGCCCCGCTACGTCTGCACCAACGACTTCCGCCCCGGGCTGCGCGAGATCACCACCGAGGTCTTCGGCCTGGAGTACGACCAGGTGCTCTTCATCGACGACGTGGCCCGCGTCGCCGAGGTGGCCCGGGCACTCGACATCCCCTTCATCGGGCACCCCAGCTCCTTCGAGCACAGCTTCCAGCCGCAGCTGATGCGCGAGGCCGGCACCCGCCACATCGTCGACTCGCTGCACTCCGTCGACGAGGACCTGCTGCGCACCCTCGACGCCGAGGCCGCCGCGCACACCGTCTGGCGCGACTGACACCGCGCCCCCCGTCGTATCGGCCCGGCCCTCCCCCGCGTCGGGCCGGTACCCCCCACCACACAAGGAGCCACGCCGTGGACCGCGACCGCGACTCCCGCGCGCACACCGTGCTGCTGGACTTCGACGGAGTACTGAGCCTGAACGCCTCCAGCCTGCTGCTGAAGGCCCTGCACGAAGGCATCAACCGCCACACCGACCTGCCCTACGAGGCCACCGCGTCCCAGTTCAAGGCCATCAGCACCTTCCCGCAGCGCGAGAGCCTGCACATGCTGTTCACCGGCCTCGGCATCGAACGGCACCTGGCGGCCGAGATCGCCGCGCTGCGCTCGCTCACCGCCGTCGGCGGCACCGCGCTCGCCCTCGGCGAAGGCGTCCGGGAGTTCTGCGCCGAACAGCGCGCCCACGGCCTGCGGCTGCGGGTCTTCTCCACCATGGACCGCGCCACCGCGCGCCGCGCCCTGCTCGACGGTCTCTTCGACGACCAGGACTTCGTCCCCCTCGACCACGCGTCCAAGGCCGACCCCGCCACCTACACGGGGCTGCTCGCCGCCGAGGGCGAGAGCCACCCGGAACGCTGGCTGCTCGTCGACGACTCCCCGCTGGCGCTGCGCGCCGCCAAGATCGCCGGGCTGCGCACCGTCCTCATGCGCGGAGAGGTCTTCACGGACGCCGACGTGGCCCCGTTCGGTTCCTACATCGACGCGCGGGCCACCTCCTTCGCCCAGCTGGGCGACGTACTGCGGACCGACGGGGCGGCGCTGCCGGCCTGACCACGCCGCCCCACCACCCCCACCACCCCCCACTCCAGGCACCAGACACAGGAAGCCTCCCGATGTCCCACACACCTGCCGAAGCAGAGCCGGCCGCCGCACGAGCCGCCCGGACCGCCACCCGGACCGAGCCGGGCCCCGGCCCCGCCCCCGGCACCCGGCCCGCGATCGGCCCCACCCGGACCCTGGTGGCCATCGCGCTGGCGGCCGTCATGCTGCCCATCTCGGTGACCGGGCCCGGCGTGGCGCTCGCCGACATGTCCGGCGCGCTGCACGCCTCGGCCGCCTCCACCCAGTGGGTCCTCAACGCCTACAACGTCGCCTTCACCGCGTTCATGCTGGCCGCCGGTTCCGCCGCCGACCTGTACGGGCGGCGCCGCATGTTCCTGACCGGGACCACCGTCTTCGCGCTGGCCTCCCTGGTGGCCGGCACCGCGCCCACCATCGTGCTCGTGGACGGCGCCCGGTTCGTCCAGGGCATGGGCGCGGCGGCGGTCCTCACCAGTGGTTCGACGCTGCTCGCGCACACCTTCGCGGGAGCCGCGCGGGCCCGGGCGTTCGGCATCTTCGGCGCCTCCATCGGATTCGGCCTGGCGATGGGCCCCTTCGTGTCGGGAGTGCTCGTCGGCGCGGCATCCTGGCACGCCGTCTTCCTCGTCAACGTCGGCCTGGGCGCGGTGGTCCTCGTCCTGGCCCGGCCGCTGCCCGAGTCCCGCAACCCCGAGGCGCGGCGCATCGACAAGCCGGGGGTGGTCACCTTCACCCTCGCTCTGCTGCTGCTCGCCCTCGCCTTCGTCGAGGGGCCCTCACGCGGCTGGACGGGCGCCGCGACCCTCGGCTCCTTCGCGGGCGCCGCACTCTTCCTCGCCGCCTTCGTCGCCGTCGAACTCCGCAGCGACCAGCCCATGTTCGACCTGAGCCTGCTGCGCCGCCCCACCTTCGTCGCCATCATCTGGCAGCCCGTCAGCATCGTCTTCGCCTTCGCCGCCCTGCTGGTCTACCTGCCGCCGTACTTCCAGGGCGCGGGTGGCGCCGGTTCCACGATGTCCGGCGCGATGCTGCTGCCGCTCACCCTGCCGGTGTTCGTGCTGCCCCTGTTCTCCGGGGCGCTCGTCAAGCGGCTCTCGGTGCGCACCCTGCTGGCCCTCGGCCCGGCCGTGCTCGCCGTGGCGCTGCTGCTGATGACCTTCACCGACCCGGTCTCCTCGCGCACCGGTCTGTACGCCGCGCTGCTGCTCGCGGGCATCGGCATCGGTCTCGCCTTCGGTGTCATGGACAACGCGGCGGTCAGCGTCGTGTCCCCGGAACGCGCGGGCATGGCCTCGGGCATGTTCAACACGCTGCGCGTCGCCGGCGAGACAATCGGCGTGGCCTGCGTCGGCGGCCTGCTGCTGACCTCCACCCGGCAGCGGCTGTCCACCGCGGCCGGCGCGGACAGCGGCACGATGGCGGACGACGTGGTGCAGGGCAGGCTGTCCTCGGTCCGCCGCGGTGGGGGCGAGGAACTGGTGCACCGGGCCGTGCAGGGCCTGGAGCACGGCTGGAGCGTGGTGTACGTCGTCCTCGCCTGCGTCGCCCTCGCCGGCGCGGTCGCCATCTTCACCCTGGTCCGCGACCGCGACCTGGATCCGGCGGCGACCGGCAAGGACGACTGAACACCCGCCCGGCCACCGGGACCACCGGGCCCCCGGGGCCACCCGAGCCGCCCGAGCGCTTCTGCCCCGCCGCCCCGGTCCCGCCGCCCCGGTCCCGCTGCCTCCCGCCCGGCCGCTTCTGCCTGGCCCCCACTGCCCGGGGCCAGGCACGCGTACGCCCCCCCGCCACCTCGCCGGCGCCCCGACCGGCTGCCGAACGCCACGGCCGTGGGCCGGGTGGGCCGGGTGGGCCCGGCAGAACACCATCCGACCCTTCCGCTCCGCTCGTCCGGCACCGGCCGGCTCTTCGCGAGCACGGCCCCGGCCGGCTCCTGCATCACCGTGGCGGACGTCCTGCCGCCCGGTGTGGTGCGCGGCGCCTTCCCGGCCCGTCGCGGCGCCCTGACCGTAACGTGGGTTACTGCCTGGCGGCCTGCGGTCTGCCGCCCGCTGTCCCTGGGCGTACTGCACGACGTCACAGGGGGCTGGCTCTGGTCGCTCGTGGCCGCACGGAGCACACGCGGTGGTGCGGTGGCCGCCGTACGACGACCACCGCACCACCGTGCGCGGGACGTCCCCCGACCACCACCGCACCACCGTGCGGGAGGCGCCCCCGTCGATCACCGCACGAGAACCTCGGCGGCATCGACGCGCGCCGTCGTCATGCCCCGCTGTCGTTCCCGGCCCGCACCAGCGAGAAAAAGGCCTCCGCCACGTTCCGGCCGCCCTGTTCGAAGGCGACCGGGACCGTCTCGCCCCCGCCCGCCTCCCGCCGCCGCGGTCGCCCGGCCCGTACGGTCAGCGGCTCGTCGAGTTCGGCGTAGGCACCGAAGGACGCGCGCAGTCCCGACAGCGCCCAGCGCGCGGGGTCCTCGCCGGTGAACTCCCCGGCCGACAGCAGCGCCGCCTGCCGTCCCGCCTCCATCAGGACCATGCCCGGCACGTGGTCCTGCGGATGGTCGAACAGACTGGCGTGGCCGCCGTCCACGCGCAGCCGGGCCGCGACTCCGTCCTCGCCGCGCACGGCGTCGAGCAGCACCACGTTCTCCGGGCGCGACCGCCCCACGCGGGCCGGCTCCACCAGCCCCGCGACCTCCGGGGCGCGGTAGGCGTCCGACGTCGGTGCCGTCCCGGCCGGACGGTCGCGCAGCTTCGCGTACACCGTGTCGGCCACGTACTTCACCCGCATGGTCACCTCGCCCAGCGGACGTCCCGACACCGACACGCGCATGCGGTACGCGAGTGCGCGCAGCGATCCGGCGATCCACTGCGCGTCCTGCGTCGTGGCGTCGATGGTCACCGGCACGGGGCCGCCCGCCGAACGGGCCGGGGCGCCGTCGGACAGGGTCATCGACCAGTCCCGCAGCACGAACTTCGTCCCGACCGGCGCACCGAAGTGCGTGTGTACAGCATGGGTCTCCGCCTGCCGGCAGCATTCGAGCAGCAGCAGCGGGTCGACGAGCCCGCCTGTCGTGTGGTCGGTGTAGTACGCGTGGGAGGGCGGCAGCAGGGCGGCCGCGACGAAATGCTCCTCGCCCACCCGCGCGCTGTCCGTGAGGAACACCTCCGACAGCGCACGCCGATGGACGAGGGCGCGCCGCACCGTCTGCTCGCAGGTGAGCGCGGCCCGCACGGCCTCGGCCACGTCTGCTCCGGCAGGCCCGGTCACTACAGTCATCCGGCTCCTCTTTCACTTCTCTCACGGCATCGGGGGGAAGGGTCGGGCTCGGCTCGGCCGTTACGGCCCGCCCTCCCGGTCGTCACACTCCCAGCCCCGCCTAACACCCGCCTCACACCCGCGTCATGACGCGAACCGCGATCGCGATCGGGCGTGGCCCCGACCACCACGGCCTCGGCACGTCCGTACCGACTCCCGGCGCGCGATGCCGGCCGGGCCTGGGGCTTGACCTCAACGGCTACCGGCAGGCCATCGACGAACTCACCGGGCGCATCGAGGCACTGACGGCCCGCCGCGCCGCGCTGATCACCAGCCTGAACGCCGATGGCGGCCGCCGCCCGGCCTCTCGTGCTCAGCGCTCTGACGCCGCGGGCGGCGGCCGTCCTGCGACATCAGGGCCTTGCGGCCCCTGCCCCTTCGTCCCGGCCGCCGATGGGCAGACCCGCCAGCAGGGCCCGCCGGCTTGCCCTGACATGCTCACGCATCACGTGCTCGGCACTGTCGCCGTCCTTGGCGAGGATCAGTTCCACGACGAGGTGGTGCTCGCGGTCGGACTGTGTCGCGCGGCCCGGCTGGCTCAACGAGGTGTTCACCAGCCGGGCGTACGCCAACTGGTTCATCAACATCCGGTAGTGGGCCTGCAGCTTGGTGTTGTCCGCGCCGGCCACGAGCAGGTCGTGGAACTCGTGGACCAACTCCGCGTACCGCTCCCGGTCGTCCCGCTCGACCGCTTCGTCGGCCTCGTGCAGGTTCCGCTCCAGCAAGTCGATCTCCGGGACGCGGCCGCGCTGGGCGAGGAGGCGGGCGGCGGCGCCCTCCAGGAGCTCCTTCATCTCGAAGAGTTCCGTGATCTCACGGCGGGAGGGGGTGGTGACGAACGTCCCGACGCGGGGCCGGATCTCGACCAGCCCTTCGGTCTGCAACTGCTTGAGCGCTTCGCGCACGGGAGTACGGCTCACGCCGAACTCCTCCGCGAGGGCGAGCTCCGAGAGAGGAGCTCCGGGCACGATGTCGCCCTTGATGATGCGCCTGCGCATTTCGGCGATCACCGTCGCCTGCATCGATCCGTTCTTCGGTTCGCTCTTCGGTTCGCTCTTCGCGCGATTCACCGGGTATTCCTCCGTCTCCCCTGCCGCCTGCTGGATCATCCCAGAGACGTGAGCGCACCGCCGTCGAAGAACCTGCCCGCGCTGTAGACCATGGGATCGCGCTCGGTCACGGCGGCGTGGACCACTCGGCAGATGAAGACGGTGTGGGTACTGGCCTGGAGCCGCTCGCGGATCTGCACTTCCATCTGCGCGCTGCTCCGGGCGATCAGCGGGCTGCCGAACGGGCCGCTCTCCCAGTCGAGGTCCGCGAACTTGTCAGCGGCCTTGCTCGCGAACGTGCCGACGACGTCGAGTTGGTCGGTGGACAGGATGTTGATCGCGAGATGGTCCGCGCGGTACAGACAGTCGTGGGTGGACGAGGTGCGCTGGACACACACCATGACGGTGGGAGGATCGAGCGAGATGCTCGAGAACGCGTTGACGGCCAGCCCCCTGGGGGTTGCCCCGTCCCACGCGGTCACCACTGTGACACCGGTGACGAACTGCCGGTTGACCTGCTTCATCACGTCGATGTCCGGGCTTGCGGCGAGCGCTGTCATGAGGGTGCTCCTTGTCATCTCGATGCTCAGTCCTGTCCCACGCTGATGACGCCCAGCGCCGAGAGCAGCGCTCGCGGGTCCCACGTGACGTGCTCCTCCACGACCCGCTCGCCCTCGAAGCGGGCGAACGTGGCGCCGCTGACTTCGACGCGCCGCTCGGTCGGCGGGACGCCGAGGAACGACTTCGTATGAGTTCCGCTGCTGTGCCAGCGGATCGCGGCTCTGTCACCTTCGACCACGATGTCGTCGATGGTGGTCGTCAGGTCCGGGAACGCCGCTCGTGTGGAGAGGATCGCTTCCTTGAAGGCGGCCAGGTCCTGCGGGAGCGGGTCTGTCCCATGACGTAGGTAGGCCGGGCCCAGCAACGCGTCGAGGGCGTCGACGTCACCCTGGCCCCAGGCCTCGGCCCACGCCTTCTCGATGAGTTCTCGCCGGGCGTCGGTGAGCGCCATCTCTTCTCCTTCCACAGTGACGGCTTTCTGGCATGCGGCCGGTCCGCCGGCAGCGACGAGGCGCCGCGTACTGCTTGAGATACCGACCCGCACTGGCATGCAAGAAGCAGTAAGACATGCCACGAATGGAGCGTCAAGGCTCAGTGGGCACCGAATCGTGCCCCCACTCCGGAGAACATGCGAATAGCCAGTTCAAAGCCATGGACACGGCCGCCGCTCCACGGATCCAAGGCGATTCGGAAGACCGTCCCACCGAGACCCTTGACCGGCCCGAGAGCCGATGCCTATGGTCCTGTGCCATGCAAGAGAGCTTGGATCAAACTGACGAGAGCATCGGTCTCCGCAAGCTCGTGCTCTACCGTGATGCCGTCTTCACCGAGGCGGGCGTGGCACCCGTGCGGCCCGCGCGTCGAGCCAGCGTCGCCGCGGTCATACGCAATCCATGGGTGGGCTCCGGCCCTTCGACCGATCTGTCCCCGGAGCAGGCTCGCATCGCTCCGACGCTCGCGAAGCTGCTGACCGACCGGCTCATCGCTTCCCTGGGCGGCGCGGACGAGGTCGAATCGTTCGGCAAGGCTGCCATCGTCGGCACGGCGGGCGAGATCGAGCACGCGGGGGCCCTCATCCACACCCCGTACTTCGGGAACCTGGTGAGGGAGTTCCTCCAGGGCGAGTCCATCATCTGTTTCGCCGACACCCGCGCCGAGGCCGGAGAGACGCTGATCGTCCCCCTCTGGCACAAGACACAGGCCGCGACGCGCAGCCACTACCAGACCGTCAGCGCCCGGGTGCCCGACGCGCCCCGGGCGGACGAGATCGTCGTCATCGCGGCCGCGTCGACGGGGCCGCGGCCGCACCCCCGTATCGGGGACCGCCTGACCGACCCCGTCGTCACCACCGAAACCCTGGAGGCTGTTCCCTCATGAGCATCCGCAAGATCGTGACCGTCGTCGAAGAGATCCGCGCCGAGGGCGGCCGGAGGGTCGATCGCCCTGCCCGCGTCGCCGTCGTCGCGGCGGTGATCGAGAACCCCTGGGCCGGTCAGGGCTTCGTCGAGGACCTCGGCCCCGGCATCGACGCGCACGCCTCCGATCTCGGCGCACTGCTCGCCCCGGCGGTCCTGGACGCGCTGGAGGCCCCCGCCGAGGCATACGGCAAAGCCGCCGTCGTCGGCCTGGACGGCGAGATCGAGCACGGCTCCGCGCTGATCCACACACTCAAGTTCGGCGACCACTTCCGCAAGGCGGCGGGTGCGACCACCCTGCTCCCGGCGGTCGAGAAGCGCGGGCCCGCCGGCGTGGTCTTCGACATCCCGCTGAAGCACATCACCGACGCCACGATCCGTTCCCATCACCAGAGCATCGAAGTGCGCATCACCGACGCCCCACACCCGGGCGAGATCGTCATCGCGCTTGCCGCAGCCGCCCAGGGGCGCCCCCAGCAGCGCCTGGCACCGCTGTCGACCGAACAGTAGGTGGGTCATGAGCAAGCCGACCGTGGTCCTGCTGCACGGCGTCGGACTCGACCACACCATGTGGGAGCCCACCGCCGCACTCCTGGCCGACGACTTCATCGTGATCACCCCCGACCTGCCCGGCCACGGCACGCGCCCGCCGGTCAGGGACGGAGTGACACTGGCAGATCTGGCCGACGAGGTGGCCGGTGAGATCCCGGCCGGCTCGCACCTGGTCGGATTCTCCCTGGGCGCGCTGGTCGCCCAGCATGTGGCCCTGCACCGCCCCGAGCTGGTGGCCACCCTGACATCGGTCAGCTCGGTGTGCGCGCGTACGCCCGAAGAACGAGCCCTGGTCCTCGCCCGGTTGCGCACCGCCGAGGCCGACTTCCCGGCCGGCACGGCCGCCTCCCTGGAGCGGTGGTACGCCGGCACGGACGTCGACCCCGCCCGGGTGGCCCGCACCAGGGACACCCTGCTGGCCAATCACGTCGGCTCCTTCCTCAGCTGCTACCGCGTGTTCGCCACCGCGGACGCCGACCTCGCGCCGCACCTGAACGCCATCGCCGTACCCTCACTGGCGATCACAGGGGAGAAAGATCCCGGCTCCACACCCGAGATGACCCATCGGCTCGCCGCGGCACTTCCCCACTGCCGGGCGGTGGTCGTCCCGCGGGCGCGTCACATGCTGCCGGTCGAACGTCCCCGGGCTCTCGTCGACTCCCTCACCACCTTCCTCGGAGAGTGCGCACATGTCTGACCTCCCCACCTTTCAGCACTTCATCGGCGGGACGGAGGCGGAGCCCGCGTCGGGTGAGTACTTCGAGAGCACCGACCCTGCCACGCGCGAGGTCCTCTACCGGGCGGCGCGCGGAGGCGCCGCCGACGTCGAGCGAGCCGTGGCCGCTGCCAAGAACGCCTTCGAGGACCCGCGTTGGCGTGACCTCAGCCAGACGCGGCGGGGCCACCTGCTGCGCCGCCTCGGTGAGCTGATCGCCGAGAACGCCGAAGACCTCGCCCGGATGGAGACGCGGGACAACGGCAAGCTGCTGCGCGAGATGCGGGGGCAGTTGGCCACCTTGCCGGAGTACTACCACTACTACGCGGGACTCGCCGACAAGATCCACGGCGACGTCATCCCCACCTCCGACCGCCGGGTGCTGAACTACACGGCGCGGGAACCGCTGGGAGTCGTCGGAGCGATCACTCCCTGGAACTCCCCCTTGACGCTGACCAGCAGCAAACTGGCTCCTGCTCTCTGCGCCGGCAACACCGTCGTGGTCAAGCCCTCCGAACACACCTCGGCCACCGTCCTCAGGCTCGCGGAGCTGGCACTGGAGGCGGGGTTCCCGCCGGGCGCGGTGAACGTCGTCACCGGGTTCGGTGCCGAGGCCGGCCAAGCCCTGGTCGACCATGGTGACCTGGCGAAGATCTCCTTCACCGGCAGCACCGCCACCGGCGCCCGCATCGCCGCGGCAGCCGCGAGCCGGTTCATCGGATCCACACTCGAACTGGGCGGCAAGTCTCCCAACATCGTCTTCCAGGACGCGAACATCGCCAACGCGGCGATGGGAGTCGTCGCCGGCATCTTCGCCGCCGCCGGGCAGACCTGTATCGCCGGCAGCCGCGTCCTCGCCCACCGGTCGGTCTACGACGAACTGCTGGAGCGGGTCGCCGAACGGGCCAGGACCATCCGTATCGGCGACCCGATGGACGAGCGGACGGAACTCGGCCCGCTGGCCTTCGCCGACCAGCGCGACAAGGTGGCCGGCTACGTCGATCTCGGGCGCCGCGAAGGTGCCAGGGTGCTGACCGGTGGGCGTGCCACCGACGCCGGGCTCGGCGGCTACTTCTACGAGCCCACCATCCTCGTGGACGTCGACAACGGCATGCGTGTCGTGCGTGAGGAGATCTTCGGCCCGGTCATGGCGATCATGCCGTTCGACACCGAGGAAGAGGCCGTACGCCTGGCCAACGACACCGACTACGGACTCGCGGCGGGCGTGTGGACGACGGACCTCGCCCGCGCGCACCGCACGGCCGCACTCCTCGACGCCGGGACCGTCTGGGTCAACACCTACCGGGCCATGTCCCCCATGTCCCCGCGGCAGGGCTTCAAGGCCAGCGGCACCGGCGTCGAGCACGGGGCCGAGACCATCAAGGAGTACACCCGGCTCAAGAGCGTGTGGATCAACACGAGCGAGGAGCCCGTGGCCGACCCGTTCACCATGCGGAGCTGACATGCCCCAGGTCGCCATCACCCTCGCCGAGGGCCGCACCCCCGCGCAGATCCGGGACCTGCTGCACGAAGTGCACGCCGCGGTCCTGCGCACCACGAACACCCGGCCCGAACACATCCGTGTCGTCGTCCACGAGGTACCCCGGACGCACTGGGCCACCGGCGACGTCACCCTCGCCGAGACGGACACCCTCCGCGCGGAACGGCCCGCCGCGATCACCGGCCCGCACGGCGAGCCGGGAAACACCCGACACCCGGTCACCACAGCAGACGAGGAGCAGCCATGAGGTTTTCGTTGTTCGTACACATGGAGCGCTGGGACGAGGAGGTCAGCCACCGCCGGCTCTTCGAGAACCTGTCAGAGCTGGCCCTGATGGCCGAGGACGGCGGGTTCGGCACGGTGTGGATCGGCGAGCACCACGCGATGGAATACACCATCTCTCCCAGCCCGATGCCGCTGCTCGCCCACCTGGCCGCGAAGACCTCGACCATCCGCCTCGGCGCCGGGACCATCGTCGCGCCGTTCTGGCACCCGATCCGGGCCGCCGGTGAATGCGCGCTGCTCGACGTCATCAGCGACGGACGCGTGGAGGTGGGGATCGCCCGCGGCGCCTACCAGTTCGAGTTCGACCGGATGGCGGGCGGGCTTTCGGCCCGTGACGGCGGCAAGCACCTGCGCGAGTTCGTGCCCGCCGTGCGGGCGCTCTGGCAGGGCGACTACGCCCACGACGGCGAGGTCTGGCAGTTCCCGACGTCCACCAGCGTGCCCAAGCCGGTGCAGCGGCCCACCCCGCCCCTGTGGATCGCGGCCCGCAGCCCCGAGTCCCACGACTTCGCCGTCGCTCAGGGCTGCAACGTCATGGTCACCCCGCTGATGAAGGGCGACGAGGAGGTCGTCGACCTCAAGGAGAAGTTCGACACCGCGGTGGCCGGTCACCCCGAGGTGCCGCGCCCCGAGCTGATGGTGCTTCGGCACACCCATGTGCACTCCCCCGACGAACCCGACGGATGGCGCCCGGCCGCCGAGGCGATCAGCCGGTACTACCGGACCTTCGACGCCTGGGCCGGCAACAGGACCACCCCGCGCAACGGGTTCCTCGCGCCGAGCCCGGAGTCGAAGTTCGAGGGCCGCGCCGAGTTCGAACCGGAATCGCTGCACAGGACGGCGGTCATCGGCACACCCGCGGAAGTCATCGAACGGCTGCGCGCCTACGAGGAGCTCGGCATCGACGAGTACAGCTTCTGGATCGACACCAGCCTGCCCCACGAGGAGAAGCGCAAGTCGCTGGAGCTGTTCATCAAGGAAGTCATGCCGGCGTTCCAGTAGGCCGGGCCCGCCCGCACGCACGCACGGGGCGAGGAAGGTCGTCCCAAGGTGGGCCCGCGGCCCCCGGCCTCCGGCTCCCGGCCCCCGGCCCCCGGTTCGCCGGACGGCGGACGGCGGACGGCGGACGGCGGACGGCGGACGGCGGACGGCGGACGGCGGACCACAGCTCATCGGCCTTCCTCCGCCCGCATCCTCGATCTCCCTGTCCGTCCCCGGTCACGAAGGCGGCGCGGCCCCGTTCTCCCCTGGCCCCGCCTTCACTCAGCCGGCCGGCGCCCGCCACCTCGCCCGCCGGTCCACAGCCGCGCATCCGTCCGGCATCTCACGGACGGCCCCGCCGTGCCGGCCGCCCCGCGATCGCGGGCACCCACCACCCCCTGAAGCAGCCTCCTTCCTCCGTCTCCTGGAGCACGCCATGACCCATGACGCCTCGGCGCCGGTGTACGGCAGCGCGATAGCGAAGGTCGAACCTTTCGGAGTCGACCACATCCCCGACAACGAGCGGCACGGAAAACCCAGTTCGCAGTTCTTCATCTGGTTCGCCGCAGGTTTGAACTTCCCCGTCATCCTGCTCGGCTTCAGCGCGGCCCGGTTCGGACTCGGCTTCCCCGCCGCTGTCACCGCGATCGTGCTCGGGGCGGGGCTGGGCTCCCTGCTCATGGCCGTGATGTCCCGCATGGGCGTACGGCTCGGCGTGCCGCAGCAGATCCAGGCCCGCGGCCCGCTCGGCTTCTTCGGCAACTTCGTTCCCGTCGCCTACATCAACGTCTTCGCCGGCATCGGCTGGGCGTCCGTGACCGTCATCCTCGGTGGCAAGGCGTTCGCCGGGCTGACCCACCTGCCGTTCTGGCTGTGCGCAGCACTGCTGACACTGGTCGAGGTGGTCGTCGCCGTCTTCGGCTACAACATGATCAACTTCCTGCAGAAGGCGCTGACGTACGTCCTGACGCCCCTGTTCGCGCTCATCACCGTGGTGGCCGTCGTGCGCGGTGGAAGCGTCTTCCACGCCGATCCCCACGCGCAGGGCTACATCGGCTCCACCGGCGGCCTGGTCACCTTCGGTGGCTGGTTCCTGTCCTTCCTGGTGGCCTGGGCGCCCTTCGCCTCGGACTACTCCCGCTACCTGCCGGACACCCCCGAGGCCGTGACCCGCACCGCCTGGTACACGGGCCTCGGCAACTTCGTCACCATCTGCTGGCTCGGCATCCTGGGTGTGGTCGTCGGCGCCGGCGCCACCAGCTCCGACTCCATCACCGCCCTGCACCAGCTCGCCGGCCCCTTCGCCGTTCCGGCCCTGCTCGCGGTCGGTCTGTCCGCACTGGCGCAGAACTTCCTCAACGTCTACGGCGGCGCGATCTCCGTCCAGACGCTGAAGGTGCCCGTCACCCGCGCCCAGGCCGTCACCGGCATCTGCGTGCTGGCGTACGCCCTCAGCCTGTGGGGCGAGTCCGGGACCGAAGCCAAGTTCAAGGTGTTCCTCAACCTCACCGCCTACTTCATCGCCCCCTTCGTCACCGTGCTGCTGCTCGACTACTACCTGGGCGGCCGCTCCGACCCGAGCCGCATCCCCGAACTCTACGACCGCTCCCGCGTGCTGGACTGGGGCCTCGTCGCGTGGGCGGGAGGCGTCGCCGCGTCCGTGCCGTTCTGGCAGTCGGACTTCTACACGGGGCCGTTCTCGGTGGCCCACCCGGGCGCCGGCGACCTCAGCATGTTCGTCGCGGCCGGAGCGGGGGCGGTCCTTTACCTGCTGACCTACCGGCTCGAGCCGCTCTGGGTGAAGGGCACGGGCGGGGCACGGCTGCCCGCGGGCGCACCCGACCGCTCCGAGGCAGTGGTCCGGCAGGACCACTGAGGGCCTGGACGGCCTCGCGGCGAGTGGTGAACCGGACGCCGCTGTCACGCCGAGGGGCATCGTCAAGGGACCACGCGCTCAGGGTGGTGGCGGCACCGCCTGCCTTCACGCGGCCGGACGGTCCAAGATGGCCGGTATGGATCTGGGTGAGTTCGGCGAGTTCCTGAGGTCGCGACGCGATCGCATCCGGCCAGGTGAGGTGGGGCTTCCCGAGTCGGCACGACGTCGGGTGCCCGGGCTGCGCCGCGACGAGGTGGCTGCTCTGGCCGGGGCCTCGGTCGACTACTACAACCAGCTGGAGCAGGGGCGTGGGTCGCAGCCGTCGGAGCAGATGGTGGCAGCGCTCGCGCGGGCGCTGCGACTGACCGAGGACGAGCGTGCGCATCTGTACTTCCTCGCCGGGCGCCCGTTGCCGCCGCGGCACGGACCGTCGGCCCACGTGCATCCAGGCATGCTCGACCTGCTCGAACGCCTGCCGGACACGCCGGCGGCGGTGATCACCGACTTGCACGCGACGTTGGTGCAGAACCGCCTCGCCACGGCCCTGCTCGGGCCGATTCCCCAGAGGAAGGGGATCGAAGCGAGCTTCGTGTACCGCTGGTTCACCGACCCGCGGGCCCGGCTGCGGTACCACCCCGACGAGCACGATCACCAGTCCCGGGTCTTCGTGGCCGACCTGCGCGCGGTCTCGGCCCGCCGCGGCGGCGACACCGAGGTGCGCGGTCTCATCCGGCGACTGACCTCGACGAGCAGTGAGTTCGCCCACCTGTGGGCGCACCAGGAGGTCGCCGTGCGCCGGGCCGACCGGAAGAGGCTGATGCACCCGGAGCTCGGCGCGATCGAGCTCGACTGCCTCAGCCTGCTCAGCGAGGACGGTTCGCAGCGGCTGCTCTGGTTCACCGCCCCCGTGGGCGGCGACTCGGCGGAGAAGCTCCGGTTGCTCGCGGTCGTGGGCAGCCAGGACGTCCAGACCTCGACGCGCAACAGCTCGGCTGCTCCCTGAGCGCGGCACCCCGGGGTCGGGCGCCGGGGCAGCCGGGGGGCGAGACGCTCAGCTCGATCAGGCGCGCGCCTCTGCCGCGAGCGCCGTCTCGTCCACCCTGACGTGCTCGGCGCAGGTTCCGTACTCGCGCTCGGACGTGTCGAGCAGGCCGCCGCCGACGTACCGGCGTACTCACGTACCCGCGTGTCCGCGGCGATGGAGGTACCGTCGGCGGCAGCTGCGCGTCACGGCTGGACGATGACCTTGCCCTTGGCGTGGCCCTGGGCGAGGTGGGTGTACGCCTCGGCGGCCTCGCTCAGCGGGACCGTACGGTCCACGACGATGTCGAGGCCTTCGTTCGCCAGCGCGACGACTGCGGCCAGACGCTCGGTGTCGGATGCGTGGAAGACGAACGCGCTGCGGAGCCCACGGGCTGCGGCCCGCTCGGCGTCCGGCGGCGCGGGGAGGCTGATCAGCAGGCCGCCTGGTCTGAGGACGTCGAGCGACCGGATCTCGGTGTCACCACCGATCGAGTCGACGACGACGTCGACATCGGAGACCGCCGTGCAAAAGTCGATGCGGGTGTAGTCGATGACGTCGTCGGCCCCGAGCTTGCGGACGAGCTCGGCGGCGCGGCCGGAGGCGGTGGTCACGACGTGCGCACCGGCGCGGCGGGCCAGCTGGACGGCGAAGCTGCCGACCCCGCCGGCGCCTGCGTGCACGAGCATCTTCTGGCCCGGCCGCAGCTTCGCGACCTCGGTCACTGCTTGCCAGGCGGTCGCGGCGGCGGTGGCCAGACCGGCGGCGATCCCCAGCGGGGCCGTGGTCGGCGCCGGCACCATGCTCGCCGCCGGCACCACGGCGTAGTCGGCGACCGCGCCGCCTGTGGTGGGGTCGGTGCGGGTGATCACCGCGTCGCCGACGCCCCAGCCGGTCACGCCGGGTCCAAGGCGCTCCACGGTGCCGGCGAGGTCGGTGCCCACGGTCGAGGGAAGGGTGATCGGGAAGTAGTCCTGGACGTGACCGGCGCCGATCTTGACGTCGAGCGGGTTCAGTGCCGCCCCCGCGACCCGGACCAGGACCTCTCCTGGCCCTGGGGCCGGCTCGGCGAGATCGTGGACGACCGGGGTGTCGCCGTACGCCGTGTACCGCAGTGCCTTCATGGGTGTGCTCTCTCGTGTCGCTGCTTCAGTGGGTGGGCCGGGCGCCGACCTGCTGGAACCAGTCGAGCCAGTCCTCCATGTGCCAGGTGCGGACGATGCGTCCGTCGACCACCTCGTGGAACTCGTGGATCCGGAGCCGGATCTCCCGCCCGGTCGCCGCGACGCCGAACATCTCGCCGCTGTGCACGCCACGCATCTCGCCGCGTACGCCGACGAAACCGTTGCCGTCGGGGCCGCGGCCGTCGACGATCTGGTGGACCACGATGCGGAAGTCGCCGAACGCCTCGTTGATCCCCTGGATCAGCGGGGTGGCACCGGCCCGGCCGGGCGCCTGGTCCGGGCCCAGCGGGATGTCGGCCCAGTCGTCGGCGACGATGTCGTCGAGGAGTTCGGGCTTGCCCCTGAACGCCTCGTAGAAGGTGCCGATCAGGTCTTCGATGGTGCGCGTCATCGCGTCTCCTCGGTGGTGGCGGGCGCGGCGATGAGGAGGTCGTCGATGCCCAGTCGGCGGAAGAACTCCTGCTGCTCGGTCGCCCGCAGGACGTCGATCGCCACCTGCCTGGACTCCACGGTTGTCGCCGCCTTCCTGCTGGTCTCGGACTTGCGAGACCAACACTCGGCTGCGGAGGGCCGAGCGAGAAGGCGGGGCTTACGCTGGTGACGGCATCACCACCCCGATTCGCGCCCGTGCACGGCGGAACCCGCACGTCGATCCGGCCGCGACGGAGGGCGAGTCGGGCTTCTGTCCTTTCGGCATGCCGGCACCCGTCCCGGAAGGCGCGTGCTCGCGCGAGGCGCGCGCCTGGACTCGACGACCGGCGCGAGGAGGCAGCGGCGGTTTCCCTGTCGGCTCATGGAGTTCAGAGCACAGCGACCGGCGTCCTTCGTGCCGGTACCGGGTGCGCGCCCGGAACGTGCACGGCGAGCGCCTGGTGCACGGCGGTCCTCCCGCCGGCCTGCGGCTGAGCGATGTCGTCGGCCATGTCGTCGGCGAGGTGGTGGACCGGCGGCCGGAGGATGCCGTCCTGGTCGGTGACGGCTGGGGCGGTCACCCCGTCACCGGCGCCGCCCACGCGCCGGCGGCCCGGGTACGCCGCGTCGTGTACCGAAACGCGGTCGTGCCCGAGCGCGG
The DNA here is from genome assembly GCF_040641015.1 of Streptomyces sp. NPDC021356. Taxonomy (NCBI): domain Bacteria; kingdom Bacillati; phylum Actinomycetota; class Actinomycetes; order Kitasatosporales; family Streptomycetaceae; genus Streptomyces; species Streptomyces sp. NPDC021356. Next base: position 235,946 of record NZ_JBFACU010000011.1, on the reverse strand, counting down.
CGTCTCGATGGCCGCCGGAAAGGAGACGTACGGCGCGGTCTTACGCGAGTGCGTCGCCGCCTCACCGGACGGGACCGTCCCGCTGCCGTTCGACGCGGTGCGGTACGGCTTGATGCGGGGCGAGTCCGGGAACTTTGGGAGTTCTCCCAAGGCCCCGGCAGCCGAATGGCGTGGGTCAGCCGATGTTCCAGGTGAAGCTGCCGCCGTTGTGGGCCGCGACGGCGAACATCACGATCATGAGTACGATGTCGACCACTCCGAGGCCGATGCCCCACTTCGCCATCGCGGAGCCGGTCTGGCGCAGCGCGACGGCGCCGAAGATGACGGCCAGCGGGCCGAGGATGATCGGCAGGAAGAGCAGGCCGACTATGCCGCAGACCAGCCCCGCGATCGCCAGTCCGCTCGTCCGGCTCGTCTTGTGGGCGCTCGTTCGACTGTAGGACGACATCGGTATCTCCCAAACTGTCGCGGTCGGCTTCGTTTCTTCCTTCAGTTCCTTTCTGGTTGCCCGTCCCGGCCGGGTCATGCCTGTGCGAGGTCCGGTCAAGCGCCTTTGTCGAAGGGCAAGTTGGGGGGCAGCATCGTGGCGTCGGCGGGGAAGCACGGCGAACCGGGAGGAGTCGCGGACGGCAGCGGCCGCCACGGCCCGATAAAAGCAACAGCACTTGTATAAGTGCTGTTATGGTGAGCCGCATGGTCAGCCCCCACCCGGTCGATCCGACCCAGCAGAGCCTGTGGCGACCCCTGCGCCTGCTCCAGGCGTCCATGGACGCCGACATCGCCCGTCTCTACTCCGAGCGACAGATCGAAGGTCTCAAGCCCAGCTTCGTCATGGAGTTGCTCCGGCTGCACGCCCGCGGACCCATGACCATCGCGGAACTGGCCGAGTCGGTTCAGCGCACGCATTCGGCGCTCAGCCAGAAGGTCGCCGCGATGCGCACCGCCGGCTGGGTGCAGACCGTCGTCGGCGAGGACGCACGCACGAGGAAGGTGACGCTCACCGACAAAGCCCGCCGCGTCGTGGATCGTCTGGCGGCGGAATGGCGGGCCACCGAGGCTGCCGTCGCTGAGCTGGAGGCCGAGACCCCCTACCCGCTCTCCCGGGCCGTCGCCGATATCGAGCGGGCTCTGGAGCGCAAGAGCTTCCACGACCGGATCGCCGAGAAGCTGGCGGAGGACCCGGCGTGGGACTGAAGCGCACACTGATCGACGTGTCTCCGTTACGGTCGTCACCGACGTTCCGGCGGCTGTGGGCCGGCCAGGCACTGTCCGGTCTCGGCAGTCAGATGACGCTCGTCGCGGTGATGTTCCAGGTCTGGCAGATGACGAAGAGTCCCCTGTGGACGGGAGGCGTCGGGCTGGCCCAGGCTGTCCCGCTCGTCGTGCTCGGACTCTTCGCCGGATCGCTCGTCGACCGGGTGGACCGCCGGAAGTTCTACCTGCTCACGACCAGCGGGCAGGCCGTGTGTTCGCTCCTCCTCGCGCTCCAGGGCTTCCTCGGGCACTTTCCTGCCGCCGGCGTGCTGGGTCTCGTCGCGCTCCAGTCATGCTTCGGCGCAGGCGGCGGCCCGGCTTCACGCACCTTCGTCCCCCACCTCCTTCCCCAGCACCGACTGGCCGCGGGACTGGCGTTGAGGCGCATCGCCTTCCAGGGCTCCATGCTGCTCGGTCCCGCGCTCGGCGGACTGATCGTGGGCGGGCCGGGAGTCGGCACCTGCTACGTGATCGACGCCCTGACGTTCGCCGCCGCGGTCCACGGTGCCTTCGGCTTGCCGCACATGAGCCCCGGAGACGAGCCTGCGCGGCCGGGCCTGCGGGGGGTGCTGGACGGCCTGGCCTTCTTGGGCCGCACCCCCGTCATTCGCGGGGCCCTGCTCACGGACCTCGCCACCACTGTGCTGTCGATGCCCATCAGTGTGTTTCCCTTGATCAACGCCGAACGGTTCGACGGCGACCCACGCACCCTCGGGCTGTTCCTCACGGCCATCGCCGCCGGCGGCGTCGCCGCGTCACTCTTCTCCGGAAGCTTCACCCGGTCCGCCCGCCCCGGCCTGGTCATGCTCGGCGGATCCGCCACCTGGGGCGCGGCGTTGGCGCTGTTCGGCACGTCACCCGGCCCAGGGGCCGGTTTCGCCTTCCTCGTCATAGCCGGCGCCGCCGACACCGTCTCCGTCGTCTGCCGGAGCGCCGTCGTCCAGACGCACACACCTCGCGAGCTGCTCGGCCGCGTCAGTGCGGCTGAACAGATCGTCGGGCAGGCCGGGCCCGACATCGGCAACATGCGCGGCGGCCTCGTGGCAGGTGTCACCTCGGGAGCAGCAGCCCTCGTCAGCGGTGGCCTGCTCTGCCTCGGTGCCGTGGCCGTGGTGGGTGCCACGACGGCCGACCTGCGCAGGTCCTCCGTAGCCTCCTGCACCCCTACAGCCTCCGCCGGGCCATGAGCCCGCTCCTTCCGGCGCACAGGGCGACGCAGTCGTGGGTTCAGGCTTTCGTCGGCTGGTGCACCGGCCACTTCGACGTCCTGTTCCGTGGGCGCAGGCTGCGGCATGCCGGTGCGCAGACCCTCGTTGACCCGCGTGGTGCCGAGGGCGTTCTCCCAGCGGGCGACGACGCGGATGGCGACGCTGTTGCCCGTACGGTGAGCGGTGCGGCTCCCCGTGTGCAAGCCGCGCTTCGCTACCCGGACTCAACCCACCGGCCTGGCGCCCTCCGCCCCCCACCGCTGCGCCGGCGTCCTGGCGCCCGCGGTCCCCTCCTCGCCGTCCGGACGCAGGCACTCGATCAGGTAGTCGCCGGTGTCGGGGGCGCGGGTCACGCCGTGCGTCTCGCTGCCGAAGCCGGGGAAGCGTCGGTCGAAGGACTCCAGGGCACCGAGGTAGCGCAGCAGAGGACCGTCCTCCTCCCCGACGCTCTCACCCGGCATGAGGACCGGGATGCCGGGTGGCGTCACCGTGACCATCGCCGCGGCGACCCGGCCCGGGGCGTCCGCCAGGCGGATTCGTTCCGTGCCGCCGCGGATCAGGCGCTGGTAGCACAGCTGGGGCGGGAAGACCGGCTCCGGGAGTTGCTGGAAGACCGTGTCGAGCAGTTCGACCAGGTGGGCCTCGCGCAGGTGGTCGTGCATCTCCTGGCACAGGTCGCGCAGACTCCGCCCGGAGTAGCGTCGGGGGTGCTCGGCGATCAACGCGGGCAGTACACGCTCCAGCGGGGCGTCGCCGTCGTAGAGATCCTTGAAGTCCATCAGCGCGTCAAGCAGCGTGCCCCATTTGCCCTTGGTGATGCCCATGGAGAACAGCACCAGCGTGGTGTAGCTGTCGGTCTTCTCCACGACGATGCCGCGCGTGGTCAGATAGGCGGTGAGCACCCGCGCGGGGATGCCCTGACCGGACATGGCACCGGTCGCGCCGAGCCCCGGGCAGGTCAGGGTGACCTTGATCGGGTCGAGCATGCAGTAGCCGTCGGTCAGACCGGGGAAGCCGTGCCAGTCCGCGTCGGGTGCGAGGTGCCAGCAGGAGGGCTCGGTCCGCAGCAGGTCCGCCGGAGCCTCGTCGAACGGCAGCCGTGCCCCGCTCACCGGGTCGGTCACCTCACCCGGCTGCCACACCCCGAAGAACCAGGGCGGCCGGTCCCCGGCGGCCTCGATCCGCCGCCCGATCCGCACCATCTCCTGACGGAACCGGACCGCCTCCGTCACCGCCTCGTCGACCAGCCACCGGCCTTGCGGACCGTCCATCATCGCCGTGGCCACGTCCAGCGAGGCGATCATCGGATACAGCGGCGACGTCGTGCCGTGCATCATCAGCGCCTCGTTGAACCGGTCGTGCTCCACCGGCGCCCGGGGCGCGGGCCGGACGTGCACCATGGCGCCCTGCGACAGCGCCGCCAGTAGCTTGTGGGTGGACTGGGTCGCGAAGATCGTCGGCCGGTCGGGGCCGGGGAAGGCCTCCTCGTCCACCGCCATGCCGTAGCGCCCCGCGTAGAGCGGGTGGAAGCGGGCGTACGCGAACCACGCCTCGTCGAAGTGCAGGCGGGGCGTCCCGGCCGCGAAGGCCCGGGCCGTCGTCGCCGCGTCGTAACACAGCCCGTCATAGGTGGAGTTGGTGAACACCGCGTACTGGGCACGGGAGGACACCGCGTCCCGCGTGAGGGGGTTCTCCGCGATCCGCGCCGCCACCGATTCCGCGGCGATCTCGGCGGGCGGCAACGGTCCGGCGAGGCCGTAGCCGTTGCGGGTGGGGACCAGGTACACCGGCCGGGCGCCGGAGACGACCAGGCCGTGCAGGACCGACTTGTGGCAGTTGCGGTCCACCAGGGCGATCTCGTCGCGGGCCACGCTGAAGTGGCCGACCAGACGGTTGCAGGTGGAGTCGCCGTGCAGGACGAAGTACGTGTGGTCGGAGCCGAAGACGCGCGCGGCGTTCCGCTCCGCCTCGCCGATCGGGCCCGTGTGCTCGAACAGCGAGCCGAGCTCCTCCACCGAGATCGACAGGTCGCTGCGCAGCAGCCGCTCCCCGAAGTAGTCGTGGAACGCCCGGCCCACGGGCGACTTGAGGAAGGCGACCCCGCCGGAGTGCGCCGGAGTGTGCCATGAGTACTCGTGCGCGTCGTCGAAGCGCCGCAGCGCCTTGAAGAACGGCGGGAGCAGGGCGTCCTGGTAGGCCCGGGCGGCGGCGGTGATCCGCCCCGCGATGAACGCCGGCGTGTCCTCCAGCGGCCACACATAGCCCACCACCGACTGCGACACCCACAGCGGCAGCTCACGCAGCCCTTCGTCCGCCATGACCAGGTACACCGGCAGGTTCTGGAACCGGTGCCCGATCCGGCGCAGCACCGCCGCGCCGCCCGGCCCGTCCTCGGTCGCGGGCGGAAGGTCCCAGGCGACCACCGCTGCGGCCAGACCGGCTTCCGTCCTGAGCACCGCCTCGGCGTCGCCGGCGCTCACCGCCCACCGGACATGCAAGCCACGCGCCCGGATCCCCTCGGCGATGCGCGCCAGCTGCCCGGCGGTGGCGCTCCTGTCCTCCGGATGCTCCGCCACCGCCACCAGAACCGTGCCGTCGGCCATGCCGCCCCCTTCCCCGATGCTCCGTGCCACCCCCGTCCAGTGTTCGCCTTCCCCGCACGCGCGATCGGCCGGCGACCGCCCAAACCACCCCATCGGTGCACAGCGCGAACGGCTCCTTGACGTGTCGGCGCCACATCCGCGCCTTCGGCCTCCCGCCGGGGCCTTCGCACATCCCTCGGCCGCGCCCGCCGGTCACTCCGGCTCACCGCGGCCGTCGCACACCGGTGTGCCCGTCCCGTGAGCAGCGCCGGCGGGGAGGGGTCACAGGGTCCGGAGGCGATACGAGCCGGCCAGGTCCCGCACTTCCACGGAGCACACCACGTCGTCCGTGGTGGCCTTGCGCACGTGGTTCTCCAGCAGGCCCAGTATGTTCTCGGCCAGCCGGGCCTTGAGTCCGTCGGAACGTCCGGGCAGCAGCCCCACCTCCACATGTACGAAGAGCACCTCGCTGCTGTGCCGATGAGCGACGTGGGCCTCTGTCGCCTTGCGGAACAGCGTCTTGCACGTACCCGCGGAACTGCTTCCGGCGAGCACCATGGGATGGAGTTCCGCGGTGAAAGCCGACAGGTCGAAGAGGCCGGCAAGTCGTCGGGGACAGTCGACGGTGATGTGAGGCATGGAGAAGGTTTCATCCCCTCGATCGGTAGGTTCCTTGCGCTTGCCGGGGCTGTTCCGCCTCACGGGACACTATCTGCCCGGGCTGGTGCACCGAGCGGCCGGTTCCGAGGGCGCCCAGCGGCTGGACGGCGCGGGCGCGATCGGCCGTGGCCCGGTGGTGGCTCCGCGGCGGACGGCCTCCCGGGCCGGGTGCGGGCCGGTGACCGCCGCAGCGCGGGAGGCTTCGGCCCGCTCGCCGCCGACTGCCGCGATGAGCGCCGCGAGGCAGTCGTAGGCGCGGGCCACCATCCGGTGTCCGGTGGCCCGCCCCGCTGCCGACGTCTCGGCGCTGGTGATCGGCAAGCCGGTGGCGGCCGCGAAGGGGGCCCGCCCCTGCGGCCTTCCCGCCCATGTGCCGTCGCGCTCTGCTGAGGGGGCAGGGGTGTCACCCCCCGCAGGTCCTGCGCTCCCGGAGGATCTCGCCGAGGTCGTTCTCCCGCCAGTGGCGCAGGAGTTCGTGGAAGGCGACGGCGCCGTGCGAGTACGCGGTCGGGCCGTTCGGGCGTCCGCGTCCCTCCCCGTTGTAGTAGCCGGGGGTGCACTCGGCGTGGAACCACTCATGGTCGGGGGCGCCCTGTGAGCAGACGTCGATCCAGGCGTCCTCGGCCTCCGGGGTGGGCTCCACGAGGGCGTCCTTCGCCAGCGCGGCGGCGATGAGGGCGGCGGCGTGCAGGGCCTGCTCGTCGAGGATGTGCGTGAAGTTCACGCTGCTGGCGTTCTGCAGCGAGCCCATCCGGACCAGGTTGGGGAACCCGTTACTGGTGAAGCCGTGAAGGGTGCGCGGGCCTCGCTCGGCCCAGGCATGCAGGAGCTGGACCCCCTGGCGGCCGGTCACGGGCAGCTTCCCCGAGGTGACGCCGGAGACGCCGACGGAGAATCCGGTGGCGAAGACCAGGCAGTCGAGTTCGTACTCCACGCCGCCCACGACGACGCCGCGTTCGGTCATCCGCTCGATGCCGTGGGTGTCGGCGGTGTCCACGAGGGTGACGTTGTCCCGGTTGAACGCGGCCAGATACGTGTCGGAGAAGGTGGGGCGCTTGCACGCGTACCGGTACCAGGGCTGGAGGGCGGCGGCCGTGGCGGGGTCCGCGACCTCCCTGACCACTCGCTCGCGGATCCGGTTCATCGCGGCGTGGTCGGCGGCCTCGTAGGCGGCCTCGAAGTCCGGCTCGCCGGCGCGGCGGAAGCTGGGCAGCAGCTTCTCCAACAGGGCCGCCGACGCCGTCCACCGGTCGGTGACCAGGTCCTGCCCGGCCTCCTCCCCCGAGACGATCCGCAGGAAGTTCTCCCGCCGCTCGGCCGCCCAGCCCGGCCGGTCCGCGCCGACGTCCTGCGGTGTCATGCGCCGTTGCCCCCGCACGTCCACGGAGGAGGGGGTGCGCTGGAAGACGTACAGGTGCCCCGCGTCCTCGGCCAGCTTCGGGACGACCTGGACGCCGGTGGCACCGGTGCCCACGACGCCGACCCGCTTGCCCGCCAGGCCCGTGAGTCCGCCGTCCGGGCCGCCTGCGGTGTATCCGTAGTCCCACCGGGAGGTGTGGAAGGTGTGGCCCCGGTACTCCTCGATCCCGGGGATGCCGGGCAGCTTGGGCTCGGTGAGCGTGCCGGTGGCGATGATGACGTGGGTGGCGTGGAACGCGTCGGCGCGGTCAGTGGTGACCTGCCACTTCTCGGTGTCCTCGTCCCAGGTCAGGGATGTCACGGAGGTGGAGAACAGAGCGTCCTCGTACAGATCGAACTGCTCGGCGATACGCACCGCGTGCCGGCGGATCTCCTCGCCCGGCGCGTACTTCCACCGGGGTACGTATCCGGTCTCGTCGAGCATCGGCAGGTAGACGTGCGACTCGATGTCGCAGTGGACGCCGGGGTAGCGGTTCCAGTACCAAGTGCCTCCGAAGTCGCCGCCCTTCTCGATGACGCGGACCCTGGCGACGCCCTGTCGGCGCAAGTGCGCGCCCGCCAGGATCCCACCGAACCCGCCGCCGACGATCGCCACGTCCACCTCGTCGTGCAGCGGTTCCCGTCCCGTCCCGCCGTGGGCGTAGGGATCGGCGGCGAAGTAGCCGAACTCCGCGGTGGTGGAACGGTATTGGCCCGGGCCTTCGGGGCGTACGCGGCGTTCGCGCTCGACGCGGTAGCGCTCGCGCAGGCCGGCGGCCTCCTGCGGGGTGGGCGGGTTGTCGCACTGCGGAAGGGTCATCGGGGGCGGATCCTCTCGTGCGGGTGGGGGAGGCGCACTGCTCGCCGCGCGGCGCGGGCGGGGCCCTCGCAGAGCTTCCGCGCGGTCAGCGGTAGCGTAGCCCATGAACCGGACAGTATTGTCCGGTTGAGGCGCTCCGACCCGGCCTCACACCGCCCCCGACCCGGCCCCACACCGCTCCGCCCCCTCCCCCACGACGCGAAAGGCCCGCCATGTCGAACCCCACCCCCGCCTCCCCGCTCCGCGACTGGCCGGCGGATCCCGCCGCCGGGCAGGTCCTGCGCGCCCTGCCGGCCTCCCGGGGGCAGAGCGAGGAGGCCCTCGCGCCAGCCCTCGGACTGCCGTCGGAGCAGCTCGTGCGGATGTCCGGTGGCGCGTTCCCGCCGGAGCTGCCCGGCACGCCGGTCACCGCCGCCGAGACCGGCCGGGTTCCCGCGGGCCCGCCCACCGCTCCCCCGGCGGCGGCCGGGGCCGTCCGAGAGGCCGCCCCAGGCATCAGGACAGGCGCTCCCGAGCCGTGGTCCGAGCAGCTCACGCGGGGCCGGTTCGCCGAGCAGACCGTCGTCGTCACCGGCGCTGCTTCCGGCATCGGCCGGGCCGTCGCCTCGCGCATCGTGCGCGAGAGCGGCCGCGTCGTCGCGGTCGACGTCTCGGCGGACGGACTCGCCACGCTCGCCGCCGAGTTGGGCGACGGGGTCGTGCCCGTCGCCGCCGACATCACGGCGCCTGAGTCGGCCCACGCCGTTCTGGCCGCGGCCGGCGGTGGCGTGGACGGCCTGGCGAACGTCGCGGGGGTGATGGACGACGACGCAGCCGTGCACGAGGTCGACGACACGCTGTGGGCCCGCGTCATGCGTGTCAACGTCGAGGGTCCCATGCGTCTGATGCGCGCTGTCGTTCCCGGGATGCTCGCCGCGGGTGACGGCCGGATCGTCAACGTCGTCTCCGAGGCCGCTCTGCGCGGCAGCGCGGCCGGCGCCGCGTACACGGCGTCCAAGCATGCGCTGGTGGGGCTCACGAAGTCGTCGGCCTACCAGTACGCGGGCACGGGCGTGCAGGTCAACGCCGTCGCCCCGGGAGCGGTGGCCACCGGGATCCAGCTGCCCGGCGCGGCGCCCTACGGATCGGTCCGCACCGCGAAAATGCGCGTGGCGATACCCGGTCTGGCCATGGCCGAGGAACTGGCAGCCTCGATCACGTTCCTGCTCAGCCGGGACGCGGTGAACATCAACGGCGCGATCCTGCCCTCCGACGGCGGCTGGTCGGCCGCCTGACATCCGCCCGGACTCCCGCACGCACGACGTCCGGTTGTGCCGGACGACAGGAAGGAGCACATTCCCGCATGCCCGCGTACCGCGCGCCACGCGCCCTGGCAGGCCTGGCAGTCCTCGCGCTCGTGGCCCTCACCGGCTGCGGCACCGAGAGCGCCGCCCCGGCCTCGAAGACCACGACGTCCGGAGCGGGCCGCACCATCCCCGCCACCCGGGTCGCGCACGTCACCGACGTGCACCGCGCCACGGGATCGACCCTGTTGGAGGGTCCGCTGCTCGTCGGGGACGGCGACCTGTACGTCGTGGACGTCACCGCGCCTCCCGGCGAGCCCAAGGTCATCTCCCTCGACGTCTCCACCGGCGAGCACCACGGCATCTACACCGACGAGCGGGGCGCCTACACGTCCGCGCAGATCAGCCCTTACGACGGGCGCCTGTACCTGACCGACTTCGCCACCGGGTCCGTCGTCAGCCTCAGGCCGGACGGGTCGGACGCGCGCGTCTTCTTCTCCGGCGAGGTCAGCGGTTCCCGCATGACTCCGGACGACGTCGCCTTCGACGACGAGGGCAACCTGTACGTGAGCGACTCCCACGGCACCGAACCCGGTGACACCGGCGGCCGGATCGTGCGCGTCGACCGCGATGGCACGAAGGCCACCGTCCTGGCCGACGGCCTCGCCCACCCCAACGGGGTCATGTTCGACCCCGAGCGGCGCGGCCTGTGGATCAGCGAACTCACCAGGAACACCGTCTCGTACCTCCTGCTCGACGCCGACAGGACCGCCGTGACCTCCCGGCACGAGGCCATTCATGTCGACGGCGGCCTGGCGCAGAGCGACTCCATCACCGTGGACGCCGCAGGCAACCTCTACCAGGCGCTGCACGGCCGGCCGGCCATGGTGGTCTACAGCAAGTACGGGGAGCGCCTCGCCACCGTCGAGATCCGCGCCAAGGACGCGTCGGGGTTGCGGTCGGCGACCAATGTCGCGATCACACCGGGCGGCAGGACGGCGTACATGACGGTCAGCGGGCCCGACGGCGGCTACGTCTACCGGTTCGATGCCCTCGCGAAGGGCATCCGGCAGTCCAACGGCGGCTGACCCCCTCAGCCGGCGGCGTCCACCTCGTAGGACCGCAACGGCCCCACCTCGATGCCGAGCAGCCGCCAGGCCACCAGGGCCAGCCGCTCCCGATCGGGCAGGGTGGGGCCCGCAACGGCACCGGAGACCATCGCGACGGCCACCATGACCTCGTCGGCCGACAGGCGGTGGCCGTCGGGAAGGCACTGGCCCAGGACACCGCGGACGCGTCCGGACAGCGCTTGGGCCTCCGCGGTGTCGCCGCGTACCCGCAGGAGGTCGACGAACGCCGTCGACCGGGTCAGGTGCCAGGTGACCACGCCCAGCACACTCTTCAGGCTCGCCCCGGGCGCCGCGGCGGCCGCCTCGATCTGCCGGACGTTCTCGTCCAGCACGGCCGAGGCCAGCGCGACGCGGTCGGCGAAATGCCGGTAGAGGCTGCCCTGCCCCACCCCGGCGCGGCGGGCGACGGCGGACAGCGGTGCGTTCAGGCCCTGCTCCGCGAAGACCTCGCGAGCGGCCGCGATGAGAGCGGCCCGGTTGCGGGCCGCGACCCGGCGCCCCTGGTTGGCCGGGCGGCCGTGGGGCTCGGTCAGTTTCGTCACACGGGAAGCGTAGTACGAGCCCGGACCGCCTACAGGCAGGTCAGGGCCAGGGCCCCGGGTCGCTCACGACGCGCCTGCCCGCAGCCGTGGCGGACAGTCCGGCGCTTGCCGATCGTTCTTCGCCGCCTCGCTCGATCACCTGCCGGTCGAGCGGCGGAGTGCCGCCCCCCGGGGCTCCCGCTTCCGGCCCCCGTCGTGGCAGCACTCGCCCACCAGAGGGTTCGACAGCACGGCGATCCCGTGTACATACGAACGGGACGCGCGGGTAGGTGACCTTGGCCGGCCGGGGAAGGACCGTGGCACCTGGGGAGGTCGAACGGCCCTCCCGGCCGGCCCCTCACGCCTGCGCACACCTCACGAGCGGGCTGCCCGTGGGGTCCGCCCGTCCGCCCGCCGCCGTCACTCGTCCGACGGGGCCTGTCGACCGCAGTTCCTGATCGACTGCTCGATGGCGTACGCGGTCCTGGTGAACGACTCGATCTGATCCGCCGTCAGGTCACGTACGGAGAGCTCCTCCAGCGCGCGCCACATGCCGGCGATGGGCTCGCGCAGGGCGCGGCCGGCGTCCGTGAGGTGGACCACCATGACACGCCGGTCGCGTTCGGCCGGTTCCCGGGTGAGCAGTCCGGCGTCCTGCATGCGGCGCAGCGACTTGGAGACGGTGGAGTGGTCGAGTCCGACGCTGTCCAGCAGTTCGGACTGGGTCTGGCCGTCGCGGTCGAAGAGCTGCATCAGAAGCAGCTCCTGTCCCGGGTGCAGGTTCATCGAGCGGAGCATGGCGGCGGCGTGGCCGCGGTGGGCGCGGGCGAGGTGGAAGACGGCATAGCTGAGGCGTCCGTCGCGCGCCGTGCTGGGGGGCCCGGGAACGGGGTGGGTCATCGGGTTTCTCCTCAGGCGTCGCCGCGGGTGGGGTAGTCCGTGTATCCGGTCTCACCTCCGCCGTAGAAGGTGGCCGGGTCGGGGGTGTTCAGGGGCGCTCCGGAGCGTACCCGCTCGACGAGGTCGGGGTTCGCCAGCGCCAGTGCCCCCACGGAGACGATGTCGGCACGGCCGTCGGCGATGTCCCTGGCGCGCGCGGCGAGGTCGGCGCCCGCGCGGTTCAGCACGAGCGCTCCCGGCCACAGCGACCGGAGGGTGTGCAGGAGTTGCTCGTCGCCGTTGTGGAGAAGGTGCAGGTAGGCCAGGTCCAGCGGGGCGAGGGCGTGCACCAGTGCCGGGTACAGCTCGTGCGTGTCGTCCTCGCGGATGTCGTTGTGCGGGTTGCCGGGTGACAGGCGGATGGCGGTGCGGCCGGCGCCGATCTCGTCGGCGACGGCCGCGGCGACCTCGACGGCGAAGCGGATGCGGCCCTCGACCGGGCCGCCGTAGCGGTCGGTGCGCTCGTTGGTGTGGGTGGACAGGAACTGGTGGACGAGGTAGCCGTTGGCGCCGTGGATCTCCACGCCGTCCGCGCCGGCCGCGACGGCGCCCGCGGCGGCGCGGCGGTAGTCCTCGATCGTCGCGCCGACCTCATGGGTGGACAGCGCCCGGGGCCGGGGCATCTCCTGCGGTCCGGACGCGGTGAACATCGTGCCCGCCGGGCGCACCGGGGACGGCGCCACCGGCTGCCGTCCGTGCGGGGTGTTGTCGGGATGTGCGATCCGCCCGGCGTGCATCAGTTGCACGACGATGCGCCCGCCGGCGGCGTGCACGGCGTCGGTGACCTTGCGCCACCCGGCCACCTGCTCCGCGGTGTGGACGCCGGGCGTCAGCAGATAGCCCTGCCCCTCGGCGGACGGCTGGGTGCCCTCGCTGATGATGAGCGCGTTCGAAGCGCGCTGGGCGTAGTACTCGGCGTTCAGTTCGGTCGGCACGCCCTGTGGGGTGCTGCGGCTGCGCGTCATCGGGGCCATGACGAGCCGGTGCGGCAGCCGGAGGTCCCCGGCGCGGGTGGGCTGCCACAGGGCGTTCAGGCTGGTGGTGGGCATGGGTGCTTCCTTCGGTACGGGACGGTCACGGGCGGGAGGCGGGAGGCGGGAGGCGGGACGGGGTACGGGCCGACCCGCCGGGCACGGGCCGACCCGCCGGGCACGGGCCGGCCGGACGGGCACGGGCCGGCCGGACGGCGCGGGCTGGGCTGGTGAGGGGCGCCGGCCGGGCGGATGCGGTCGGGTGGGCCGGAACCGCAGCACAGGGCCGGCCCCGCAGCACAGGGCCGGCCCCGCAGCACAGGGCCGGAGCCGACCCGCCGGAGGATCAGTCGACGGTCAGGACGCGCTTTCCGCGGCCGTGGCCGGCGTCGCCGGCCTGCTGCGCCCTGGCCGCCTCCGCGAGCGGGTAGGTGGCACCGACGGTGGTCACCAGCTCGCCGTCGGCGGCCTGCCGGGCGAGTTCGGCCAGCCGGGCGGCCGAGCGCCGCTGCGGGCCCTCGGCGAAGACGACGCCCAGTTCACGGGCCCGGAAGTCGGCGGTGGTGACGATCCGCTCGGTGCCGCCGCGCAGGGTGATGGAGTCCTCCAGCGCGCCCTTGCCCGCAGCGTCGAACACGGCGTCCACACCCTCCGGGGCGACAGCGCGGACCCGCTCCACCAGGTCCTGTCCGTAGACCAGCGCGGTGGCACCGAGCGAGGCCAGGTAACTCTGGTTGGCCGGGCCGGCGGTGCCGATGACGCGGGCACCGCGTGCGACGGCGAGCTGCACCGCGACGGTGCCGAGTGCGCCGGCCGCGCCGTGGATCAGCAGGGTTTCACCGGCCTTGACGTCGAGCAGGTCCAGGACCCGGTCGGCGCCGTCGCTCGCCACCGGCAGCGCGGCGGCGTGCGTCCAGTCCAGGCCGGCCGGCTTGGGGGCGAGGACGGCCGCGCCGGCCAGTGCGTACTGGGCGTAGGCGCCGGTGTCGGACCAGCCCAGCACCTCGTCCCCCACCTTCAGCCGGTCGACGCCTTCACCGACAGCGTCGACGATCCCGGCCATCTCCCCGCCGGGGACGGCGGGCAGCGTGGTGGGGAAGACGGCCTCCATGGTCCCGGAGCGGATCTTCCCGTCCACCGGGTTGACGCCGACCGCGCGGACGCGGACGCGGACCTGGCCGGGGCCGGGCTCGGGGATCTCGGCCTCCCCCTCGTGCAGGACCTCGGTGCCGCCGAACGTGTCGAAAACAATGGCCTTCATCTTCATGACTGCTGTCCCCTTCGACGGACCCGACCGGCGACCGCATTATGTGGCCGACCACGTAAACGTAACACCGATTGTGTGGCTAGCCAAGTAATTAGGGCCGGGTGACCGCGTGCGGGACCGGGCAGCGCTCCACACCCAACGGCCGGGTCAGGACCTGGCGTTGCGGTGGTCGCACCTGTCGTCGCGGTGGTCGCCGGAAGTCGGCCGGGGACGCGTTCAGTTCGCCGGGGCACCGACCCGCTTCGCCAGATGAGCCGGGGCCTCGATGCCCTCGGACAGCGCCGGGTCCGGTTCCAGGGCGCCCCACGTGGCGCGCAGCGGCAGAACGCCCGCCCACAAGCCGAGTCGGGCGTCCTCGCCGCCTCCGTCGTCCGGGGCGCCGGTGCGGATCTTGACGGACGCCTCGCCCAGGGAGAGGGCGAGCAGAGCGGTCGCGGCGAGTTCCTTGCGGCTCGGGCGGCGGGCGTAGTCCCACTGGCCGGGCGTGGCGTGCCCGGTCAGGCAGCGCAGGCCCGCGAGCTTCTCGTCCGGGTCCGTGACCAGGCGGGGGGTGCCGTGGACCATGGCGCTGCGGTAGTTGACGCCGTGCTCGAACACCGAGCGGGCGAGGACGAGTCCGTCGACATGGGTGACCGTGACGCAGACCGTGGCGTCGGGTGACGCGCGCAGGCTGCGGCTGGCGACCGAGCCGTGGAAGTACAGGGTGTTCCCGTCGCAACCGTAGACGGTCGGTATGACCATCGGTGCCCCCTCGACGACGACACCGAGGTGGCAGACGAAACCGGCGGCGAGGATCTCGTCGAGCTGGTCGCGGTCCAGGCTGCCCTGTTCCCGCAAGCGGCGGTGACGGGTGCGCTCGGTGACCGGCAACCGGCGTCGCGGAGTGGCGGAGCCCATGGCGCTTCCTCTCTGAGTGCGGGCCGGATGCTGGTCCGGCGGCGGGGCAGACAGAGAGGGATGCTACTGATTCCATTGCCGATCCGCTGCAGATCTCCTAAATTCGTTGCCCGGGAGACGTTCAGAAACGAAATCCTTGTCGCGGGTGCGCAGTGGACCCGCACCGGGACCCGGCGGGTCGTGACAGCTGAACCAGGACGTCGCTCACGCCCCGCGGCCCTCATCATGTTCGCGGTGTTCTCGAGCTTCGTCCCCGGCGGCAGCACCATGCTCAAGCCGATCGCCTTCGCCCTGGCCGTGGGCGTCTTCATCGACGCCTTCCTGGTCCGGATGACCCTCGTCCCCACGGTCCTCGCACTCGTCGGCCGGGCGGGCTGGTGGCTGCCGAAGTGGCTGGACCGGCTGCTGCCGGACCTCGACGTCGAGGGCGAACGGCTGAGCGCGGACCGGCAGGAGGACGACGCGGACCGGCACCGTCCCGGTCTGCCGGCCGCGGCCGGAGCCTTCCGGGAGGACCCGCGCTGACAGCAGGGCCGGCACCGCGCCGACCGGAGTCCGTGACCGTCACGCGGTCACGGCTCCGCTGTTCTCAGCGCACGCCCGACGAGTTGAGATGGACACCGATCCGCACGAACGCCCCCACCAGGGGGGCCGGCGGTACCGCGGGCGACATGACCTGCGAGCCGAAGTGGACGACCACGAGGTCCAGGCCCGGCGACACGAAGAGCCGCTGGCCGTGGATGCCGCTGGCCATGTAGGAACCGTAGGGGTCGTTCAGGACCCACCACAGATCGTGGTAGGAGAGCGTGGCCGGTGAGTCGGGGGGTGCGGCCGGGAAGCGGACTCGGCGGGGGTAGCCGTCGGGCACGCCGCTGGTGATCGTGCCCGCCACTTCCTCCGGAACCACCTGCCGGTCCCCCACCGCCCCGCCGCACCGCAGCATCTCACCGAGCCGGGCCACATCGCGTGCGGTCGCGCTGAAGCCTCCGCAGGCGGCTTCCAACCCCTCCTGGTCCAGGATGTAGTACGCGTCCTCCTCCGCGCCGATCTTGGTCCACAGGAGGTCGCTGAGCAGGGCGGACGTGGTCAGGCCCGTGACGCGGCGGAGGACTTCGGCCAGCGCCTCCACGTTGCCGTTCTCGTAGCGGAACCCCTCGCCCGGCGCTCCGGTGGCGCGGGCCGTCATGAGGTGTTCGCGGATGGTCGTGGGGCCGCTGTAGCCGAACGGCCGCAGCTGAGAGGCGATCACCGCCTGGTACCGCTGGGCCTCGGTCGCCTTGTCGAAGGGCCGCCCCGCGTAACTGACCCGGGTGCCCATGTGCAGCAGGTCCTGGACCCGGGCATCGCCGAAGGCCGTCCCGGCCAGTTCCGGAACGTAGGCGGAAGCCGTCGCCGTACGGTCCAGCACCCCCTGATGAGCGAGGGTCGCCGCGACGAGGCCGAGGTAGGACTTGGCCGCCGAGGCGTTGAAATGAGGGGCGCACGCGTCGAAGTCGTGCAGATAGCGCTCGTACACCACCTGGCCGCGGTGCAGCACCAGGAACGCGTCCGTCCGGGCCGCGGCGAAGAGGTCCGCGAGCTTGAGTGGGCCCGTGTCAGTGGTGCCGAGGTCGAGGGCGTCGAGGTCGGTAGCGGTGTGCGGCAGAGGACGGGCGGGAGCGCGGCCCCGCCACACGCGCCGGCTGGGTGAGAGTTCACGGCCCTGAGAGGTGAAGCCGCGGATCCAGGCCGGGTCCGTGTAGCCGCGGCTCCACAGCAGATGACTCAACGGGGCTGTCTCGGTCACGGGTCACTCCTGTCGGTCGAGGTTTTCCGAGGTGCGGCTGCCAGAGGCGTTGACCGCGCGACGTCCAGCCGCTTAGGTTGCCAAATCAAGCGATCAATAACAGACAGCCTGTACGGGAACATACTTCGATTTCAATATCCTGAGCCGCAGGAGTGCCCGATGGCCCAGCCGCAGCCCCGCCCCGCCCCCCGCCCGGAGGCCACCGGGCCGCCGCCCGACCCGCCGGCCGACCGACGCCGCGCCTGGCTGATCACCGCGCTGATCGTGGGGTTCATGCTGGTCAACTACGCGGACAAGTCCGTCCTGGGCCTCGCGGCCGTGCCGATCATGGACGAACTGCACATCAGCAACAGCACGTACGGCCTGATCTCCAGCTCCTTCGCCCTGCTGTTCAGTGTTTCCGGACTGATGGGCGGGATCGTCTCCGCGCGGGTTCCGAGCCGCGTGCTCCTGACTGTGCTGGCCGCCGTATGGGCGGTCGCGCAGCTGCCCGTGCTCTTCGTGGCGTCCGTGCCCGCGCTCGTGGCGGGAAGGGTGCTGCTGGGTGTCGCCGAGGGGCCGGCCGCGCCCATGTCCATGCACGCGCTCTACAAGTGGTTCCCGGAGGACCGGCGGGGTCTGCCGTCGGCCTTGCAGATCAGTGGCGCCGCGCTGGGCACACTGATCGCCGCTCCCGGTGTGACCTGGCTGATCACCGCGTTCGGCTGGCGTTCCGCCTTCGCCGCGCTCGCCGCGATCAGCGTGGTGTGGAGTCTGCTGTGGTGGCGGACGGGGCACGACGGGCCGTACGGCCACGAGTCCGTGCACGGTGCCGG
>NZ_JBFACU010000011.1:0-218319 GCF_040641015.1 Streptomyces sp. NPDC021356 | reverse complement strand
CGTGGTCCGGGGCCGGCTCCAGGGCCCGGTGGCGGACGGGGCACGACGGGCCGTACGGCCACGAGTCCGTGCACGGTGCCGGGTCCGGGGCCGGCTCCAGGGCCCGGTGGCGGACGGGGCACGACGGGCCGTACGGCCACGAGTCCGTGCACGGTGCCGGGTCCGGGGCCGGCTCCGGGGCCGGCTCCGGGTCAGTGCATCGGTCCGGGGCCGGGTCCGGGCGTGGGTCCGGACCGGTGATACGGCTGCCGTTTCGCCGGCTGCTGCTGAACGGCACGGTGCTGGGGAGCATCGCGGGAGCCTTCGGTGCCTCCTGGGCCCTGTCCCTGAGCCAGGCGTGGCTGCCCGCCTACCTGCGCACGCAGCTCGGCATGTCATCGGGCGGGGCGGCCACACTCATCAGCGGCGTCTCGGCGTTCAGTTTCGTGCTGCTGCTGGCGGTGTCCCCCCTGGTCGACGCGCTGAACCGGCGCGGGGTGCCGAGCCGTTGGTCGAGGGGCGCGCCCCAGGGGATCGCCGTCACCGTCGCGGCGCTGGCCATGGCGGCCCTGCCCTTCGCCGACGTCAGGGGGGTGCTCCTGGCCCTGATCACGCTGGCGTTCGGCGCCCATGCCATCACCTTCCCGCTGCACTACATGACGACGGCCGCCGTGGTGCCGCCCGCACAGCGGGGAGCGGTGTTCGGCTTCGTCGCCGCGACCGGCACTCTGCCCGGACTGATCGCGCCGTATCTGGCCGGGCGCCTGCTGGACTCGGCGCCCTCGCAGACCGCCGGATACTCCCATGCCTTCCTGGTGTCGGCCGCGGTGATGCTGGTCTGCGGGCTGACCGCCCTCGCCGCGATCCGCCCCGAGCGGGACGTACAGCGGCTGAGGCCGGCCGACCGAGCCGGGCGCGGGCAGCAGTGCGCCGCTCCGATCGACGGCTAGAGTGCGCCGCTCCCGACCGACGGCCAGAGTGCGCCGCTCAGACCGGTGACCGGAGTGCGCCGCTCAGGCCGGCGGCTCGAATCCGCTGGCCCAGTAGCGGCCGTGCAGGGCCAGGTCGAGGAGCATGCGGACGACCTCGGCGGCCGGCAGCGAGGGAGAGTCCTGCTCGACCCACCACCGCAGCACCGCGATCTGCTCCCCGACCCATACCCGGGCCAGCAGCTCGGGGTCGATGCGCGGTTGTACGGCGTTGCGTTCGGCGCGGGCGCGGAACTCCTCGGTCGTGGCACGCGCGCAGGCGTCCACGAACATCTGCAAAGGCCTGCCGTCGCCTTCGCCGCGCAGCACGATCCGGTACAGATCGCGCTGCTCGCGCGCGTGCCGCAACATCTCCAGGACCGGCTTGCCGGTGAACCCGATCGCGCTGTCGGCGACCGCGGGTGCCAGGCGTTCGGACAGTTCGGCGAGCAGGTCCGCGGTCACGCGCGCGAACAAATCCTCCTTGTCACGGAAGTGCGCGTAGAAGGTCGCGCGTGCCACATCCGCGCGCTCGGTGACGTCCTCCACCGTCAGCGCCGTGAAGCCCCGCTCCAGTACCAGCTCCACCAGGGCTTCCCCCAGAGCCCGGCGTGAACGTCTGGTCCGCCTGTCCTCCGCCATGCACCCTCCTCCTCGATCGTCACGCATGGCCGCGGTGACGCATGCGGAGCCAGTCTAGAAGACTCTTGACATGGCAGCTGTTAATGAACAAGCTGTCTGGAACTGATCAGTATGTAACTCTACGGACGCCCCCTACTGAGTAGGCCCTCATGAACCTCGGCATCTACCTGTCGCGCAGCGCTCGCTACTGGCCCCAGGCCCCCGCCCTCGTCTGCGGGGACCGCGTCTGGAGCTTCACCGACCTGGACCGGGCGGCCGACCGCCTGGCCTCCGCCCTGGCCGGCCGGGGCCTGCGCCCCGGCGACGCCGTGGCCTGCCTCGCGTGGAACCGCGGCGAGCTGGTGGAGGTCGAATTCGCGCTGTACAAGGCCGGGTTGACGCGCGCGCCGATCAACGCCCGGCTCGGCCCCGGCGAGATCGGGCACATCCTGCGTTACGCCCCCGTACGCGCCCTCGTCTTCGACGCCGCCCACCGCGAGGACGCCCTCGCGGCCATCGCCGCGGCGGGCACCGGCTGCCTGCCCGTCCCCCTCGACGGCGCACAGCCCGGCGAGGTCTCCTACAGCGACCTGCTGGCCGAAGGCGACGGGACACCGGTCCGCGTCGAGGTCCACGAGGACGCCCCCTGCGTCCTGAACTTCACCTCAGGGTCCACCGGCGCGCTCAAGGCCGCGGTGCAGACGGTCGGCAACCGCCTCGCCAACATGCGCAAGCAGCTGATGGCCGACGAATCCCGCCCCCGCCCCGGCACCCGCTACCTCGCCTGCGGCCCGATCACACACGCCACCGGCATGGGCCTGCTCGCCGGGGTGTTCGGCGGCTCGACCACCTACGTCCTGCCGAGTTGGAGCCCGCAGAGCTTCCTGGAGACGGTCGAGAAGGAACGCATCACCGCGACCTTCCTGGTGCCGGCCATGCTGAACACGGTGCTCGCCCATCCCGGTGCCGCCGGCCACGACCTGCGCTCGCTGACGAGTGTGCGCATCGGCGGCGCGCCCATCTCACCGCAGCGCCTGCGGGACGCCGTGGAGTTCTTCGGCCCGGTCATCGCCCAGGGGTACGGGCTGGGCGAGACCACCAGCGTGGTCGCGGGCCTGAGCAGCGAGGAGATCGCCCACGCCGTGAAGGAGGACCCGGAGCTGCTCCAGTCGTGCGGCCGTGCGTCCTACGACACCGAGATACGTGTCGTCGACGAGGCGGGCCGGGAACTCGGCCCGCGCGAGGTCGGCGAGGTGATCGTGCGCGGGCCGGACTGCGTGAGGGAGTACTGGCAGGAGCCGGAACTGTCCGCGCAGACCTTCCGCGAGGGCTGGGTGCACACCGGCGACCTGGCATGGATGCGGGAGGACGGCTACCTCTTCCTCGTCGACCGCAAGAAGGACATGATCATCTCGGGTGGCTTCAACATCTACTGCACCGAGGTCGAGGCCGCCCTGTACGAACACCCCGCCGTCCAGGAGGCATGTGTCGTCGGCGTGCCTGACGAACGGTGGGGCGAGGCCGTCAAGGCCGTCGTCGTCACCCACGCCGGTACGACCGTCACGGCCGACGAGCTGATCACCTTCTGCGCCGACCGGCTGGACCGTTTCAAGAAGCCGCGCTCGGTCGACTTCGTGACCGAACTGCCCCACAACCGCAACGGCAAGCTCGACCGCAAGACCGTACGCGAGCCCTTCTGGGCCCACGCCGCCCGCCGCGTCAACTGACCACTTCCCCTTCGGAGCCCCCGCCGTGACCTTCTCCCTCCGCCCCGCCTACGACGACCCGCGCACCGCCGAACTCGTCGACCGCCTGCGCGACTACCTCGACGGCGAACTCGCCGACTTCGAGAGCTCACGCGGCCTGACCCACTCCAGCCGTCTCACCCGCGCCGACCTCGAACCGGTCTGGCGCCGCAGCCGCGAACTCGGCTTCTACGGCATCCACCTGCCCGTGGAGTACGGCGGCCAGAACCTCACCTACACCCAACTCGCCGCCCTGAAGGAGGAGATCGGCGCCAGCGGCCGGGTCCTCGGCCACAGCGTTCTCGGTGACATGGGTGGCCCCCTGCGCGCGGGCGACATCCTCAAGCACGCCACCGAACACCAGCTGGACAAGTACCTGTTGCCGTTGATCCGCGGCGAGCGGGCGTGCTGCTTCTCCCTCACCGAGACCGACGCCGGCTCCGACGTCCGCTCCATGCGCACGGTCGCCGCACGCGATGCCGACGGTGACGGCTACCGGCTGACCGGGCACAAGGTCTTCTCCTCGGCCGGTCCCTTCGCCGACTTCGCGATCGTCGTCGCCCGCATGGCCGGCACCGGGGAACGGGAGGACGACAAACCGCGGTTCTCCGCGTTCCTGGTGGACCTGGACAGCCCCGGCTGCCGCGTCGAGGAGGGGGCGACCCCCATGTCGGGCGAACACATCGAGAGCGACATCGTCCTGGACGACTGCCACGTCCCGGCCGCCAACCTCCTCGGCGAAGAGGGAAAGGGCATGCGCATCGCGCTCGGCCGGGTCACCACCAACCGCCTCCTGCACTGCCCCACGGTCCTCGGCGCCACCCGCCGCGCTCTCACCCTGACCCTCGACCGGACCCGGACCCGCAAGGTGGCGGGCGGCCAACCCCTCCTCATGCTCCAGGCCATCCAGCACAAGGTCGCCGACATGGCCACGGAGTTCTACGCCGCCCGGTCCATGACGTATGCCGCGCTGGCGGCCCTGGACGCGGGCCGCGAGGTGCACGCGGAAGCCTTCATGTGCAAGCTGTTCGTCGCCGAGTCCGCCTTCCGCATCCTCGACGAGGCCGTGCAGATCCACGGCAAGGAAGGGCTCACCCAGGGCAACGAGATCGAGTACCTCTTCCGCAAGATCCGCATGTTCCGCATCCTCACGGGCACGTCCGAGATCCAGCGCAACGGCATCGCCAAGCTCCTGGCCTTCGACCACTGACCTCAGTGCGCACACATGGGCTCATGCGTGCGCGATGGGTGAGAGGACTGTTCCGGCAGGAGACGTGAGTGTCTTGCCGCAGCGGGGGCCCCGGTGTCCGGGCCCGGGGGCCTACGCCTGACCGCGTGGTCGCAGGCGCTCGCCCTGCGGCCCGAACATGACCAGGTATTCGACCGGTCCAGCCGGGCCGGCGTTCGCCACGCCGTGGGCGGTGCGGGTGTCGAACTCGGCCACCTCACCTGCGCAGAGGACGAGGTCCTGCTCGCCGAGCGCCAGCCACAGGCGCCCGTACAGCACGCACAGCCATTCGTACCCGTCGTGGACGACCTGCCGTGGCCGCGGTGGCGGTCCGTCCACGGGCGGCAGGACGTGCTTGTGGGCATGCAGACCCCCGACGTAGCGGGTCAGGGGCAGGACCGCCTTGTCGTCACCGCGACTCCGCGGCGCGCGCTCACGTGTTCGGGCCGTCTCGGCGGGCGCCGTGCCCGCCGGTTCGTCGCCTGCCAGGGCGTCGAGGGAGAGGCCGTACGCCCTCGACAGCCGCAGCAGCACCTCCAGGGTCGGGCTGCGCCGACCGGTCTCGACCCGCGACAAGGTGCTGAGGGAGATGCCGGTCGCGCGGCTCACGTCGGAAAGCGTGTCACCGCGGTTCTCACGCGCGGCCCTCAGCCGCGACGCGATCGCGGCCAGCGTGCCGGCTACGCCGTCGTCCGTCATGGGTCGTCGCCCCGCCCTCCTGAGGGCCGCCGCTACGGCCGTGTCCTGCCACTTTGCCACAGCGGCAAGGCTTGTCGCATCGGCCGGCCGCCGCAGCGCATCATCGGTGCGTACCCGCGGCCACCCCGGAACCCGAGGAGAAGAACCATGCCCCAGCCCACACCCCCCGCCGGCCGGCGCCATCGCACCCTCAAGGCCCCCGCCGGACGGCTGCACCTGGTCGAGCAGGGCACCGGGCCGCTGGTCCTGCTCGTGCACGGCTTCCCCGAGTCCTGGTACTCCTGGCGCCACCAGCTCCCGGCCCTCGCGGCGGCCGGGTACCGGGCGGTCGCCCTCGACGTACGCGGCTACGGCCGCTCCGCCAAGCCCGCCGCGACGCACGCGTACCGCATGCTCGACCTGGTGGAGGACAACGTCGCCCTGGTGCGCGCCCTGGGCGAGGACCGGGCGGTGATCATCGGACACGACTGGGGATCCAACATCGCGGCCACCTCGGCCCTGCTCCACCCCGACGTCTTCCGCGCGGTCGGACTGCTGAGCGTCCCCTACGCCCCGCCCGGCGGCCCCCGCCCCACCGACGTCTTCTCCCGGATCGGCGGCCCCGAGGAGGAGTTCTACGTGTCCTACTTCCAGGAGCCCGGCCGCGCCGAGGCGGAGATCGAACCCGACGTCCGGGGCTGGCTCGCGGGCTTCTTCGCCGCCCTGTCCGCCGACACCATGCCGTCCCGGGCCGAGCCCGACCCGCACTTCGTGAGCCGAAGCACAGGGAGGCTGCGCGACCGCTTCCCGAGCGGACCTCTCCCCGCCTGGCTCACCGAGGGCGATCTCGACGTGTACGCCGGGGAGTTCGAGCGCACCGGCATGACGGGGGCGCTGAACCGCTACCGCAACATGGATCGCGACTGGGAGGACCTCACCCCGCACAACGGCGCCCCGATCAAGCAACCGTCCCTGTTCATCGGCGGTGGCCTGGACGCCTCCACGACCTGGATGGCCGACGCGATCGACGCCTACCCGGCCACGCTCCCCGGCCTGGTCTCGTCACACCTCCTGGACGACTGCGGCCACTGGATCCAGCAGGAACGCCCGCAGGAGGTCAACCGTCTCCTGACCGCCTGGCTCGCCTCCATCGAGGACTGACCGGGGAGCCGTCCCCCGTGAACCACCCGCACCGGCGCTGCGTCTTCCTGCTCGACCGTCACCACACGAACCGGAGAACACGCAGTGACAGACAAAGGCCTTGAGCGGAGCGACGAGCGGGGTCACGGCCCGGGGCCCTGGTGGGTGGGCCTCGGGACCTGGGGGGCCGTCGCACTGATCGTCTTCGGTGCTCTCGCGGCAGTGTGGGTCTCCCTACGACTGCCCGGTACCCCCGAGGAGTTGGCGACCGGCTACTACGGGGCCGCCAAGGTCGTCGCGATCGGTCTGGTCATCGTGGGAAGCGCCTTGCTGGGTCGCCGCCGCGCCCAGGCCGCGGCCACCGAGGAGACGACCGAGGCGGACCATGCCTGACGCGAGCAGGCCGGCGACGGGCGCGACCACGGGCATGTCGGTTCCCGCCTTCGTGTGTTGACGGATGACGGGCGCGGCGCCGGCGCGCTCGCCGTAGCGGTTGCCGATGGCGCCGGGTCCCACGACCGCGATGTGCCCGCCGGGCGCAACACGCAGGCCGATGCCACTGAGGACGTCGTCGGCGCCCCCCGGCAAGAGAAGGACGCCGGCTCCAGGACCACCTCCTCCGCAGCCCGTCCCGTTCTGGCCGGTCCGCATCGCTGCTGGTTCCGCCGCTGACCGTCACGACCGGGGTGCGGCCGGTCGGTCCCGAGGGCGGCCTCACCGGCACGGCCCGCAGTCGCCGCTCAGCGCACCTCGGCGCCGACGGGCGAGAGCCGGTAGCCGCCCTCGTGGAGGACGACGTGACCGGCCGTGGGCGGTGCGAAATGGGTGCCCAGGACCAGCGTGTCCGTGTCGACGAGCGAGGCGAGCAGTTGCCGGCGCGAGGCCTCGGACTGCTGCGGGTCGATGTCGACGCAGGCGCCGATGGCGGGGTGGGCGAGCTGGACGGGGTGGTGGATGCAGTCGCCGGTGATCAGTGCCGTCCGGCCCCGGCTGGTCAGCTCGACGGCGACGTGGCCGGGGGTGTGGCCGGGGGTGGGGAGCAGGCGCAGGCCCGGCGCGACGTCGAAGCCCTCGGCGGGGACGTCGACGAGGTCGAGCAGCCCCGCCTCCTCCACCGGGATCACGGAGTCCCGGAACATCTGCTCGCGTGCCTCCTCCATGTCGTACCCGGCCCAGAACTCGCGCTCGGTACGGGCGGTCAGGTACCGGGCGTGGGGGAAGGTCGGAACCCAGTCGCCGTTCACCTTCCGCGTGTTCCAGCCGACGTGGTCGGCGTGCAGGTGGGTGAGGATCACCAGGTCGACCGAGTCCGGCGGGAATCCGGCGGCGGTGAGGTCCCGGAGGTAGTCGGTGTCCAGGTCGTGCCAGGCGGGGTTGGCCCGTTCCTTGCCGTTGCCGATGCCGGTGTCGACCAGGATGCGCAGGCCGCCCAGGGTGAACGCGAAACTGTGGCTGTCGATGCGGAGGACGCCCTCGTCGTCGGCGTAGTGGGGGTGCAGCCAGTCCTGCGCGGCGACGAGGTCCGCGGTGGCGTCGGGCAGCAGCCACGGTCCGGTGGCGGGCGGCAGGAGGACCTCGTCGATGCGGTGGACGGTGACGTCGCCCACGGTCCAGGAGGTGGCGGCGGTCGGATCGGTGGCCGGTGCGGTGCTCATGATCGCTGTGTCCTTGGTCGGTCTCGTTACGGAAGGTCGTGGTGTGCGGGGTCGGAGGCGCCGCCCCTCGACGCGGTGAGTGCGGCCAGGGCCGCGACGGCGAGCAGGGCGGCGGCGATGGCGTAGGCGTGGGCGACGGTGCGCAGCCCGTAGTGCTGGGTGGCGGCACCCGCGGCGATGGCGGGCAGGCTCATGGCGAGATAGCTGAGGACGTAGCAGGCGGCCAGCGTCGCGGCACGGTCCTGCTCGTCGAGTGAGGCGAGTGTCATGCGCAGCGCCCCCTGGGACACGGCACCGAAGGCGATCCCGGCCAGGGCCGCTCCGCCGTAGACGGCGGGCAGGCCGGCACCGTGCAGACCGCCCAGCGTCAGAGCACCGGCGGGTACGACGGCCAGGCTGCCGCCGGCGGCGACGGTGCGCGCAGCCGTGCGGCGCAGTGTCCATGCGGTCAGGGTGGCCGCGGCGGTGAGGGTGAAGAAGACCATGCCGCCGGCCGTCTGCGGGGCGCCGGGGGCGACGAGGCGCACGAGGGCCGGTCCGAGGGAGGAGTAGAAGCCGCCCAGGGCCCAGACGGCGACGAGGCCGGTGCCGACCGCCGACAGGGCGCGGCGCGCCGGCGGTGGCACGGCGAGCCGGGGGCGCAGGGAGCGCAGGGCGCCGGGGTGCGGGCGGGCCGTCTCCGCGGTGAAGGTGACCGCGACCGCCTGGGCTGCGAAGAGGACCGCCGGCAGGACGTAGACGGTGACGGTGGGAGCGGGTGCGAAACGGATGAGGAGGGTGGAGGCCAGGACGCCGGCGGCCATGCCCGCCAGCGGGGCGATGCTGTTGGTCAGGGCGGATCGGCCGGGGCGCCGGGGGTCCTCCAGGTCGAGGAGGGCGGCGCCCGCGGCGCTCGTGGCCGCGCCGGTGGCCGCTCCCTGCAGGACGCGGGCGGCGATCAGCGCGGCGGCGCCGTCGGCCGCGGCCAGCAGCACCATGGCGGCGGCCTCCAGCGCCAGGGCGCCCACCAGGACGGGGCGTCGTCCCAGGTGGTCGGAGAGCGCTCCGGTGGTGAGCAGGGCCGGCAGCAGGGTCAGGGAGTAGGCGCTGAACACCACGGTGACGGTGAGCGCGGACAGGTGCCAGGAGTCCTGGTAGTGGCGGTAGAGCGGGGTGGGTGCGCTGGAGGCCGCGAGGAGCGCGGCCAGGATCGAGGCGTTCAGGACGAAGGGCGCCGTGCGGCCGGTCGTGCGGGGGTGGACGGCCTGGTGGGGGCGTTGCGCGGGTGCTCGTGGTGTGACGGTGGACATGGGACTGGCTCCTCTGACTCCTCATACGCTAAACGCTACGGGTTTGCGTTAAGTCACGGTAGACCCCTACAGTGATCTAACGCAAACCCTTAGCTTTTGAGGTTGAGGGCGTTCGTCTTGCCGCTCAGGCCCCAGAAGAGAGAAGTCCATGTCCGCCCTGGAACTCACCCCGTCCGAAGCGGCCCGCTGGGCCGCCCGTGGCGGGCTCCCGCTGCCGGCCGACCGCCACGCCGCGATCGCAGCCACCGCCAACCACATCCACTCCGTCGTCGCGGTCCTGCGTGAGCTGGACTTCGGCGACACTCCGCCCGCCCCCGCCTACCGGGCGGATAAGGAGACGCACGATGCAGCCGTATGAACTGACCCTGACCGCAGCCGCCGACGCGATCCGGGCCCGGCAGCTGTCCCCCGTCGAGCTGGCGGACTCCGTCCTGGAGCGCATCGCGCGGATGGAGCCGCACCTCCAGGCCTACGTCACCGTCGCCGCCGAACGCACCCGCAGGGCCGCGGGGAAAGCCGAAGACGACATCGCGGCCGGCCGTTACCGGGGTCCGCTGCACGGCATCCCCATGGGCGTCAAAGATCTGATCGACGTGGCGGGCGCGGCCACGACGGCGAGCTCCCGGGTCCGCGCCGACCACCGGGCGCAGGCCGACAGCGCGGTCGTCGCACGCCTGGCCGAGGCCGGTGCGGTCCTGCTGGGCAAGACGCACACGCACGAGTTCGCCTACGGCCTGACCACCCCGCAGACCCACAACGCCTGGGACACGGGCCGGGTAGCCGGCGGCTCCAGCGGCGGATCCGCCGTCGCCGTCGCCGCCGGCATGGCCACCTTCGCCCTGGGCACCGACACCGGCGGATCCATCAGGGTCCCCTCCGCGCTCAACGGGGTGGTCGGCCTCAAGCCGACCTACGGTCTCCTCCCCCGCCACGGCGTCACGTCCCTGTCCTGGTCCCTGGACCACGTCGGCCCGATCACCCGCACCGCCCAGGACGCGGCCCTGGTCCTGACCGCGCTGGCCGGGCACGACCCCCGCGACCCCGCCTCCCTGACCGCACCGGCCACGGACTACCGGCCGGATGCGGGCACGGACCTGACGGGGCTGCGGATCGGCGTGCCGCGCACCTACTACTTCGACCACGTCGACCCCGAGATCGAAGGTGCCGTCCGGCACGCCATCGACGGGCTCCGGGCCCTCGGCGCGCGCCTCGTCGAGGTGGAGATCCCCATGACGCGCTACATCCAGGCCACCCAGTGGGGGCTGATGGTGCCCGAGGCCACCGCCTACCACGAGGGCACCCTGCGCGCGGTCCCCGAGCTCTACCAGGCCGATGTCCGCATCCTCCTGGAGGCCGGCGAACTGATGAGCGCCGGGGACTACCTGCGCGCCCAGCGTTCCCGCACCCTCATGCGGCAGGAGTGGGCCCGCATGTTCGAGGAGGTCGACGTGATCGCCGCGCCCACAGTCCCGGCGACCGCCGTCAAGGCCGGTCAGGAGACGATCACCTGGGCCGACGGCACCGTCGAGGGTGTCTCCGACGCCTACGTACGGCTGTCGTCCCCCGCCAACATCACCGGCGTACCGTCCCTGTCGGTACCGGTCGGCCACGACACGGCGGGGCTGCCGATCGGCATGCAGCTGCTCGGGCGACCGCTCGAAGAGAGCGTGCTCCTGCGGGTCGGCCACGCCTACGAGCAGAGCCGGCCCGCCCGTGACCTCGCGCACGTGGCGTGAACGCACGCCGCGTGAACGAGTGACGGGACCCGGCAGCACCGCCCCGGCAGGGCCGATGCCCGACCCCGCTCCGCCCCGCAGTCGCCGGACGCTCGGGCCTCTGCCGCCGGGCTCTCGGCCGCTGTCGCCGGCCGAGCCTGCGCGGACGTCCCCGCGCGGGGACGGCGCCGAGGGCGGTGGAGCGGGCGGAGGGCGGTGGAGCGGGCCGAGGGCGGTGGAGCGGGCCGAGGGCGGTGGAGCGGGCGGAGGGCGGTGGAGCGGGCGGAGGGCGGTGGAGCGGGCCGGGCGGACACACCAGACCGCGGATCTCGGAGGTGTATGGGTCGCTAGACGCAACGACTTCGCTTTAAGGTGGGTTCCATGAGCAGGCAGATGGTACGCCCCGGTGGGCGCAGCGCCCGGGTCCAGGCATCGGTGCACGCCGCCGTGCGCGAACTCGCCTCGGAGGTGGGCCGCGACGCCCTGACGGTACCGCTGATCGCCCAGCGTGCGGGCGTGACACCCTCGACGGTCTACCGCCGCTGGGGGGATCTGCAGGAACTGCTGTCGGACGTGGCGGTCGAGCGTCTGCGGCCCGAGACCGCGCCCGGGGACCACGGCGCACTGTCGCCCGACCTGACGGCGTGGGCCGAGCAGTTCCTCGACGAGATGTCCTCCCCCGCCGGCCGCGCCTACATCCGCGACGCCCTCCTCGGCGACCCGGACGGCGGCAACGCCGGCCAGTGCTCCGCCTACGCCGCCGAGCAGATCGACGTCATCCTCGCCCGCGCGTTCGAACGCGGGGAGGAGACACCCGAGGTCGAGACGGTCATCGACCAGGTCGTCGCACCCCTGATGTACCGCATCCTCTTCCGCCCGGACGGACTCGACGCCACGTACGCACGCCGGCTCGCGACAGCGGTCCTCGGCCCTACCGGCCGGTGACGAGGTCGGGACGGGGGCAGTGCCGCGCCCGCTGCTTCCCCTCTCACTCGTCTTCCCCTCTCACTCGTCCGCACCGTCGGAGGTGACGCCGAGCAGTCGTCCGCCCAGGCTGGGAACGGCATGGTGTGCCGCGCCGCCTGTTCGGGAGACCTGTCGGGCAGACGAGTTCGCGGTGCTGTGGAGACGCGCTGCCGAATGAAGAAGGGGCTTTCGTATGCCGGACCACGCCGCGACGGCGCCGGAGACCACCTGGGCTGCCAGGGTGGCGGGGGCCCTGCTGTGTCTCGCGGTGGCCGCCATCCATGTCGTGGACCAGGGAGGCATCACGACGACGAGGGACCCCTACTACGTGGGCGTCGCCTACCACGTCCTGGAGATCGTGGCCGTGGTCACAGCCGTGCTGCTCCTCCTCCGCCTCGTCCGACCGGGCTGGCTGCTGGCGACCGGGGTCGCCGTGGGCCCTCTGCTCGGCTACATCTTCTCGCGGAGTTCGGGACTGCCCGACTACAGCGACGACATCGGCAACTGGACGGAAACGCTCGGACTGGTCAGCCTGGCCGTCGAAGGAGCCCTGCTCCTGCTGGCGGCGCCTGCCTTCGTACGGAGCCTGCGCCGCAGACGTTCCTGAGGCCGCGCCGAGCGGTTCCTACCCGTACGGGACCGGGCCGTGCGCAACGTGCCGCCGGTCCGAGCCGCGGGTACGGCCGCGGGCCCGCTCACCGCTCCGCGGACCCTTCGACGTGACGGCGGTGGAGCGGCCGGGCTGGGGTACTACGAGGGGACCGCGGGCGCGGTGCTGTCATGACCGGCTCCGGTCGGGCCGGACGAGGGCCTCGGCGCCGATCGGGGTGAACCCGGTGGCGAGGAAGGCGCGCAGGGAGCGGGCGTTGCCCGGGGCGACGGCGGCGTAGACGGGCTCGCCCGCCGGTACCAACGTGAGGGCGTCGGCGAGCAGCGCCCGGCCGCGTCCGCGCCCGCTGTCGAGGGGTTCACGCAGCTCGATGCTGAGTTCCGTACGCCCGGCGAGCCCGTGCGCGAGCGTGACCAGGCCCCGGTCGTCGCCGAACACCCGTACGTCGGTGCGCAGTTGTCGGGCGTACCGCACCCTGGGGTGGTCTTCGGCTCCGGTGAGCGGCCGCAGGCGGGGAGTCCCGCCCGAGCCGCGGTGTACGAGGGTGGCGTCGACGCTTCCGATGAGCCCCGTGGGGCCGGCGAGGGCGCGCAGGAAGTCCGGCGACAGGGAGCCGCCGAAGCCGTCGGGCTCGTGGGCGTGGACCTGTGCGGCCGGCAGCGCGGTGGCGACGACGGCGTGGCCGGTGAAGGCGAGCGAACATTCCAGGCCGCCGGGCAGCGCGGGCAGCACCGTGACGGCCCCGTCGGCGGGTGGGAAGCGCCCTTCGGCGGCGTCGAGAAGGTGGTTCAGCAGGGGGTGCGGGAGCGCGAGGGCAGTGCGGTGGGCGTCGAGGAACGCCAGCAGCGCGGCGTTGAACCGCTCCGGCTGCTCCAGGTTCGGCAAGTGGGCCGCGTCGTCGACGACGGCGAGAGCCGAGCCGTCGACCAGGCCGTGCATGAACTCGGCCTGCTCCACCGGAGTGCAGGTGTCGTCCGCGCCGACCATCACGAGTGCCGGTACCCGCACGTCCCGCAACGTGCGGCGGTAGTCCGGCCGTTCGGCCCGTCCGCGCAGGGCCGCCGCGGCCCCGGCCGGGTCGGTACCGCGCATCATGCGCAGGACGTGCCCGGCGACCTCGGGCAGGCCGGTCACGTGGTGCGGGGCGATCATCTCGTCGATCACCTCGGCTGCGTATCCGTCCATGCCCTCGGCCAGCAGCCGATCGGCGAGGGCGTTGCGGAAGTCCCTGCCCTGCTCGGTCTCGGCCACCGGCGACGTGTCGGCCAGCACCAACGCGGCCACCCGCTCCGGGTGGCTCCGGTGGAACTCCATGGCGATCTGGCCGCCCATGGACAGGCCGGCCACCACGGCCCGCTCCGTCCCGAGGTGGCCGAGCACGTCGGCCAGGTCCTGCGCGAAGTCCGACAGCAGTGTCGTGCCGGGTACGACCGTACTGTCCCCGTACCCGCGCAGGTCGGGTACGACCACCCGGTACCCGGCGGCCACGAGCGCATCCACCTGCGGACGCCACATGCCGCGGTTGAACGGGTGCCCGTGGATCAACAGGACCGGCACCCCTGCGGGGGAACCGAGATCGTCGTAGGAGATGGTGACACCTGCTGCGACGAGGACCTCGCGGGCTTCGGACCTGGTCGCTGAAGTCGGCGCTGTGCCGGTGGAGTCCATGCCGGTCGCCTTTCCGGGGCGGGAGGCGGTGAGATCCCAGATCCCTGACCACCCGTCAGGGCTGCACGGCGTGCAGGATCCGCATGCCCCTCGGGTCCGCGCGGGTGTCGAGCAGGTCGTGGGCGATCACCGTGTCATCGGTCGCAGTATTCCAGGAAGCAGTGCCCGGACGGACGTACCCTGGGCGGCCCAGGGGGCGCGGGACGCCCTCGGCTCGCGTTCGCTCCGTCGCTCCCGCAAAAAAGATGCGGCGAGGTATAGACCTCGCCACGCTTGTCCATCTACTGTCTAGACATGCCTGGACAGGTACACAAGCATCATCGCATCGCCCGCGTCCTCGCCGACGAGATCCGCGCTGGAATACATACCGACGGCAGCAGACTCCCGGGCGAGCACGCCCTCACCCAGCGCTTCGGCGTCAGTCGCACCACCCTGCGGCAGGCGCTCCAGGTGCTCGGCGAGGAGGGACTCATCGCCACGCACGCCGGGATCGGCTCGTTCGTCACCTTCGACGGCGGGGCACCGCTGGACCACCGCCTGGGCTGGACCCGGGCGCTGGCGGAGCAGGGCACCGAGCTGTCGACGGAGACCGTCCGGTTCGAGCAGGTGACGGACGACGCGCTGGCCGCCGAGCTGGGGCTGGCATCGAACGCGTTCGTCGCCCTGGACCGGGTCAGGCGGCTGCCCGACGGGCAGGGCGTCTCCCTGGAGCACAGCAGGGTGCCGGCCACCGGAGAACTGGCCGGCCTGCCCGAGCGCGGCCTCGACGGGGGCTCGCTCAGCCGGACCCTGGTCGCCGCGGGCCGAGTCACCGAGTCCGGTGAGGGTCTGGTGACGGTGCGCGGGCTGGGCCCGGCCGAGGCCGCCCTGCTGCACCGCGCGCAGGGTGAGTCCTTCCTGCGCCTGAGCCAGGTGTACCGGGCCGCCGACGGCTCGGTGGTCGAGCACGTCACCAGCCTGCTCGACCCGGCCAGGTTCGAACTGCACATCCGATCAGGCCGAGGAGGCCGACTGTGACCGACCGGCTCGACCGCGCCCTCGGCGCCTACTACGGGCTCGCCCTCGGCGACGCCCTCGGCATGCCCACCCAGTCGATGTCCCGCCAGGACGTCGTGCGGTGCTACGGCACCCTCACCGGTTTCGTCCCCGCCCACCCCGACAACCCGATCAGCGGCGGGATGCCGGCCGGATCCGTCACCGACGACACCGACCAGGCCGTGATCGTGGGCCGGCTCATCGCCGAGGGCCGGGGCAGGATCGACCCGCTGCGACTCGCCCACGAACTGCTCGCCTGGGAGAAGGAGATGAAGGCCAAGGGCTCCTTCGACCTCCTCGGGCCCTCCACCAAGGCCGCCCTGGACGCGGTGGCCCGCGGTGTCCCGGCGCACGAGGCGGGGCGCACCGGCACGACGAACGGCGCCGCCATGCGCGTCACCCCGGTGGGCATCGCCCGCGCCGCCGAGCCGCTGGACACCTTCCTCGACCACGTCGTGGAGTCCTGCCAGGTCACGCACGACACGAACATCGGCATCGCGGGCGCCGCCGCGGTCGCCGCCGCCGTCAGCACCGGCGTCGGCGGTGGCACGCTGGAGCAGGCCGTGGCCGCCGCGGTGAGCGCGGCGCGCGCCGGTGCCCGGCGCGGGCACTGGGTCGCGGGGGCCGACATCGCCACCCGTGTGGCCTGGGCCTGGGACCTGGTCCGGGGCCTGCCGGAGGCCGAGGCGCTCGACCGGATCGTCACCCTGGTGGGCACCAGCGTCGCCAGCCAGGAGTCCGTGCCCGCCGCCTTCGCGGTCCTCTCCGTGGCCGACGGCGACCCCTGGCGGGCCGCCCTGCTCGCCGCCAACCTCGGCGGCGACAGCGACACCATCGGCGCGATCGCCGGTGCCGTCGCCGGGTCGGTCACCGGTCTCGCGGCGCTGCCCGCCGAGGCCGTGCGGACCCTCCGTACGGTCAACTCCCTCGACCTGGAAGCCCTGACGGGCGAGCTGCTCGCCCTGCGCTGACCGGCCCGCACCCGCCCCACGCGGCCCCCTCCTCCCCTCCCTCCCCCCTTCTCTCCCTTCCCGCCCGCTCCCCGCACACCGCAAGGAGGTACCGTCATGACCGCTTCGAAGACGAACGATCGCGTCGGCGCCGTTGAGACCCGAGGAATCGAGCCGGTTCCCGAAAGCGAACGGCACGGCCGGGCCGGCCAGATGTTCTGGACCTGGTTCGCCGCCAACATCAGCATCCTGGGCCTGCCCCTGGGCGCCACGCTCGTCGCCTTCCGCGGCCTGAACATCTGGCAGTCGGTGCTCGTCGCCGTCGTCGGGGCCTTCGGTTCCTTCGCGCTGGTGGGCGCCCTGAGTCTGGCGGGCAAGAAGGGCGGCGCGCCCGCCCTGACCCTCTCCCGTTCGGTCTTCGGCCAGCGCGGCAACGCGGGGCCGACCCTGATCAGCTGGCTCAGCCGGGTCGGCTGGGAGACGATCTCCACCACCACGGCGGCGTACGCGCTGCTGGCGTTGCTGGACACCGCGTTCGGCGTCGGCCGGAACACCGCGCTCACCGTCGTCTGCCTGCTGGTCTTCATCGGCTGCACGCTGCTGATCAGCGGCCTCGGGCACGCCACCATCATGTGGATCAACAAGTGGGCCACGGTCGTCTTCGGCCTGCTGAACCTGGTCGTGATGGGCTTCCTGGTCGCCACCGTCGACTGGACCAAGGTCCTCGACACCCCCGCGGGCCCGGTCAGCGGAGTGGTCGCGGGCGTCGGGTTCATCGCCTCGGGCACCGGCATCGGCTGGGCCAACGCCGGTGCGGACTACGCCCGCTACCTGCCCCGCGCGATCCCGGGCCGCAGGCTGATCACCGCCTCGGCGTTCGGCGCGGGCATCCCGCTGGTCCTGCTGATCTCGCTCGGCTCGCTGCTGTCGGCGGGCGACAAGTCCCTGGCCACCGCCTCCGACCCGGTCGCGGCGATCAACGCGATGCTGCCCTCCTGGATGGCGATCCCCTACCTCGTCGCGGCCTTCGGCGGACTGCTGATGTCGAACCACCTCTCCACCTACTCGGCCGGCCTGACGATGATCACCCTCGGGCTGCGGGTGCCGCGGGCCGCCGCCGTCACCCTCGACGTGGTGCTGATGTTCGCGGGCGGCATCTACTTCATGCTGATCGCCGACGACTTCTACGGGCCGTTCTCCACCTTCCTGACCCTGCTGGCCGTGCCCATCTCGGCCTGGATCGGAGTCATCGCGGTGGACTCGCTGTGGGGCCGCGCCTACGATCCCGAGGCACTGATGGACACCACCCGCACCAGCCGGTACTGGTACTCGGGCGGCTTCCGGCTCCCCGCCGTCGCGGGCTGGGCCGCCGCCATCGTCGCCGGCCTGCTCTTCACCAAGGCGTCGACCAGCGACACCGACGTGTGGTTCGCCGGCCCGCTCGCGGACACCTGGCTCGGGGTGAACGGGCTCGGCTGGGCCATCTCGATGGCCGTCGGCGCCGCGGTGTACGCGCTGTTCGGCCGCCGTCCCGGCGCCGCGGACCGCGACGGCGTGACCGACTCCCCCGCCCTTCAGGAGGCCCGGCGATGACCCGCCGACTCGTCCTCGCCGGCAATGTCATCGCCGACCTGGTCATCGAGGTGCCCGCGCTGCCCGAACGCGGCGGCGACGTCATCGGCACCCGCACCGAGACGACCGCGGGCGGCGGCTTCAACACCCTCGTCGCGGCCCGGCGCCTCGGCACGGAGGCCGTCCTCGCCGGGCTGCACGGCACGGGCCCGCACGGCGACCTGGTCCGGGAGGCGCTCGCGGCCGAACACATCGTGCCGCTGCTGCCCGCCCGTACGGACGGTGACACCGGCTTCACCGTGGCCCTGATCGACAGCGGCGGCGAACGGACCTTCGTCACCAGCTTCGGCGTCGAGGCCACCCTGACGCAGTCGGACGTCGACGCCGTAGCCGCGCGCCTGCGCCCCGGCGACCTGCTCCAGCTCTCCGGCTACGGGCTGGTCCTGCCGGGAAACGGCCCGCTGCTGTCCGCGTTCACGGCCGGGCTGCCGGCGGACGTCACCGTCTGTCTGGACCCGGCGCCGCTGGTGGCCGACATCCCCGAGGCCGTCCTGTCTGCCGTCCTGGCCCGCACGGACTGGCTCAGCGCCAACGCCCGCGAGGCCCGGCTGCTGTCCGGGCACGAGGACCCGCGGGCCGCCGCCACCGCGCTGCGGGACCGGCTGGCGCCGGGCGCGGGGGTGCTCGTCCGGGCCGACAAGGACGGCTGCTGGCTGGCGGCCCCCGGCCAAGCACCGACGCACGTGCCGGGGTTCCCCGTCCAGGCGGTGGACAGCAACGGCGCCGGAGACGCGCATGTCGGCTCGTTCCTCGCCCTGCTCGGGCAGGGGCACGACCCGCTGACCGCCGCGCGCGGGGCCAACGCGGCCGCCGCCTACGCGGTGACCCGAAGCGGCCCGGCAACCGCACCGGACCGCACGGAACTGGCCCGCTTCCTCGGAGACGACCCCCTCGGACGACAGCTCTTCGGCTAGGGTCCTGCGCGCCGGAGATGCGCGGGGACGCGCCGGAGCCGCGCGGAGACACGCCGGAGACCCGCCGGCGGAAGCGTCCGGGGCGTGGGGCCCCGACGGGAACCGACGCGACCAGCGCTCGTTCGGTACGCGGTCACGTCACGTGGGGCAGGGCGTCGGGGTGGGAAGGCGGCCTGCGTGGAAGGCAGTGGGCGAGAGTCCCATGAGCGTGCGGAAATCAGCCGTCAGGTGGGACTGGTCGTAGTAACCGGTGTCGACCGCGAGCGCCGCCCACGGTGCGGAGCCCACCCCGGCCAGCACGGTGCGGATCCGCTGGATGCGGGCGAAGCGCTTGGGTGTCAGGCCGACATGGCCGGTGAACAGGTCGCGCAGGTGGCGTTCGCTGACCGACAGCCGCCGGGCCAGTGCGGCGACCCGTTCACCGGGGGTGGACAGCGACGCGACGGCCTCGCGGAGGAGCAGGTCTCGGGGGTCCGCATCGCGGTGCACGCAGGTGAGCAGGGTGTCCTCGATTCCCCGCAGAACCGAGTCGAGACCGGTCAGTTCGTTGAGCCGCTGTTCCAGGCGGGCGGCGCGCTCCCCCCACAGTTCGGTGAGCGGTACGGCCTGGTCCCGTAGTTCGCTGACGGGGGCACCGAACACCGACCGCGCCGCACCGGGACGCAGGCGAGCCCTGATGCACATCGGCAGTTCCTTGCCCGGATGGTAGGACGCGCGGCTGCGTGGGCCCACCACGTGCAGGTCACCGCCCCGCGGGCCAGTCCTGCGGTACACCAGTGCGGTGGTGACGTCGGGCAGGTGCACCAGGGGCAGGTTCCTGTCGGGACGTATCAGTGTCACGTCTGCGATCCAGGGCCGGAGCGTGGGCATCGGGATCTTCGTCTCCACGTCGGCCACTCTACGGTCTGCCGTTTCTTCCTAGATCGGCCGGGCGGCGGCGCGGCAGGCTGGTTGCCATGATTCTTGTCACGGGTGCGACGGGCACCATAGGTACCGAAGTGGTCCGGCTCCTGGCCGGGCGGGGCGAGCGGGTCCGGGCCATGACACGGAACCCGGAGGGCGCGCATCTGCCGGCCGAGGTGGTGCGGGGCGACTTCGACGACCGTGACTCTCTCGTCGACGCGGTGGCCGGGGCCGACGCGGTCCTCCTGCTGGACGCCCCGGGACCCTGGATCGAGCGGCACGACCTGGCGATGCTCGACGTCGTGCGGGCCCACGGGGTCGGGAAGGCGGTCAAGGTGTCGGCCATCGGCACCGGCGAGCACAGCGAACTGAGGACCAGTGCCTGGCACCTTCCAGGTGAACGCGCCCTGCGAGCGGCGGGCACGGCCTGGACGGTCCTTCGGCCGAGCAGCTTCGCCACCAACACCCTGTCCTGGGCTCCCGCCATCCGGGCCGGGCAGCCTGTCGCCAACCTGACGGGGAAGGGCGCCCAGGGCGTGATCGATCCCCGGGATGTCGCCGAGGTCGCGGTCGCGGCGCTGACGGCACCCGGTCATTCGGGCAGGACCTACACGTTGACCGGTCCCGAGTTGCTGAGCACACCCGACCAGGTGGAGGTCTTGCGCAAGGTGCTCGGCCGCCCGGTCGAGGTCGTCGACGTACCGCTGGAGACGGCGAAGGAGCAGATGATCGCTGCCGGCCGGGACCCGGAGTTCGCCGAGGGCGCGCTGCGCGGGCAGCGGTTCGTCGCCGAAGGGGGAAACGCCCGGCTGACCGACGACGTGGCGGCCGTGCTCGGCCGCGGGCCCCGTACCTACGCGACCTGGGCCGCCGACCACCGGGCGGCGTTCGGCTGCTGAGGTCGGACTCGTGGTGTCGTAGGGGCTGACGCGGGGCGACAGCTCCGTGCGGCGCACCTCACGGGCGATCGCCCCCCGCCCACCAGGGCGTCGGCCGTCAGCCGTCAGCCGTCAGCCGTCAGCCGTCAGCCGTCAGCCGTCAGCGGGACGCCTACGGCGTGTCCTGATCCGTGGGGCCGTGCGGTTCCGGCCCGGTCGCGCGGGTGGCCCGGCGCCGGGCCACCCGCTGGAGGTAGCTCGTCCGCCGCCCCGGGTCGGTGGCGAGTTCCACCGCGGCATGGGCCAGCGCGGTCGCCCCGTCCAGGACGGCACGGTCTGCGCCCGGACTGGTCCCGTACCGGGTGAAGCCCTCGGTGTGCTGGAGTGCGCCGCCGGTGTCGTAGCCGATGCACGGGTGGAGCGACGGTACGGCGTGGGAGACGTTGCCCATGTCGGTGGAAGCCGTCAACTCGCCGTGCCGGGGGACCGGTTCGCGGCCCAGGGCGCGGGCGGCCCGTAGGTAGGCGGAGGTCAGGAACGGGTCCTGGCGCAGCTCGGCGAAGTCGTGGCCGTGCGGGGCGAGTTCCAGTTCCGCTCCGGTGGCCAGGGCG
Organism: Streptomyces sp. NPDC021356; assembly: GCF_040641015.1. Classification (NCBI taxonomy): domain Bacteria; kingdom Bacillati; phylum Actinomycetota; class Actinomycetes; order Kitasatosporales; family Streptomycetaceae; genus Streptomyces; species Streptomyces sp. NPDC021356. The sequence goes on along the minus strand of NZ_JBFACU010000011.1, from coordinate 197,134 downwards.
CCCGCCTCCAGGCAGGCCCGGACGCGCCGGCGGGCGGCGACGAGGTCGTCCATGGTGCGGGCGCGCACCTCGTAGCGTGCCCGCGCGCGTTCCGGGATGACGTTGACCGCGTGACCCGCCTCGTGGACCACGTCGTGGACCAGGGTTCCCGGCGGCAACTGCTGGCGCAGCATGCCGACGGCCGTGTGCGCCAGGACGGCGGCGTCGAGCGCGTTCACTCCTTCCCACGGGGCGAGCGCGGCGTGGGCCGGGGTGCCGCGGTAGGTGACGTCCCAGGCGCCGACGGCGAGCGACGAGGCCCCGACCGAGTCCTCCGGCGCCGCGTGCACCATCAGCGCGGCGGCGGCGTCGTCGAACACACCTGCCTCCAGCAGCGGTACTTTGCCGCCGATGTCCTCCTCCGCGGGGGTGCCCACGAGTTTCACAGTGATCCCGACGGCGTCCGCGACCGCCGCCAGGCCGAGCGCCGCGCCCACGGCCGCGGCGCCGTTGACGTTGTGCCCGCAGGCGTGCCCGATGCCCGGCAGCGCGTCGTACTCGGCGCACACGGCGATCACCAGGGCGCCCGTGCCGTAGGTGGCGACGAGGGCGGTGGGCAGTCCGGCCGCGCCCCGGGTCACCCGGAAGTCCGCGTCCGCCATGAGGGTGGCGATCTTCGCGGCCGAGCGGTGCTCCTGGAGCGCGGTCTCGGGTTCCGCGTGCAGGCTGTGGCTCAGGCCGATCAGGGCCTCCCGCCGGGAGTGGACGGCGGCCGTGACAGCCGCCAGCGCGTCTTCCCGCCTCGCGTCCGGACGTTCGTGCGTCATGCCGCCTCCTTGCTGGTGGTGAGACCGACGGTCCGGGTGGCCGGGCCCGGCCCGTCACCGCGGAACAGCAGGCCGAGCAGCGCCCCGCCCAGCGCCACCGCCGCGCACACCCCCCACGACCACAGGTAACCCGCCCCGGCCACACCGCCGTCGGCCCCGGGGTGAGCGGCGAACAGTGCGCTGATGACCGCCGCGCCGATCGCCGCTCCCAGGGACAGCGCCAGTTCGTTGATGCCCACGGACAGGGCCGTCTCCGTCTCCTCGACGACCTCCGCCGACAGCGTCCGTGTGACCGCTTCGAACATGCCCGTCGCCACGCCCACCAGCAGCGCCCCGACGAGATACTGCGGCAGTGAACCGTGGAACAGCGTCAGTGCCAGGAAGCCCAGGGCGCCGAGACCGCCGGTGAGGACCATCGTGGCCCGGTCGCCGACGCGCCGGGCCAGCCGGGGCGATGCCGTGGACCCGCAGAAGCCGGCGACGACCATCGCCAGGGACACCAGCGAGATCGCCTGTGACCCCAGGCCCATCCCGTAGCCGTCACCGTCCGGCTTGGCGCCGAGGAAGACGGCGTTGGCGCCGAGGAAGCCGATGGCGCCGAACGCGGCGCAGAAGGTGTGCGCGCTGACGATCGTGAGCCGCGGACTGCGCAGCAGTCCGAGGTCCACCAGCGGATGGTCCGACCGGTGTTCCACTCTCACCCACAGGGCGAGGAGGAGCACCGCGACCACGGCGGTGAGCAGGGACGACGCCGAGGCCCATCCCCAGGAGTCGCCCTCGGTGAGCACCAGGACCAGGGCGCCGAGACCGAGGGTCAGCAGGATGGCGGCCGGGGCGTTGAAGCGGCCCGCGCGCGGCGCGGAGCCGGCGGGCAGCACGAACGCCGCCACGAGGGCCAGGGCGCCGAAGGGGACGGCGGTCCACAGGCCCGCGAGGGCGTGCTCCTCACTCAGCGAGCCGGCGACGAGACCGCCGGTGCCGATGGACAGCAGCAGTGCGCCGACGAGCACCGACATCCCCGTACGGCCGTGTTCCGGGGCACGGGAGCGGAGGATTCCGGCGAGCAGCGGGAAGAAGCCCACGACAGCGCCCTGGAGCACCATGCCCAGCGCGAGCGTGGCCGTCGTGGGCCGCAGGGCGATCAGCAGCGAACCGGCCGCCACCATGGCGACCGCGATCCGCAGCAGCGGCCGGTGGCCCCAGAGGTCGCCCCAGCGGGACAGCAGCGGGGTCAGGACCGCGAACGCGAGCTGCGACAGCAGATACAGATTGCTCTGCCCCACCCCGCCGATGCCGACATGGTCGCCCACCGCCGGCAGCAGTGGTGTCAGGTACCCCTGGACGACTCCGCTGCAGACCACGATCGCCGTCATGACCGCGAGAAGTCCGCGACCACGGATGATGGCACACGTCACTGTCTCACCCTCTTCCCTTGGCTGGAGCGCGAAGTGGTGACTACAGTGCGAGCGCCGCTGGAACCGATCGCCAACTTCGCCAGAATCATGCGAGAAGGACGTCCGCGATGAAGGAATCGAGCAGCGTCACCGAACTCGACCTCGCCCTCGTGCACGCGCTCCAGATCCGGCCGCGTGCCGCGTGGACCGATCTCGCGCCTTCGCTGGGAGTGACGGCGGTGACGTTGGCCCGCCGCTGGGAGCGACTGACCGGGGAGGGGCTGGCATGGCTGTCCGCGGTCCCGGGCCCGGCGTTCTCCCGGACCCGGTGCAGCGCGTTCGTCCTCGTCAGGTGCCCGCCCGCGGCGCGGGAGCCCCTGGCCGCGCGGATCGCCGAGCTGGACGAGGCGGCGACGGTCGAACTGACCGCGCCGGGCGGTGCCGACCTGCTGCTGGACGTGCTGGCCCCTGACGTGGCAGGGGTGCACCGGTTCGTCGACGAGCGTCTGGCCCGGCTGCCCGGCGTGACGGCGGTGGACTGCCTGTTCGCCACCTCGCTCTACACCGAGGGCAGCCGGTGGCGGCTCGGTTCCCTGGACTCCGCCCAGCTCTCGGCCCTGGGGCGCCCGGACGGGACGGATCCGGACGGGGAGGCGCCCGCGGCCGCGCTCGGTGAAGTCGACCGCGAACTCCTCGAAGCCCTGGCCCGTGACGGGCGGCTCGGGCTGGCCGCGCTGGCCGAGCGCCTGGGAACCAGCGCCGCCACCGTCCGGCGCCGTCTCGGCAGGCTCACGCGCTCGGGGACGGTCGCCTTCCGCTGCGACACGTCCCGGGACCTGACGGGGCTTCCGGTGAGCGTGACCTTCCGCGGCCGGGCGCCGGTCCGGGAGGTCAACGGCCTGCACCGTACCCTGGCCACCCTGCCCGGCTGCCGGCTGGTCGCCGCCGTCACCGGCAGCGCCAACGTCCTCGCCACCTACTGGCTGCCCGGCATCGGAGGCGTCCAGCACCACGAGACGGTCATGTCCGCCCGCCTGCCGTCCCTGGAGATCACCGACCGGCTCATCGGTGCCCGTACCGTCAAGCGCATGGGCCACCTGCTGGACGCCGACGGGCGCCGCACCGCCACCCGGCCGATCCGGTCCTGGTAGACACGTGGTCGGCGTCCCGGCAGTGAGCGCGTGCTCGACGACACCGGCCGCCGCTCCCCCACCGCCGATCCGCCCGTACTCCATCTGGGCGGGACACGGCTGCCCGGCGGCTCCGTCGTCACGATGGACGGCGCGTCATGGGGGCGCGAGACCTAGGTCGATGGTCCGATGGGCTGGGCCGATGCGGTTCGTCACGCGTACTGGTCGGATAGCGAGGTGAGCGAACTTGTCAACGAGCCGGGGCCCGAAGTCCGTCTGCGTCTGGCCGAGGAGAGGAACGTCTGGCTGTGCACCGTGCGTCCGGACGGCTCTGCGCACGTCACGCCCGTCTGGTTCGTCTACCGGAACTCCCGGTGGTGGATCGGCTCGGATCTCGGCGCCGTCAAGGTGAGAAACATCCGCAAGGAGCCCCGTGTGTCCCTGGCTCTGGAGGACGGCCGGTTCCCGGTCGTCGCCGAAGGAGACGCGTTCTTGGTCCATGAGGGGTTCCCCCGCGAGATCGTGACCGCGTTCGAGCAGAAGTACGAGTGGGATGTGTCCGCTCCCACGCGCCCCGGAAGTGAGCGTGTGTTGCTGGAAGTACGTGTGCGTCGGTGGCTGTTGGCCGGCAAGGCCCAGTGAGGGGGCGCCGGGCCGAGTCCGGCGCCCCCGTGACTGGGCGCGCCGGGCCGCGTCCGGCGCCTGACCGAGCCCGGCGCCAAAGGCGAGGCGGGCGGGGCGGGCGGGGCCCGGCGCCGGCCGCCGGCCGTTCGCGTCCGCCGGGGAGGCGCCCCGCGTGGTTCGGCCGCGGGTGCGCCGTAGCGGGCTTTCGGTCCGGGTGCGCTTGTCTCACCCTCCGTCCCGTCCGGCACACGTGTCGTCGGGGCGCAGGCTGAGGAAGCCGTGGTCCAGTACGCGGCAGGTCTCCTCCAGGAGCCGTTCCCGTCCGGGTGCGTCCGGGGGCGCGTTGCGCATGGTGATGGTGAGTGCGGCCACCGCGGTGACGGCGCCGAGGCGTACGGGGTGGGAGTCGGGGGGCAGGCCCAGACGTTCGGCGATGCCCAGTTCGACGGCGTGTATGACCTTGCGGGTGAGTTGGGTGGCCTGGGCGGCCACGGCGGGGTTGCGGGCCATCACCTCGCGGACCACGGTGGCCCGGCTGCCGGGCCGGGGAGCGAAGGCGGTCGTGGTCATGGCCCACAGTGCCGCCCTGACCGGGCTTTCCTCGGGGGGCCTGGCCGCGATGAGGCCGGCGAGGTGGGAGTCGTCCGAGGCGTCCCAGGCGAGGAAGGCCTCGTCCTTGGTGGCGAAGTGGTTGAAGAACGTGCGCCGCGACACACCGGCGTCGGCGCAGATGTCGTCGATGGTGACGTTGTCCGCGCCGTGCAGCCCGGCGAGTCTGGTCGCCGAGTCGCGCAGGCGGGCCGTGGTGTCCCGCTTGCGGTCCTCTCGCCGGCTCGGTTCCCGCTGCTGTCGTTCACTCATCGGTCCGCCCGCCTTGTCCACGTCGCCCGCCATTTCGTTGCACTGACTGCACTCCAAGGTTATCGTCCTCAGTGAGTGCAATGAGTGCACCTGTCGTGCGCTCGCCTGAGTGCAATCAGTGCAGCGAAGAGGGCGGAGGCTTTCCATGACCGAGTACGCGTTCAAGAAGACCGGGCGGGAACTGTCGAACTGGGGCCGCTGGGGCGACGACGACGAGAGGGGCACGCTGAACTTCGTCACCCCGAAGACGGTGAAGGAGGCGCTCACCTCCGTACGCACCGGCCTGCGGTACGAGCTGAGCATCCCGGTGGGCGCCGAGGGGCCGCAGACCGGCTGGATGCGGCGGATCAACCCGCTCCACACCATGACCGTGACCCCGCACGACTTCAGCGCGCCCGAAGGACTCGTCGTCAGCGACGACTTCATCACCATGCCCCTGCAGTCCGGCACCCAGCTCGACGGCCTCACCCACGTCGGCTACGACGGGGCCTTCTACAACGGTGTGCCGGCCGACGCCGTCACGCCGGCGCGCGGGGCCACCCGCAACGCCATCGACGCGAGCCTCCCGGGCTTCACCGGCCGGGGCGTCCTCCTCGACGTGGCCGCGCTGGAGGGTGGGGAATGGCTGCCCGCGGGCCGCTCGGTCACCGTGGCCGACCTGGAACGCGCCGAGGAGAGCGCGGGCGTCCGGCTCAGGACCGGCGACGCCCTCCTCGTCCGCACCGGCTGGCTGCGCAAGGGCCTCACCGAAGGCTGGCAGGACTGGCTGAAGGAGGAACCCGGACTCGACCCCGCCTGCGCCCGGTGGATCCACGACCGGGAACTGGCGATGGTGGCCTGCGACAACTGGGGCGTGGAGGTCCAGCCGGCGAGCGACGGCCTCATCCCGCTGCACGCCGTGCTCATCAGGGACATGGGCATGATGCTCGGTGAGATGTGGCAGCTCGACGACCTCGCCGAAGCCTGCCGCGCCGACGGGCACTGGGACTTCTTCCTCACGGCCGCTGCGCTGCGCATCACCGGCGGGGTCGGTTCTCCCGTCAGCCCGGTCGCCGTCCGCTGACGCGGGGGCGCCCGCGTGGACCGGGCACCGCTCACCTTTCCACCAGCCCGCGTGGCCGGCCGCCTGCCCAGCGGCGCCACCGACCGGCCACTGGGGAGGGGCGGAGGCGCCCGCAGCCCGCCGACATCCTGATCGGTCTGCGGGTCCGGGCGCGGATCAAGCGTTGGGGCTCCTGCTGCGGGGCGTGTTCCTCGCGCTGTGGGTGGGCCAGTGGCTCGTGGGTACCTTGAACCGGGGCAGCGCCGACGTGGTCTCCACGGCTCTGTTCCGGTTCGTCGTCCTGGTGGTGGGCGGTTGTCCCCGGCTGCAGGCCGCCCAGGTGCAGCGGCTCGTCGGCCGGCAGGGCGAGTACCGCACCACGGTGTCCCCGGCCGGGATCACCGCCAGGAGCGACTACAGCACGCTCATCCAGAAGTGGTCGGTCCTCCGGGGCTACCGGGAGACACGCGGCCGCCTCGTCCTGCTGAGCCGGGACCCCGACATCGTGTGCCTGGAGGTCCTGCCCAAGCACGCGCTGAGCACGGCCGAGGACATCGACCGCCTGCGGGCCCTCCCGGCCCGGCACACCACCCGTGTCTGACGTACGTGTCCGTGGAAGAGACCCGCACCGGCGTGTCGTGATCCACGCGGAGAGGCTGCGGAACTGGATCCCGGACCGCCTTTGCGCCAGGGTCATCCGGCGAGGAAACGCAACAGCTCGGCGGTGACGAACCGCGGGTTCTCCTCGACGAGCCAGTGCCCGGCCTTCGGCACGTCCACCGCCCGCACGATGTCGGTCATGCGCGGGGCCACCGTGCCCCGGATCGCGTCGAGTTGCCCTTGGGCGGTCATGAGCAGAGCGGGGACGCGTACCGGTGCTGCCGCCACGGTGTCGCGGACGTCCTTGCCGAGGGCGCGGTAGAGCTCGAAGCCGCCCGACAGGGCCTTGGGCCGGCTGTAGGTCCGTGCGTACTCGTCGATCTCGGTGGTGGTGAACGGGGACCGGTCGGAGGTGCCACCGAACGCCGTGCCCCCGAACGAGACCTGGGGATAGAACAGCGCCAGGTACTCGCGGACGTGGTCGCCCACGACCGTCTCGGGGATCCGTCGCTGGGAGTGGAAGGCGATGTGCCAGCTCAGTGAGCGGTAGGTGCGCGCATCGATCACGGGCCCGGGCAGCGGCAGGTCGAGGTAGCCGAGGCGTGCGGTGTCGTCGGGGAACCGGCTTGCGTACTGGAATGCCACCGCGGCGCCGAAATCGTGCCCGACGACACGCGCGTCACGCACCCCGAGCCGGTCGGCGATCAGCGTGTGCACGTACCGCGCCAGCGTGGCTTTGTCGTACCCGGTCGGTGAGCCGGTGCTGTCTCCCAGGCCGGGGAGGTCGACGGCGTAGACGGTGTGGTGCTCGGCGAGTTCCGGCATGACGGGCCACCAGCCGTACCAGGTCTGCGGCCAGCCGTGGATCAGTACGACCGGCGTGCCGCTGCCGCCGGTGACGTAATGCATGCGGACGCCGTCGACGTCGGCGAACCCGTGCCGGAAGGTGTGCTCGAACCGGGGATCGCCCTGGGTGACGGCGGCGTAGGCGGGAACGTCGTCGTCCGCCGCCGGTGCGGAGCAGGCGGCGGTGGCGATCGTGAGGAGGAGGGTGAGCAGGACGACCGTCACCGTGTGCGCGGATCGGAGGGAGGGGCGCGGCGACGGCCGTGGTGCGGTGATCATGGGTTCCTGTCCTGGAGGAGGTGGGTCGACGGCCGGTCGTGCCGTCGGGACGGGTTCGCGGAGGATGTGTGCGCGGCTCGCTTGCCGGCCGGTGGAGAACGTCGGGCCGAGCAGGTCCGAGGCACAGCGGCTGTTCGCGAGTGGCTCTCGGGCCGCTGCGCGCCCAGTCTCGCCAGGCGCCCCGAGACCTGGCACGGGATCTTGCGGTTACGGCAAGATGGCCGGATGGATCGCAAGACGGACGACGACGTCCTCGACGCGGTGGGGCCGCGGCTTCGCACGCTGCGTCGTGACCGCGGCATCACCCTCGCCGACCTCGCGGCGACGACCGGGGTGTCGCAGAGCACTCTGTCCAGACTGGAGAGCGGGCAGCGCCGGCCGAGCCTGGAACTGCTGCTGCCGCTGGCGCGTACCTACGGCGTTCCGCTGGACGATCTCGTGGGTGCCCCGCGCACGGGCGACCCGCGGATCCACCTCAAGCCGATCAGGCGATTCGGGATGACGTTCGTGCCCCTGTCCCGGCGACCGGGCGGGGTGCACGCGTTCAAGATGATCATTCCCGGCCCGCCGGAACCACTCGAACCGACTCCGCAGACCCATGAAGGCTTCGAGTGGCTCTACGTGCTCAACGGGCGCCTGCGGCTCGTGATCGGTGAGCGCGACCTGACGCTGCCGCCCGGTGAGGCAGCCGAGTTCGACACGTCCCTGCCCCACTGGCTGGGCAGCGCCGACGGCGGCGTGGTGGAGCTTCTCATCCTGTTCGGCCTGCAAGGGATGCGTGCACACGTACGCACCGACCCTCATCGATCGCCGCAGGCCGGGAACCGGCGGTGAACTCAGCGGGAGACTCCGTGCGCGCGTCGGTGGCGGGAAGGCGGCGGCCTGGATCGGCGTCGGGCACGCCGGCGGCAACTCCTGACAGGGCGTCAGAGTACTTACTCCGCCTCGCTGTTGCGCCGGCCGGGACCGCTCCTCGGGGTCGGGCCGGCCGCGCGTGGAGCCCGTAGGGAAGCCGAGGTCAGGCCGATGCCCGCGGCACCGCAGCCGACGGCCGCGCACAACAGGAGCGCGCTCCCGGGGCCGGGGGCGTTCGCGAGCCGGCCCAGTACGTTGTTCGCCACCACCAACGCCGAGCTCTGCACGAGCGACAGCAGCGACTGGACCCGGGACAGGTGTGTGTCCGGGGCGCCGGCCAGTACCAGTGGGCCCATGTGACACGCGAACACACCCGACCCCGCACCGACGACCACTGCCGCGGCAACGGCTGCGGCAGGTGCTGGAGCCGCCGCCAGTCCGGCCAGTCCCACCGAGGCGAGCGCCAGGCCGAGGCTCGCGCCCGTGCCGATCCGGCGGACCGGCCCCACGCGGGCGGTCAGGAGCGCGGCGAAGAGTATTCCGGCGCCCTGCCCGGCGGCGACCAGGCCCGCCGTTCCCGGCCCCCAGCCGTTGGAACGGACCAGCAGCGGGCCGAGCAGCGAGACCGCCGGCAGCAGCGCCGCCGCGGCCGCGGCCGTCAGCAGCAACGCGGTGCGCAGGACGGGGTCCGCCGCCGCGAGCTTCAGCCCGTCGGTGATCCCCGCGAGCACGCTCTCCGCACGAGGAGCCCGCTCCGCCCCGGCCGCCGGGCGCACCCACACCATGACGGCCAGGACGGCGACGAAACTGCCCGCGTCGACCAGGGCCGTCCCGCCCAGGCCGGAAGCGGCCACCAGCGCCGCCCCCAGCGGGGCCCCGAGCAGTGCGGCCACCTGACCGCCGGCCTGCCGCAGAGCCATCGCACGGGGGAGCTGTTCCTTGCTCACCAGGCGGCGCGGCATGGATCCCGTCGCGGGGAGACAGAACGCGTCGACGGTCCCGACCACAGCGGCGAACCCGAGGAGCATCCACAGCGACGTCCCCCACATCCGGGTCGCCAGAGCCAGGGCGAGTCCAGCCGCGAGCATCGCGGCATCGCCCGTGATCAGCACGCGGCGGGCGCCGAAGCGGTCGCCCACCGCCCCGCCCAGCAGCAGGAGCACGGTCCGCGGCAGCGTGATCGCGGTCAGCACCAGCGCGGCCGCCTGACCGCCGTGGGCACTGGCGGCCCAGCCGAGAGCGAAGTAGAGGGCCGCGTCACCGACCAGAGAGGCGCAGGTCCCCGCGAGCCAGAGAACGTACGACCGGGGAAGAACGGTTCGCGAGGGGGGAGGGGTGACGGGTTCCGTGGTGCCGAGTGATGCCATGGCCGCCGACCATAGGGCCCTCGACCTGGTCGAGGGCCAGCCCGCAGCGCTGCGGTCACTGCGCGGGATGTTCTCGGCCTGGCTGCCCGCCGACCGCCGTGAAGCCGTTCGGCACGCGGTCTCCCGGTCGCGTCACGCCCTGTCGCGCGCCCGTCCCCGCATCCTGTGGTGCGGGGACGGGCGTACGGGTGCCGGGCTCAACTCGCCCGGAGGAACGGGTAGTCGGTGTAGCCCTCGGCGCCGGGCGCGTAGAACAGTTCCGGGCGCGGCGCGTTCTCCGGGTGCTCGCCCTGCCAGCGCTCGACCAGGTCGGGGTTGGCGATGACCGCGCGGCCCACGGCGACGGCGTCGGCGTGCGCGGCCTCGATCAGTTCCACCGCCTCCGCGCGCGTGGTCGGCGAGGAGAAGCCGCTGTTGACGACGAGCTTGCCGTCGAAGCGGCGGCGCAGCTCCTGGACCAGTTCGCCGGCGGGGTCCCGGTGCAGGACGGAGAGGTACGCCAGGCCCAGCGGGCGCAGCTGGTCCATCAGGTGTCCGTAGGTGGCCAGTACGTCGTCCCGGTCGGTCTCCAGGGCGTCCTGGATGTTGTGCTCCGGCGAGATCCGCAGCCCGACCCGTCCGGGGCCGACGGCCTCGGCCACCGCCGTCACCACCTCGACGACGAAGCGTGCCCGGTTCTCGGGAGAGCCGCCGTACTCGTCGGTGCGCCGGTTGGACGCCGGGGAGAGGAACTCGTGCAGCAGGTAGCCGTTGGCGCCGTGGATCTCCACGCCGTCCAGGCCCGCCTCCTCCACCGCCCGGCGGGAGGCGGTGACGAAGTCGTCGAGGGCCGCCCGTGCCTCCTCGGCGGTCAGCGCGTGCGGCACCGGGTAGGGCTGCTTGCCCTTCTCCGTGTGGCCTTCGCCGTCGAGCGCGATCGCGCTGGGGGCGACGACCCGGCGGCCGCCGTTGACGTCCGGGTGGGTGACCCGGCCACCGTGCATCACCTGCATCACGATGCGCCCGCCGCGGGCGTGCACCGCCTCGGCGACCCGCCGCCAGCCGGCCACCTGCTCGTCGGTGACGATGCCGGGCTGGCCGACGAAGGCCTGCGACTCGTGGTTCGGGTACGTGCCCTCGGTGACGATCAGCCCGATACTCGCCCGCTGCCGGTAGTGCTCCACCACCAGGTCCCCGGGAACGCCGGAGGAACCGGACCGCATCCGGGTGAGCGGGGCCATGACGACCCGGTTGCCGAGTTCGACGTCTCCCAGGGAGACGGGCGTGAAGATGTTCATGTGCGGGTGCAACAGAATCCGCGTGATCAGGATTTCCGGATGCGCCGACTGCGACGGACGTCACTGTCGATCATGGGGTTCGATCACGGAGTTCGATCACGGAGTCTGATGACGGAACGCCTGAATCCATAAATCAGATTGCCTTCAACGGAAACATCTGTTGGACAGGTTTTCAGCCGCGTCCAAGGATGTCCCGTGCGGTAGCACAGTCAACGCGACACCGGGATGGACTACCGCCTGAGTGGAGGCTGAAGTGCCCAGTGAAGAAACTGAAGTAGTCGTCGTCGGGGCGGGCCAGGCCGGCGTCGCGGTGAGTGAGCACCTGGGGGCGCACGGGATCCCGCACATCGTCCTCGAGCGGCACCGTATCGCCGAGCGGTGGCGCTCGGAGCGGTGGGACTCCCTGGTCGCGAACGGGCCCGCCTGGCACGACCGGTTCCCGGGGCTCGAGTTCGCCGACGTCGATCCCGACGGTTTCGCCTCGAAGGAGCAGGTCGCGGACTACCTCGTCGCGTACGCCGAGAAGATCGGCGCCCCGGTCCGCAGCGGTGTCGAGGTCACCTCGGTGCGCAAGAAGGCCGGCCGGCCCGGCTTCCGGGTCGAGACGTCCGAGGGCTCCATCGACGCGCGCTTCGTCGTGGCCGCGACCGGCCCGTTCCAGCGGCCGGTGATCCCGCCCATCGTCCCGGACGGCGCCGTCCCCGTGCAGATCCACTCCAGCGGGTACCGCAATCCCCGGCAGTTGCCCGAGGGTGCGGTCCTCGTGGTGGGTGCCGGCTCCTCGGGGGTCCAGATCGCCGACGAGCTGCGCCGGTCCGGTCGCCGGGTCTTCCTCTCCGTCGGCCCGCACGACCGTCCTCCGCGCCAGTACCGCGGACGTGACTTCTGCTGGTGGCTCGGGGTGCTCGGGATCTGGGACGCGCAGACGCCGCCCCAGGGCGCCGAACACGTCACCATCGCGGTCAGCGGCGCCCGCGGTGGCCACACCGTGGACTTCCGTGCCCTGGCCGGCACCGGTGTCGAGCTGGTCGGCATGACCGCGTCGTACGAGGACGGCGTCCTGCGCTTCGCGCCGGACCTCGCCACGAACATCTCGCTCGGCGACGACAAGTACCTCGCGTTCCTGGCGGCGGCCGACGCGTACGTCGAGCGCAACGGGCTCGACCTCCCCGAGGAGCCGGAGGCCCATGTCCTGGGGCCGGACCCGGACTGCGTGAGCAGCCCCCTCCTGGAACTCGACCTGGCCGGGGCCGGCGTCACCTCGATCGTCTGGGCGACGGGCTTCGCCACCGACTACAGCTGGCTCCAGGCCGACGCCTTCGACGAGAAGGGCCGGCCGGACCACCGTCGAGGAGTCTCCTCGGAGCCCGGGGTCTACTTCCTGGGCCTGCCCTGGCTCTCCCGCCGCGGGTCCAGCTTCATCTGGGGGGTGTGGCACGACGCCAGGTATGTCGCCGACCACATCGTCACCCAGCGGGGCTACCTCGCGTACGGCACCACCGACCGGCCCGGCGTCGCGCCGGCGGTCCAGAACGACTGAGGAGCAGCTGATGACGTCCACGAGCGAGGGCCGCCGGGCGAAGGACCCGATCGTCGCCGGCGGGCACACCCGGATCCGTCCGTTCAACACACGCGACACGTATCCCGAGCAGAGCCTCGACAACGACCTGTGCCAGGCCGTCGTCGCCGGCGACACGGTGTACGTGCGGGGGCAGATCGGCCAGGACCTCGACACCAGCGAGTCCGTGGGCATCGGCGACGCCGAGGCCCAGGCCGAGCAGGCCATGGCCAACATCAAGATGCTGCTCGAAGAGGCGGGCAGCCGCATGGAGCACCTGGTCAAGCTGACCATCTACCTCATCGACCCGCGCTACCGCGAGGCGGTCTACCGCACCGTGGGCCGCTGGACCAAGGGCGTGCACCCCATCTCCACCGGCCTGGTGGTCTCCGCCCTCGCCCGCCCGGAGTGGCTGTGCGAGATCGACGCGATCGCCGTGATCCCCGAGGAGGACCGGGCATGACCATGTCCCTGGTGGTACGCGACGGCGAACGCTTCGGCATCGTGGCCAGCTCGTCGTCCCCGGCGGTCGCCGCCCGCGTCACCCATCTGCGGCCCGGCGTCGGCGCGGCGACCTCGCAGAACATCACCGACCCCACACTCGGCACGGACCTGCTGGACGGGCTCGCGGACCACGGCGACGCGGAACGCGCCCTGGCCGGCGTCACCGGCGCCGGGCGGAACGCGAAGACCATCGAGTACCGGCAGCTGACCGTGCTGGGCCGCTGCGGCCCCGGGTTCGCCCACAGCGGCGCGCGCACGCTCGGCACGTACGCCTCGGCCACCGCGGACGGCGCGGTGGCGGCCGGCAACATGCTCTCCGGCAAGCACATACCCGGCGTCCTGCTCGACGCGTACGCGGCGGCGTCCGGGGAGCTGGAGGAGCGCCTGCTCGCCGCCCTGAAGGCCGCCGTCGCGGCGGGCGGCGAGGAGGGGCCGGTGCACTCCGCGGGCCTGGCGGTCGTCGCGGACGTGGACTGGCGGGTGACCGACCTGCGGGTGGACTGGGCCGATGATCCCGTGGACCGGCTCGGGGAACTCCTCGACGTCTGGCTGCCGCAGCGGGACGACTACGTGCGCCGCGGACTGGACCCCGCCTCCGCTCCCTCGTACGGCGTCCCGGGCGACCTGTGATGGGCGCGCGAGGAGAGCAGTACGTGAAGGACGCGCCGGAAGAGCGGTCCGCGACGGGCGCGCTGAAGCAGGCGGCCCGGCAGGCGGTCGACCGGCGCGCCGAGGAGCTGATCGCGCTGTCCGAGCGGCTGCACGCCGACCCGGAGACCGCCTGGGAGGAACACCGGGCCGCCGCCGCCGTACCGGAACTGCTCGACCGCGCCGGGTTCGACGTCACCCCGTCCTACCTGGGCCTGGAGACGGCGTTCCTGGCCCGGTTCGGCAGCGGGCCGGTGCGGATCGCGCTGTGCGCCGAGTACGACGCGCTGCCGGGCCTCGGCCACGCGTGCGGGCACAATCTGATCGCGGCGTCCGCGGTGGGGGCCGCGCTCGGCCTCGCAGCCGTTGCCGATGACGCGGGCCTCACCGTCGAGGTCTACGGCACCCCGGCCGAGGAGGGCGGCGGCGGCAAGATCGAGATGCTGGAGCGGGGCGCTTTCGCCGGGGTGGACCTCGCGATGATGGTGCACCCGGCGCCGGTCGACGTCGCCGAGGCCCGCCCGTTCGCCGTCAGCCACTCCAGGATCTCGTACACCGGGAAGTCCGCGCACGCCGCGGCCTATCCGGAGACCGGGGTCAACGCGGCCGACGCGTTCACCGTGGCCCAGGTCGCCATCGGCCTGCTGCGCCAGCAACTGCCCGCCTCGGCCAGGGTGCACGGGGTGGTGACCCACGCCGGGGACGCCCCCAACGCCATCCCGGAGCGGACGAGCGGCCGGTGGTACGTCCGAGCGGAGACGCTCGCCGAACTCGCCGAGCTGGAACCGCGGGTCATGCGGGCCTTCGAGGCCGGCGCCCTCGCCACCGGCTGCGAGCTGGAGATCGAACCGGAGAGCAAGCCGTACGCCGAGTTCCGTACGGACGAGTCCGCCCTCGGGCACTACCGGGCGAACGCCCTCGCCCTGGGGCGTGAGTTCGCGCCGCCCGGCCAGGCCGCGCGCATGAACCGCGCCTCCACCGACATGGGCAACGTCTCGCAGGTGGTCCCGGCCATCCACCCCTACATCGGCATCGGCTCCCTGCCCGCCACCAACCACCAGCACGAGTTCGCCGCGTACTGCGTGGGCGGGACGGCGCAGCGGGCCCTGCTCGACGGCGCGATCGCGCTGGCGTGGACCGGCGTGGACCGCGGCACGGCGGACGAAGGAGCGGTGGCATGACGGGAACGGACAGGTCGCGCACCCAGCACGACACGCTCGGCGACACAGACACAGACACAGGCGCAGACACGTACCGCACCGAACACGACATGCTCGGTGACGTCGCCGTGCCGGCGGACGCCTACTACGGTGCCCACACCGTCCGGGCGGTGGTCAACTTCCCCCTCACCGGGGAGACCGTGGCCGCCCGGCCGCACCTGATCGGCGCCCTGGCGGCGGTGAAGCACGCCGCGGCCCTCGCCAACGCCGAGGTCGGCGCCCTGGACGGCACGCTCGCCTCGGCGATCGCGGGCGCGTGCGCCGAGTTGCGCGAGGGCGCGCTGCGGGAGGAGTTCGTGGTCGACCTCATCCAGGGCGGCGCGGGCACGTCGACCAACATGAACGCCAACGAGGTGATCGCCAACCGCGCCCTGGAACTGCTCGGACACTCCCGCGGCCAGTACGCGGACCTGCACCCCCTCGACCACGTCAACCTCGGCCAGAGCACCAACGACGTCTATCCGACCGCGGTGAAACTGGCGCTGGACGCGCACATCGCCGAGCTGCTCGCCGCCCTGGCCGCTCTGCGCGAGGCGTTCGCCGCCAAGGCCGCCGAGTTCGCCGACGTGCTGAAGATGGGCCGAACCCAGTTGCAGGACGCCGTACCGATGACGCTGGGCCAGGAGTTCGGCGCGTTCGCCGCCACCCTGGCCGAGGACGAGCAGCGGCTCGCCGAGGCCAGGGTGCTGCTGCACGAGCTGAACCTCGGCGGCACGGCGATCGGTACCGGACTCAACGCCCGCCCGGGCTACCGCGAGCGCGCGATGGAGCACTTGCGCCGGCTCACGGGGATCCCGACGCTCGTGTCCGCGCCCGACCTCATCGAGGCCACCCAGGACGTCGGTGTCTTCGTCCAGTTGTCCGGCGTCCTCAAGCGCATCGCGGTGAAACTGTCCAAGATCTGCAACGACCTGCGGCTGCTGTCCTCGGGGCCGCAGGCCGGGTTCGGCGAGATCAACCTGCCCGCGCGGCAGGCCGGTTCGTCGATCATGCCCGGCAAGGTCAACCCGGTGATCCCCGAGGCGGTCAACCAGATCGCGTTCGAGGTCATCGGCAACGACGTGACCGTCACCCTCGCCGCCGAGGGCGGGCAGCTCCAGCTCAACGCCTTCGAGCCGGTCGTGTTCCGGAGTCTGAGCGCCGGCCTCGCCCACCTCACCGCGGGGATCACGGTCCTCACCGAACACTGCGTACGCGGCATCACCGCCAACCGCGACCGGCTGGCGCGGACCGTGGCGGCCTCCGTCGGGCTCGTCACCGCGCTCAGCCCCGCACTCGGCTACGAGACCGCCTGCGCCCTCGCGCTGGAGGCCCACCACACCGGCAGACCCGCGCTCGACCTCGTGCGCGAGCGCGAGCTGCTGACCGAGGCGGAACTGCGCGAGCTGACCAGCCCCGCGTCCCTCACCGGCCTGCCCGTGCTCTGAAGGGCACGGCGTCGGCAGCACCCGCACAGCCACCGCTTCTCCACCCATCCCCCAAGGAGGCGCGCATGCGCACCTACAACAGCGCCGACACGCATGACAGGGCGGACACGAGGACCGACGTCGAGGCGGGAACCGACGTGGTCGCACTGCGCAGGAGCGTCATCGCGGGTGCCGTCGGCGTGTTCGTGCACTGGTTCGACTGGGCGGCCTACGCCTATCTCGCCGGCACCGTCGCGACCGTGTTCTTCCCGTCCCAGAACCGTACGACCGGGCTGCTCGCCGTGTTCGGTGTGTTCGCCGTGTCGTTCGGCATCCGGCCCATCGGTGCCCTGGTGTTCGGGCCGCTCGGCGACCGGATCGGCCGCAAGCGCACCCTGTCGCTGGTCATCTTCCTGATGTCCGGTGCCACCCTGACGATCGGCCTGCTGCCCGGCTACGCCTCGATCGGCATCGCCGCGCCGGTGCTCATGCTGGTCCTGCGCCTGGTCCAGGGCTTCGCGGCGGGCGGCGAGTTCGGCAGCGCGGCGAGCTTCCTCGCCGAGAGCGCGCCCCGGCGCCGCCGCGGATTCGGGGTGAGCTGGCTGGAGGCCGGCTCCCTGCTGGGCTTCCTCGCCGGCTCGTTCGTCTTCCTGCTGCTGTCCGCCGGGCTCGACGAGAACCAGCTGACCTCCTGGGGCTGGCGCATTCCCTTCCTCGTCTCCGCGCCGCTGGGCGTCATCGGCTTCGTCATCCGCAGCAAGATCGAGGACACCCCGCAGTTCCGGATGCTGGAGGCCGGCGACTCGGTCCCGCGCAGCCCCGTGCGCGAGCTGCTGCGCTCGCACAAGCGGCAGCTCCTCCAGACGGCGGGCCTCATGGCGGCCATGCACGTGCCCTTCTACGCCGTGCTGACCTACCTGGTCACCTACGAGACGGACCACCTGGGCCACTCGGCCGACAGCGCCGCCCTGCTGTCCACGGTGATCTCGCTGCTGGGGCTGGCGCTCGTGCCGCTGTTCGGCATGCTGTCCGACCGGGTCGGGCGCAAGCCGGTGTTCGTCGGGGCGACGGCGGCCCTGCTGGTCGTCTCAACCCCGGCGTTCTGGCTGATGCGGACCGGGCTCGCCGGGACCTGGGTCGCCGGTCTGCTGCTCGGCGTGATCCTGGCGGCGATCCTCGGCACGTACGCGGTGTGGTCGGCGGAGGCATTCCCCACCCGCACCCGGCAGAGCGGCCTGTCCATCTCGTACAACATCACCGCCGCCCTGTTCGCCGGCACCGTGCCGTACCTGATGACCGTGCTCATCTCCGCGACCGGCTCCACCCTGGTGCCCGGCCCGTACCTGATGGTGTTCGCCCTCGCCGGTCTCATCGCCGCCCTGACCCTGCGGGAGACCGCCGGGTGCGCGCTGCTGCACCCCGAGGACGTGGCCGAGGGGCCGGCCCGCGAGACCCCGGTGGACAGTGCCGCATAGGGTCGGCACCGGCACCGGTCACCAGGCGCAAGGGTCACGTATGACGGCACCAGTGGGTTTCACGCTCGTTCAGCTCCGCTACTTCCTCGTGGCGGCCGAACGCGGGTCGATGACGGAGGCGTCGGCGGAGCTGCACATCGCGCAGTCCGCCGTCTCCACGGCCGTCTACAACCTGGAGCGGGACCTGCAGGTGCAGCTGTTCATCCGCCGGCGGGGCCGGGGGCTGACCCTCACCCCCGCCGGGGAGCGGCTCCGGCAGCAGGCGCGGGATCTGCTGGCCCGCGCCCGCGAGATCGAACGGGAGGCCCGGGGAGACGGCGAGACCCTCTCCGGGCCGGTCGCCGTCGGCTGTTTCGTGACCCTGGCCCCTTCCTACCTGCCACCTCTGTTCAGCGAGTGCACCCGGCGCCATCCGGGCATCGAGATCGACGTGGTGGAGGCGGAGACGGACCAGCTCGTCCGGGCCCTGGCGTCCGGGCGCATCGACTTCGCCCTCACCTACGGCCTGGGCCTGTCCGCCGATCCGGAGCTGCACAGCGAGACGATCGCCCGCGCCCCGGCCTACGTCATCGTCGCCGCCGGCCACCCGCTGGCCGGTCAGGACAGTGTGGAGCTGGCGGAGCTGTCCGCCGAACCCCTCGTCCTCCTCGACCTCCCCCACAGCCGCGACTACTTCCGCTCGCTGGTCGCCGCCACCGGCACCGCGCCCGACGTCCGCTACCGCACCCAGAGCTACGAGACCGTGCGCTCCCTGGTGGCCCGCGGGCTCGGCTACTCGGTGCTCAACCAGCGGCCCGCGACCAGTCAGACCTACGGCGGCGGCGAGGTCGCGGAACTCCAGCTCCGGGACGGCGGCCCCGCCCTCGAAGTCAAGATCGCCACTCTCGGGGGCATGAGCCAGACCGCCCGCTCGCGCGCCGTGATGGACCTGCTGCGGGAGATCGCCGCCGGGGCCGACGCCGACTGAGCGTCCGGGACCGACGCCGGCTGAGCCTCCAGCCTCCGGGCGGACCGGGCTCTGCACTCGTCCAGGCTCCGGCGGACCGGCCCCTACAGTTCGGCGCAGCCCGTCACCGCCCGCGCATGGGCCAGGACCAGCCCCTGGGCCCGCTCGGGGCGCAGGGCCGCGTTGCGGCTGACGATGTGCAGGCCGTACCCGTCCTCCAGGGCCACCAGCCCGTGCGCCAGGTCGTGCGCGGGCGCGGCGAGGGTGAACACCCCGGTCGCGGCGCCGACCTCCAGGGCGGTCGTGTAGAGCGCGACCTCGCGGGCGAACAGGGAGGTCATCAGCTCGGCGTGGCCCGGGCTGCGGCCGGCGCGCCGGTGCAGTTCGTACAGCAGCCCGTGCACCGGGTCCTCCGTCATGCTCGGCAGGCCGCTGTGCAGCAGGGCCCGCAGCCGCGCCGCGGGCCCTTCGGCGGGTGCCTCGTCGTAGGCCCGCTGCCGCGAGTCCAGGTAGCTCTCGACCGCGCCCCGGTGCACCTCCAGGACGAGGTCGTCCAGCTCCGGGTAGTAGTACAGGACCGATCCCTGGGAGACGCCTGCCGCGTCCGCGATGTCCTTGATGCGCAGCCCCTCCAGCCCGCGCTCCGCGATGGCCCGTCCCGCCGCGGAGACGAGGGCCTGCCTGCGTGCCGTCTGGTTGCGTGGTCTGCCGGCTTTCCCCATGGCGGCCAATTCTCTGTCACAGACATCAGCCTTCGCAATAAGTTTCCGACAGAAGCATTGACGGTCGGTTCACCTATTGTTTGAATCTCGACTCAAAGAAACCGGCGCAGGCATTCGCTGCCGAGCCCCTCGTCGCTGCCTCGCCCACCGATTCGAGGCGGCACCTGAGACGACCCCGGCCGCACCGGATCCGGACGGGCACCGGTTCACCCACGTGCCATGACGTCCACGAAGCGATCGAAGGCCACAGCATGCAGACGTACGCCCACTGGCGGCAGCGCGCCGCCGACCTCACGCCCCGCACCCGCCTGTTCATCGACGGCGCGTGGGCCGACCCCGACGGCGACCGGTGGTTCCCGACCGTGAACCCCGCCACCGGCAAGACCACCGCCCACGTGGCGGCCGGATCGGCCGCCGACGTCGACCGGGCCGTGGCCGCGGCCCGCACATCCTTCGAGGACGGCCGCTGGTCGCGCACCGCGCCGGCCGAGCGCAAGCGGGTCCTGCTCGCGCTCGCCCGCCTCATCGAGGAGAACGGCGAGGAACTCGCCCTGTGCGACACCCTAGACATGGGCAAGCCCATCGCGGAGTCCCACGGCACCGACGTGCCCGGCGCGGCCGGCGTCTTCGCCTGGTACGCGGAGGCCGTCGACAAGCTCTACGACGAGGTCGCCCCGGCCCCGCCCGGCAACCTCGCCCTGGTGCGCCGCTCCCCGCTGGGGGTCGTGGGCGCCGTGGTGCCCTGGAACTTCCCTCTGGACATCGCGAGTTGGAAACTGGCGCCGGCCCTGGCGGCGGGCAACAGCGTGGTACTGAAGCCGGCCGAGCAGTCCCCGCTGTCGGCGCTGCTGCTGGCCGAGCTGGCCTCGGCGGCCGGGCTTCCCGACGGTGTGCTGAACGTCGTACCCGGTCCGGGGGAGACCACCGGGCGGGCACTCGGCCTCCACCCGGACGTGGACACCCTGGTCTTCACCGGCTCCACCGCCGTGGCCAAGCGGTTCCTCGCCTACGCGGCCGAGTCGAACATGAAGCAGGTGTGGCCGGAGGCCGGCGGCAAGAGCCCGAACGTGGTCTTCGCCGACGCCGACCTGGAGGCCGCCGCCGAGCGCGCCGCCTGGGGCTTCGTCTACAACTGCGGGCAGGTGTGCTCCGCCAACACCCGCCTGCTGGTCGAGGCGCCCGTGGCCCAGGAGTTCACGGCGAGGGTCGCGGAGCACGCCCGCACCTGGCTGCCGGGCGACCCGCTCGACCCCGCCACTCGTCTCGGACCGCTCGTCGACGAGGCCCAGGTGGAGCGGATCCTGCGAGCCGTGCGCTCATCGGGCGGCACCCTCGTGTGCGGCAGTACGCGTCCCGAGCGCGACGGTGCCTACCTGGACCCCACCGTCGTCACCGGCCTCGCTCCCGACGCCCCGCTCGTCCGGGAGGAACTGTTCGGCCCCGTGCTGACCGTGCTGCCCTTCCACGACGAGGCCGAGGCGGTCCGCCTCGCCAACGACTCCGCCTACGGGCTCGCCGCCTCCGTGTGGACCCGGGACCTGGGCCGGGCGCACCGCGTCGCCGACGCCCTGCGGGCGGGCACCGTCTCCGTCAACACCGTCGACGCGCTCAGCCCGTTCACCCCGTTCGGCGGCTTCAAGCAGTCCGGCCACGGCCGCGACCTCTCCCTGCACTCCTTCGACAAGTACACCGGCCTGAAGACGACCTGGATCGCGCACTCCTGACCGCACCGGCCACACCACACCGGATCAACCCGCACCGCACCACCGAAACAGACGAAGGACGTACCGCTCATGACCCTCGACGCCGCAGACCTCACCCGTCTCGACCGGGCGCACATCATCCACCCCTACCTGCCGGGCAGCGCCACCGAGCGCGTCGTCATGACCTCCGGCTCCGGCTGCCGCCTCACCGACACGGAGGGCCGCGGCTACCTCGACGCCACCGGCGGCCTCTGGCTCGCGCAGGTCGGCCACGGCCGCACCGAACTCGCCGACGTCGCCCACGAGCAGATGAGGAAGCTGGAGTACTTCACCAGCTTCTGGGAGTTCTCCAACGAGCGCGCCATCGAACTCGCCGCCCGCCTGGCCTCCCTGGCCCCCGCCGGCATGGACCACGTCTACTTCACCTCGGGCGGCTCCGAGGGCAACGAGGCCGCCATCAAGATGGCCCGCTACTACCACCACCGGCGCGGGGAGAGCAGCCGCACCTGGATCCTGGCCCGCAGCAAGGCGTACCACGGCATCGGCTACGGCGGCGGCTCGGCCACCGGGTTCCCGGTCTACCACGAGGGCTTCGCCCCGATGATGCCGCACGTCTCCCACCTCACCCCGCCGTGGCCTTACCGCAGCGAGCTGTACGGCGGGCAGCCGCTGAGCCCCGAGCAGGTCACCGACTTCCTGATCCGCGAGCTGGAGGAGCGCATCGCTCGGATCGGCCCGGAGAACATCGCCGCGATGATCGGCGAGCCCATCATGGGCGTCGGCGGCATGCTCGTCCCGCCGGCCGACTACTGGCCCCGGGTGCGCGAGGTCCTCGACCGGCACGGCATCCTGCTGATCTTCGACGAGGTCGTCACCGCCTACGGCCGCGTCGGCGAGTGGTTCGCCGCGCAGTACTTCGGCGTCACCCCCGACATCATCGTCACGGCCAAGGGCATCACCTCCGGGTACGTCCCGCTCGGCGCGCTCCTGGTCGGCGACCACGTCGCCGAGGCGCTGCTGCGCGACCACGGCTTCCCGATGGGCTACACCTACAACGGCCACCCCGTCGCCACCGCCGTCGCCACCGCCAACCTGGACATCATCGAGAAGGAGGGCCTGCTCGCCCGCGCGACGAGCCTGGGCGCCTTTCTGCACAGTGAACTGCAGGCGAAAATCGGTGAGTTGCCCATCGTCGGGGAGATCCGCTCGGTCGGCATGATGCTCGCCGTGGAACTCGTCCAGGACCGCGCCACCCGCGAACCCCTGCCCCTGCGCCCCGACCGGATGCCGCACGACGTCATCCGCCGCGAGACCGGCGTGATCGTACGCGACTCCGCGCACAGCCTCGTGCTGTCCCCGCCGCTCATCATGACCGAGGCCGAGGCCAAGGAGGCGGCCTCCGCGCTGCGCAGCGTCCTGGAGCGCACCGAGCCCACCGGCGAGATCCGCGCCGCCTGACGCCTCAGGCGTTCGATGCCTTCGGCCTCAGTGGGGGGAGGTCCGGCCCGCGACGACCGGGCCTCCCCCGCTGATGTCCCCGGCCCAGCACCACCCGACACGGACCCCACACCGTAGCGGCGCCCCGCACCCGCGCCTCCTCGCAGTCACTCCTCTCCCCTCCTAGGAACTGCCCGTGTCCTCCAACCTCTCGACGACCGAACCCCGAGCGTCCCGGCCCGAGACCGGCGGCGCGCTGCAACGCAGCCTCAAGCGCTTCGACATCACCGCCATGGCCATCGCCGCGGTCATCTCCTTCGACACCGTCGGGCAGATCGCCACCGGCGGCGGCGAGGCCGCCACCTGGACGGCGTTCATCGCCCTGTTCTTCCTCGTCCCCTACGCCCTGCTCTTCGCCGAGACCGGCGCCGCGTTCCCCCAGGAGGGCGGCCCGTACGTGTGGGTCAAGCTCGCCCTCGGCCGTCCGGCGGCCGCGCTGACCACCCTCATGTACTGGGTCACCAACCCCATCTGGCTGGGCGGTTCACTGGTCTTCCTCGCCGCGCAGACCTGGGACGGCTTCGTCTTCCACCTCGGCTCGGGCACGGTGGCCGACTACGTCTTCAAGCTCCTGTTCGTCTGGGTGGCCATCCTCACGGCCGTGGTCTCCCTGCGCCGCGGCAAGTGGATCACCACGGCGGGCGCGGCGACGAAGGTCCTCGCCCTCGCCCTGTTCACCCTCACCGCCGTGCTCTACGGGGTACGGCACGGCTTCCACGGCCTGGCCGACACCCGCTTCACCCCGACGACCGCCGGTTTCCTCGCCCTCGTGCCGATCCTGCTGTTCGCCTACGTCGGTTTCGAGGCGCCCAACGCGGCGGGTGAGGAGATGCACGACCCGCAGGCCGACGTGCCCGCCGCGCTCGGCCGCTCCGCGACCGTCGCGGCCTGCTGCTACCTGCTGCCCGTCCTCGCCCTGCTGGCCGTCGTACCCGCCCGCCAGGTCACCGGCATCGGCGGCTTCATGGAAGGCGCCCGCCTGGTCTTCGGCGTCTACGGCGTCGCGGCCGGCCCCCTGTTGAAGATCACCGCGGTCATGTTCGTCCTCGCCCTGCTCACCCAGGGCAGCGCCTGGATGATCGTCAGCGACCGCATGCAGGCCATGGCCGCCGCCGACGGAGGTTTCTTCACCCGCGCCCTCGGCGCCTTCCACCCTCGGCTCGGAACCCCGGTGCGCACCAATCTGCTCTCCGGAGTCGTCGCCACGGTGTTCATGCTCGCCGCCATGCGGCTCGCGAACGGCGACGCGGCCGACGTCTTCGCCGTGGTGCTCACCGTCGCGGTCACCACCCTGCTGCTGTCCTACCTGGTCGTCGTGCCCGCCCTGGTCCTGCTGCGCCTGCGCCGACCGGACGTCCCGCGGCCCTACCGCGTCCCCTTCGGCACCCGCGGCTTCCTCTTCTGCGCGGCGCTCGTCTACGCCTGGATCCTGATCGGGTCCTGGTCGGCGCTCTTCCCCGGGGTGCTGGAACACCTCTTCGGCATCGGCTACGCCTTCCACGACGTCTGGGGTATCTCCCGCGCCTCGTTCGAGACCTTCACCCTCGGCACCGTCGCCGCGCTGCTGATCGTGGGTGCCGTCGGCGTAGTGGTGGCCCGCCGGGCGGACTCTCCCCCGCGGGAGAGTCCGCCCGGCGGGCCGGTCAGCACGTGATCAGCGCACGGCGTACGCGTCGGTCACGGTCTGGAGGACGGAGTTGCCGGCCGCGTCCGTCAGTTCGGTCCTCAGCGTGACGGACTTGCCGGCCGCGCCCGCGTGGTCCACGGTCGCGGTCCAGCGGCCGTGGTGCTGCGAGGTCGTGCCCTCAATCCAGGTCGCGCCGCCGTCGTACGAGTACGAGACCTTGGCGGCGATCAGCCTGCCGGGTGTGTAGCCCGCGTGGCCGGTGACGCTCAGTCCGATCGTCTGGCCGTCCTTCGCCGGGAGGGTCTTGAGCCCGTCCGTGTCCAGGTCGTAGTTCGGGAAGAGCAGCGGTATCCCCTGGGAGTAGACGTTCTCGTCCCGGTGGGAGCGGAACCTCCAGACCGTCCGGGTCTGGACGGACCGCTTCCACACGGCGGCGGGCTGCCCGAACTTCGCCGTGTACAGGGTGAGTTCGTAGGCGGCGTCCTCGGCGGGGACGGTGAAGGTGCCGGACGGCCACCCGGTCTCGCCGATCACCTTGCCGCCGCTGGTGAGCTGCATGCTGCCGACGTCACCGAAGGAGCCCTGGATGCCCATGTGCTCGGTGTCACCCCAGAAGGCGGGTGCCACGCCGATGAGGTTGTCCTGCCGCTCGGCGGCCAGCTGGAGCTTGCCGGCGGCGTCGCGCGGGGCGGCCGGGGCCGGGATGCCCCGGTACCAGTTCTCCGCCCGCTTCGAGCCGGCGGTGTAGGTACGTGTCCGGTCGGCCATGGCCTCCCCCCAGGGGAAGCTGGAGGAGAGGTAGCGCGTCCACGTGCTGTCGCCCGCCGAGTAGTACTCGGTGCGCTTGCCGGGGACGGCGACGGAGTCGGTGGCGGCGGAGAACACCCCGCCGTACGGCCGGCCCATGACCATCGTGTCGACGTAGTCCGTCGCGACGCCCATCGCCTCGTAGGTCGCGCTGACCGAGGCGAGCTTCTTGTCCCGGACCTGGTAGGTGCGGTCCGAGGTGAGCGGACCGGTCTCGGGGAAGGCGAGGTTGTAGACGAACGGGCTGCCGGCGGTGGCCTGCCAGCGCAGCTTCACCGAGCCCTTGGCCAGGGCCGCCTTCAGCGCGGCGGCCTCGTCCGCCTCGATGCCGAGCGAGGGCAGCGGCGCCCGGCCGAGGCCGACGGACGGCTGCCAGGGGCCGGCGGCGGGACGGTGGGCGAGGATCGCCTTCGCGCCCGCGGCCTTCGCGTCACGCGCCAGGGTGCCCAGGAAACCGTCGTCGCCGGCCTCGACCAGCGCGATCTTCCCGGCGACGCCCGCGGCCCGCAGTTCGTCGGGGGTGCCGGTGCCCGCGTCGACCAGCGCGGCCTCGCCGGTTCCGTCGAGGTTGACGGAGCCGGTGCTCGCCGTCCTCGGGTGCAGGTCCGCGCCGCCGACGACCGACAGCTTCTGGATCTGCGGGGCGTACGCACGCCAGAAACTGGTGAACTCGAAGTCGCCGTCGTGTGCCTTGCCCCGCACGTCCGCCAGGTAGTTCCGGACGCTCCCGGTGCCGGTGAGGGAGCCGGAGTGCAGCCAGGTCCCGCCCCAGGTACGGCCGAAGGCCAGGGTCGTGGAGCGGCTCTCGGAGGTGTGGTCCGCGGTCTTGATCCGGAGCCGGTGCGCCGTGCGGGCGTCGAGCACCAGGGTGGTGTCCTTGGTGACGTCGATCTGGGGCCGGGCGAGATAGGCGACTGACTCGGCCATGCTGCCCGTGGCGTCCGCGGCATCCGGTGTGATGACGAAGCCGGAGACGAAGTACGCGCCGGGGCGCAGCCGGTAGACCTGGTCGGCGGCGCCCTCGTTGAAGCGGCGCTCGCCGCCGGCGGTGTCGGTGCCGATCACGTCCAGCGAGGAGGAGCCCGTGGCGGGCGCGCCGGTACGGTCGATCAGCTTGACGCGCAGGGTGACGGTCTGCGGCTCGACGTAGAGGGAGAACGGGGTGGAGACCTTCACGCCACCGGACGCGGTGGCCAGCACCCGGCCGGTGACGTCGCCGTACTGGGCGGCTTTCAGGTGCGCGGTCGGGTCGATGCGCAGCGGGACCTTCACGGTGGTCCCGGCCGGGACGGTGACGGTCTGCGCGTCGAGTCCGGCGACGGGGGAGCTGACCGGGGAGCCGTCGTTCCCGGTGACGCCCTGGACCCTCAGCGACAGCTTCACCGGCTTGGTGCCGGAGTTGGTGTAGGGGAGGGTGACGGTGGTGCGGTCGCTCCGGTCCTGCGGCCAGGCGAAGGTGCCGGCCTGGACGGCGGGGGCGCCGACGACGGTGGTGTCGATGGCGGCCTTCACGTCGAGCCGGCCGGCGCCGGTCTCCCGTACGTCGCCGGAGATGTCGCTCTTCGCGGACGACACCAGGGCGGCCTTGACCTGCTGGGCGGTCCAGTCGGGATGGCGCTGCTTCACGAGGGCGGCGGCGCCCGCGACGTGCGGGGTGGCCATCGACGTACCGGACATCGACCGGTAGGCGTAGATGCCCCGGCCGCCCGCGGCCGCGGCGGAGATGTCGACGCCGGGGGCGGCGATCTCCGGTTTGAGGGTGTGGGCGCCGATCACGGGTCCGCGGCTGGAGAACGGGGCGGTGGAGTCGTCGTGGTCGACGGCGCCGACGGTCAGCACGCCGGGGGCGCAGCCGGGCGAGGAGACGGTGTTGAGCGCCGGGCCGGAGTTGCCTGCCGCGACGACGAACAACGTGTCCTTGCTCTGGGCGAGTTTCTCGGCGGCGACGCTCATCGGGTCGGTGCAGTCGGTCGGCTCCGGGCTGCCGAGGCTCATGGAGACGACGTCGGCCTTCTGGTCCACGGCCCACTGCATCCCGGCGATGATCCAGGATTCGGCGCCGGAGCCGGAATCGTTGAGCACCTTGCCGTTGAGCAGGTCGGTGCCGGGGGCGACTCCCTTCTCCTTGCCGTCGCTCGCGGCACCGGAGCCGCCGACGGTGGAGATGGTGTGGGTGCCGTGGCCCTGGTGGTCGTCGGTGGTGCTGGAGTCGGTGAAGTTCTCCGCGGCCGAGATCCGGCCCTTGAGGTCGGGGTGTTCCGCGTCGGCGCCGGTGTCGAGGACCGCGACCTTGGTGCCCTTGCCGGTGTATCCGGCGGCCCAGGCGCGGTCGGCGCCGATCTGCCGGGTGGACTGGGCGAGGGTGGCCTGGACCTTGCGGTCGAGCCAGAGCTTCTTCAGGCCGGAGGCGGAGAAGGAGCGGGTGTCGGTGACGTCGGCCCAGAAGTCGGCGGCCTTCGCCTTGTCCGCCTTGAGCGCGACGCCGTCGATGGCGTCGAGGACGAGGCCGCGCTTGGCGCCGCGGGGGGTGGCGGTCGCGGTGCGGGACGCGGCCTGACCGTAGACGGCGATCAGCGGCAGCGCGCTGGTGTGCGCGTCGTCGTAGCCCTGCCGGATGAGTCCCGTGACGTTGAAGAGTTCCTCGTCGACCTTGCCCGCGGCCAGCGCCCGCGCGGCGCTGTCGGGGTAGACGTAGAGGTCCTTGCCCGACTGCCGGGTCTGCAGGAGGGGCACGGAGCCGTCCTGGCGGGGCAGCGCGGTGACCGACGCGGCCCCCGAACCGTCGGTGCGCACCAGGACCTTGTCGCCGGTGACCAGGGTGAGGGTGACCGGTTGTCCGGCCGTGGCGGTGGCCGTGCTGCCGGTCAGTGGTCTCGTCGCGGTCGGACCGTCCTGCGGCGCTGCCGCTGACGGTGCGATCGCGGTGACGGCCAGGACGGCGGCTGTGGCCGCTCCCAGTGCCGTACGCGATATCGGACGCATCGCTCTCCCTGAGTGAGGACCGGACACCAGTGAACGGGCAGAGGTGTGCCGGAAGTTGTCGGTGCTGCCGTGGCGTCACCTTGGCAGAACGGGGAGCGGTGGAGTGATCTGGTGCGCGGCGGGTTTACGCCGTGGCCGCTTCTCGCCGCGCGCCGGACGTCCGGGAGTACGGCCTCGGACGTCCGGGAGCAGGGCCTCGGACGTCCGGGAGTACGGCCGTGTCAGGTCACCAGGCCGTGGCGGTAGGCGTAGACGACGGCCTGGACGCGGTCGCGGAGCTGGAGTTTGGTGAGGATGCGGGAGACGAAGGTCTTGACGGTCTCCTGGCTGATCACGAGGGCCGCGGCGATCTCGCTGTTGGAGAGGCCGTCCGCGATGAGGCGGAGGACTTCCAGTTCGCGAGGTGTGAGCGGGGTGTCGCGGGCATTGTTCTCGGTGGGCCGGATGCGCGCGGCGTAGCGCCCGACGAGCCTGCGTGTCACGTCGGGGTCCAGGAGGGCCGCGCCGGTGGCCACGGTCCGGATGCCGTGGAGCAGCCGGTCCGGAGGGGCGTCCTTGAGGAGGAAGCCGCTGGCGCCGGCGCGCAGTGCCTCGTACACGTATTCGTCCAGGTTGAACGTGGTCACCACGAGGACTTTGACGGGGTGCGGCACTCCGGCGCCGGCCAGCAGGCGGGTGGCCTCCAGGCCGTCGAGGACGGGCATGCGGATGTCCATCACGACGACGTCGGGCCGCACCTCGCGGGCGAGGTCGACTCCGGTCCGCCCGTCCCCGCACTCGCCCGCCACCTCCATGTCGGGCTGGGCGTCGATGATGGTGACCAGGCCGGTGCGGACCAGCATCTGGTCGTCGCAGACCAAAACGCGGATCGGTGCGCTCACGAGGTGCCGCCGGTGGGGATGCGTGCCCGTACGGTGAAGCCGCCGTCCGCGCTGCCGCCGGCGCTGAAGTCGCCGCCCAGCACGTCGACGCGTTCGCGCAGGCCTGCCAGTCCCCGTCCGCTGCCGGCGGGGACGGCGGCGCGTGAGCCGGTTCCGTCCGTGCTGACCTCCACGGTGATCTCCCTCTCGCCGTGCCGTACCTGGACTGAAGTCCGGCTGCCGTGAGCGTACTTGAGGGCGTTGGTCAGTGCCTCCTGCACCACCCGGTAGGCGACGAGGTCGGCGCTGCCGGTGGAGGCCGGCGGTGTGCCGTGCTCGGTGAAGTCCACCGGTTGTCCGGACCGGCGGGTCTGCTCGACGAGGGTGAGGACCCTGCCGACGGCCGGTGTCCTGGGTTCCACGGCCTCCGCCGCGCCGGCACGGGCGGCGGAGGTGCCGGTGTCGTGGCCGGTGCCGGTGCCGTGGTCGGGGTTGAGCAGGTCGAGCAGGTGGCGCAGGTCGGTGATGGCGCGGCGGCCGGTCTCGCCGACCGCGGTCAGGGACCGGTCCAGCCGCTCGGGTGCGGCGGTCAGGTAGCGGGCGGCTTCGGCCTGTACGACCATCGCGGTCACGTGGTGGGTCACCACGTCGTGCAACTCGCGGGCGATGCGGGTGCGTTCGGCGGTGCGGGTCTCGGCCGCGACGCGTTCGCGGCGTTCGGCCTCGGCGGCCCGCGTGGACCGCAGCCACGCCCCGGCCCCCCAGGCGAGCGCGAGGACCAGGTAGAACGTCACGAACTCCGTCGGCGTCTCGCCGCCCGAACCCAGCCGGGCCAGCGCCACCGCCAGCGGCACGTACGCCACGGAGAGCAGGACCACGGTGGTGCGCCGGCGGTGCTCCAGATGGGAACCCGTACTGATCAGCACGACGGGCAGCGCGGTACCGGCGACCGAGTGGTAGCCGCGCAACTGGTCGAGGGCGAAGCCGCACGCCACCAGGGCGAGGCAGACGGCCGGCCACCGCCGCCGCACCACCAGCGGAAGGCATTCGAGCGCGAGGGCGACGACGCCGAGCGCGTCGAGGGGGCGGGTCGGCAGGTCCCCGACCTCCGTGCCGTGGCCGCGCAGTCCCGGCAGGAACGACGTGGCCAGGAACAGTATCCCGAGCGGCAGGTCGCGGACGGTGACGGGGAGCCGGCGCCACACCTGACCGGCCCCCTGAAGGCTCATCACCGGGCGAGTGTAGCGAGGGCCTCGACGCGCTCGGCACGCTGCCGGGGGACGATGTGGCCGCGCCGGCGGGCCAGCCACAGGAAGGTGACCGTGAGCAGCGCGCCGGACAGCATCGCGTACACACTGGCCTCCGGCCCGAACTCGCCCCCGGTGAGCAGCTCGGCTCCCGACGTCGAGGCGTCCAGCAGTCCGTGCGTGGCGCCGTTGCCCGACACCTCGGTGCCGAAGATGCCGGACTCGGCGAAGTTCCAGCCGAAGTGCAGGCCGATCGGCAGCCAGAGGGAACGGGTGGCGGCGTACGCCGCGGCGAGCGTGCCGCCGGCCTCGAGCGCGATGGCGACGGCGCCCAGCAGGGTGGCGTCCTTGTTGAGCAGGTGGGACGCGCCGAACACCACACCGGACAGCGTCAGCGCGAGGTAGGTGCCGAGCCCGCGCTCCACGAGCCGGAAGAGCAGACCGCGGAACATCAGTTCCTCCGTGATCGCGGCACCGGCCATGAAGCCGACCAGTCCGATCGCTCCGGTCGCCGAGCCGAAGCCGTGCACCTGGTAGTCGCCGAGGAAGTAGATGTTGGCGATGACGCACCCGAACCAGGCGACACCGAGGACCAGACCTCGCAGGAGGGACCCCGACGCGCCCTCGCGGGCCAGCTCCGTCACCGGGCGCCGCTCGGTGCGCCCCACGACCCACCGGTAGACCACCACCGAGAGCACGACCGTCAGGCCGCCCAGGAGGAGGGAGAGCCAGGGGTTGTCCTGCACCGCGGTGACGCTCTGACCTCCGATCGCACCGACCAGGACCACGGCCAGGATCTGCCACACCAGTTTCATGACGACTCTTTCTTCGGTTCCGTTTCCGGTTCGTTCTCCGGTGCGCGGCCGGGGCGCCGCGGCTGAACCGAACGCTAGGGAAACGGTGATCAGGAATCGTCACCTCACAGTGGACACCTGCGCGTAGCTCTCACGGGGGACAGGCCCCGGTCACCCCTCCCGGTGCGCGAGCCGTGGTGGACGCTGGTGTCCGCGCCGCCGGCGCCGTCGGCGACGTCGGCCACCGCGAAGGCGCCGTGGCCGCGTTCGGCGATCAGGTGGGTGACGACCTGGTGCACAGCGGCGCGTTCGACCGGCGGATCGCCGCCGACGTCGCACTCGACGGCATCTTCGACCTCGAAGACATCAACACCGCCCCCTCCCGCCGCCCCGCGACGAGGCCGAGCGCCGGACGCGGGCCGCGCAGGAGCCGGGCCTCGACGCGGCGATCGAGGCGGCCATGACCGCCTCCCCCGCCCTCAAGTGGGCGATCAAGCACGGCAGGTCCACGATGGGCTCCGGCAGTCCCGCACACGGGCGGGACGCCACTTCGGCCGCAGTATGAGAGTTGACTCTCACACTTCATGAGAGGACACTCTCAGAAATGGACCGTGGTAATCGCCTGGGTGACATCGAGATCACCGACCCGAAAGCCATGCGGGCGCTGGCGCACCCCGTACGGCTGGCCATCCTCGAACGCCTCCAGCGGCACGGGCCCGCCACGGCGACGCAATTGTCACCGCACGTCGGAGCAACTCCCTCCGTGACCAGCTGGCATCTGCGCCACCTGGCGGGATTCGGGCTCGTCCGCGACGCCGAGCCCGGAGCGGATCGCCGGGCGCGAAGGTGGCAAGCGGTGGCCCGGGGTTTCCGGTTCGAGATGCCCGAGGACGAGGAGGGCCGGTCGGCCGCGCGGGGGCTGTCCAGGGAAATGTTCCTCCACTCCGCCGACCTGCCGCATCGCTGGGCGACGGAGACCGAACCCGAACTCGATCCGAAGTGGCGCAGGCTCGCGGGGCTGGCCAACACCCGCCTCGTGGTGTCCGCGGAAGAACTGGCGGGCATCGAGGACGCGATCGAAAGCGTCCTCGCTCCGTACGTCACGCGCGACCCGGCGGAGCGCCCCGCCGGCGCCCGCGGAGTCCGGCTCTTGCGCTACCACCTCCCGGAGGGCGCCGAAGAGCAGACGGGCGAGGCGGAGTGAGCGCCCAGCCGGCATCGCTGTGGCGGGACCGGCGGTTCGTGCGCTTCTGGGCCGGGCAGTCCGCCTCCCAGTTCGGTGACCGCATCTCGGAACTGGCGCTGCCCCTGATCGCCGTAACGGCCCTTCATGCCTCGGCCAGTCAGGTCGCGTGGCTGACCTCGCTCGCCTGGGCACCGAATCTCCTCGCCGTCGTACTGGGCGCCTGGGTCGATCACCGAGTGCGCAAGCGCCGTCTGATGGTCCTGGCCGATCTGGCACGCGCGTGCGTGCTGCTGACACTGCCGGCCGCATACGTGTGGGGTGGCGTGACGCTCACCCAGTTGTACGCGGTGGCGTTGCTGACCGGCGCCGCGGGTGTGCTGTTCAACACGGCCTACCCGCCCTTCTTCGCACACCTCGTGCCGCGCGCGTCCTACGTCGACGCCAACAGCAAGCTCAGCGCCAGCCGTTCGGCCTCCTACGTCGCCGGCCCCGCCGTCGGTGGGTTTCTCATCCAGGCCGTCACCGCGCCCGTGGCCGTGATCGCGGACGCCCTGACCTTCCTGGCCTCCGCCGCCCTGGTGGGACCGATCCAGGTGGACGAACCGGCCACAGCCGGTGGCGGGCAGGCACACTCCTCCCTGCTGCGCCGCGCCAGGGAAGGGCTGGTCTTCATCGTCCGTCATCCAGTGCTGCGAGCGAGCCTCGGCTGCGCGACGACCGTCAACTTCTTCACGTTCCTGACAGGTACCGGTCTGACCGTTCTGTTCGCCGACCGCGTGCTCGGTCTGTCCGCCGGGGTCATCGGGCTGGCCTTCGGTGTCGGATCAACCGGAGCTCTCCTGGGCGCGGTGATCGCCCCGGCGATTTCGCGAAGGATCGGCCTGGGCCGGAGCATCGCGGTCGGCGCGGTGCTGTTCCCGGCCCCCATCGCCATCGCCGCCACAGCAAGTGGTCCTACTTGGGCCCGCGCAGGGGCCCTCGGGCTCGCGGAATTCCTCTCCGGAGTCGGCGTCATGCTGTTCGACGTCAATCTCAACTCCCTGCAGACCACGGTCATACCAGACGGCATGCGAAGCCGCGTGGCCGGCGCCTACAGCACGGTCAACTATGGGATCCGCCCCATCGGCGCCCTCGTCGGAGGCATGCTCGCCACCGTCGTCGGGCTCAGGACGACCCTGATCACGGCCGCGGTCGGAGGGGCCCTGTCACTGCTCTGGCTGCTCCCCTCACCGATACCACGCATCCGCTCCCTGACTCAGGTCGAATCAGTCCTCGCCGAGGGCGGCACCCGGGAACAAGGCCGACCGGCGCCTCGATGACAGGTAGGCGAACCAGGAGGGCGACGAGGTCACCACCGCCGCCACGAGCACGCCGACGCCTGTCAGGAAGGCTGTCGTGATGCGGCGGCCGCGTTCCGGATCCAGCTGCGGAACTCGATCGCCAGGTGCCGGCAGTGCCCCTCGATCATCGAGTCCGGGGCGATGGACGGGTAGACGACGCGCACCACCACGTCCGCGCCGGTGGCAGTGTCTCGCGCCTGGTGCAGGCAGTACGCGAAGGGTGTGCCGTCGTCCAGGCTGAGCAGGGCGTTCATCAGCGTCACCGGGTAGGTCGTGTCGCGGTACGCGGCGACCGCCGGGGGCAGTTCGCGGGCGACCGACACCTTGAACCGGGTCAGGTGGCCGCCGATCGTCTCCACCATGCCGCCCGTGTACTCCGGGGGCTCGACGTAGTGCTCGGGGTGGGCGTTGAGGAGCAGTTCCTTGTCCTGGAAACGCCCGGTGGCGGCCTGCGACCGGAACCAGGCAGCCAGGTCGCTGCCGCTGAGTCCGCGCACGGTGAACTCGGCGTGCGATCCGCGGTGGGCGCCGTTCGAAGCCTCGATCAGCTCCTTGTGGAAGCGATCGCCGGCCGCTATCTGCCCGGCGAGGGCGTCCATCATCGTGTGGGCGCCGAGGGTGGACTTCAGGTTCTTCAGAGCCCGCCGTGCGGCTTCCAGCTCCCACCGGTCCAGGGTCGACTCGTCGAACGTCCGACCCATGGTGTGCACCTCGACTGTCACGGAGTCGGACGGGCGCGCGTCGGTACGGCTACTCATGGTGTCTCCTCCATTGCATGACGGACAAAGCAGTAGATACCGCCTTTGCAGGCACGCGCTCTGCTTGCCCGGGGCAGTGACACCACCGTAAGATGCACACATGCATCTTGCAAGGCCGGAGTCCGGTCCCAGCCGCCGACGGCACGGTGCCGCCCTGGAGGCGGCGCTGCTCGACGCCGCGTGGGACGAATTGACGGAGCGCGGGTACGCGGCGCTCACCTTCGCCGCGGTCGCGCAGCGCGCCGGCACCTCTCGCCCGGTCGTCAACCGTCACTGGCCCTCCAAGGAGGCCCTCGTACGCGACGCCATCAGCCGGGCCAGCGACCGGTTCTCACTCGTCGATCCCGACACCGGTTCCCTGCGCGACGACACCGTGGCGCTGCTCGAACAGCTCAATGAGGCGTTCACGATGTTCGCCGCGGTCATGACCGCACAACTGGCCGCCTATTACGAGGAAACGGGCACGACACCCGCCGAACTCCGCGCGTCGGTGGTCGATCGGAGATGGTCACTGATCGAGTCCGTGACGCGCCGCGCTGCCGCCCGGGGAGAGGTCGACGGCGCGAAACTCACCCCGCGCATCGCGCGGTTGCCCTACGACCTGCTCCGGCACGAGGTGCTCATGAACCTGAAGCCGATGTCCTCCTCGGACATCCAGGAGGTCGTCGACACCATCTTCCTCCCCCTGATCACCTGACCCCCTCCGGGAACGCTCCGCTGCCCACGCCGGCCGGCGTGGACCGGCCGCAAGCCGCCGGAACACGCGCCGATCCGCCGGCGCACGCCCGCGCCGACGCCGATGGCCCCGCAGCCCGGACTGCGAGGCCCACTACGGGATGGCGCCCGCCCCGCCGCGGCAGGAAAGAATGAGTCCCGCATCCACCCGTCAGCCTGGAGGGCTTTCCGTCCGGGCCTCGTACTCAGAGGATTCCTCCTTGACTCACCACCGGACAGCAACCCTGATCCTGGCGCTCTCGGGGCTGATGCTCTCAGCATGTGCCTCGGGCTCGCCCGCCCGCCCGGAGGCAGGCCGGCAGGTGGTCCTCGACCGGCTGGCCGGAGCCGACAGCGCCCCCTACTCGGCTTCGATGGAAGCCATCACGCAGTCCGGCTCCGAACGGCTGCAACTCATGGTCGGACGGATCAACCTCAACGCGCCGTTGACGGGACGCGCGACGGACAAGACCGAGCAGTACACCGAAGACGTCGTGATCACCCGGCAGAGGGTGTACCGGCGTGCCGGCGGCTCCCACGGTAAGTGGCGGCAGTTCCCTCCGTCGGCTGCCAAGGGCGGTATTCCCACGGACCGGCTCCCGCAGTACGTGCGTCTCATACTCGATCACAACGGCTCCGTGCACCAAGGCGGCGAAAGCTTCCGTGTGTCGGCCCGTCTCACCCCGAGAGACATCGAATCGGTCGACAGGGCCGTCGGGCGCAATCTGCGCCCCGCCACCGCGATCAACTCCGAGGTATGGATCGACAAGAAGGGCCGAGTCGTACGCGTACGCCAGGTCATTCACTTCGCGTCCGACCCGGACATGCAGAACACGCTCACACTCACCGACTTCAAGAGTGCCGTTCCGGTGAGCGCCCCCGCCGCGAGCTGAGCGTCATGGAGGGCAGCCCGGCGCCGATCAGTGGGGCTGTGTCGAGCCGGTTCAGCCGGCGGTGGTCGGGCGCAGTGGTCATGGTGGGCTCCTCGCCGGTGCGGAGCAGGTGGCCCGGCCCACGACGAAGCCCCGGGGCACCTGCCCCGGGGCTTCGGGTGAGGCGGCCTCAGACGTCCGTGTAGGACTGCGGGGGGTCGTACACGTGCGGGACACGGATGGGTG
The DNA here is from genome assembly GCF_040641015.1 of Streptomyces sp. NPDC021356. Lineage (NCBI taxonomy): Bacteria > Bacillati > Actinomycetota > Actinomycetes > Kitasatosporales > Streptomycetaceae > Streptomyces > Streptomyces sp. NPDC021356. Next base: position 160,941 of record NZ_JBFACU010000011.1, on the reverse strand, counting down.
TCACGATCGCGATGCGTGTGTTGCTCTGCTCGTGGGTGTTGACGGTGATCCGGTCGGGGTCGGCCTCCCGGGAGACGAGGAAGTCGCGTATCGCCGCCCCACGCATCTGGGCCAGCCCCCTCAGCGGCACCCGCCCGCTCTTGGCGTGGGCGTCGATCGTCAGCCGCTGTCCGGAGGTCGCCGCTGCCTTGGCGACCTTCTCCAGGGTGTTGCGTGAGGGCGTGGTGAGATCGGCGGAGCGTTCTGCCGCCCGGCAGTTCGGGGTTGTGGATGGTCTGGGTGGTCAGACCTTCGCCGGCCTTCGGCCGGGCGTGCTTGTTGACGCCGATGTGGTGGGCGCTCTTGCGCAGGCGCCGGTCGCCCTGGCGCACTCCCGTGCCGTAGGTGTCCCCCGGCGGCGCGACCACGTCGCCCTGGACCGTCTCGGCCGCTTCCATCGGTGTCATCGGCGCCTCGGGGCCGGATGCCATGGCCTTGGCCAGGCGGGGAGCGCCCACCACGCCCTGCGGGCCGATGCAGGCGCCGGCCGCCGTGCCGTCGGGCGCCCGGAAGACGGCGTTGTTCAGCGGCCCGAGGATCCGCTCCGCCACCTCGACGCACTGGTGCTCGGTCAGGTGCAGATAGGTGCTCGCGGGGTCGGCATGGCGCTCGGGCATGGTCGGCCGTACCACCAGGAGGCTCTCGCCCCGGCTGTTCTTGATCTCGTGGCCGCCCTTGAGCAGCTTCAACTTGCTGCCGGCCCGCTCCAGTCGGGCGTTCGCCTTGCCGATGACCTCGGGAAGGGCGTAGAACTCCTTGGCCTGTACGCCGTCCAGGACGTTGACGGCGATGCTGCCGTCCTCGGAGCAGGCGAGGACGGGGAGGAGCAGGTGGGGTTTGTCGGGCAGTGCGGTGGTGATCAGGACGGCGCCGGCGCTGCTGTTGTTCATGCCGCACGCGAGCGTGAGGGACGACGCCGTGGACGGGTCCAGTCTCAGCAGGCGCGCGGCGCCGCGGCCGAGGGTGAAGGACAGCAGGCAGACCAGCGTCGCCACGGTCAGCGCGGCGGCGAACAGCAGCGGGCGCGGACCGGCCAGGAAGGAGCCGAGGGCGCCGCTGGCGTTGACGTAGGTGAGGAGGAGTGAGCCGGCCAGGGCGACCGGCACGATGAGCCCCTGGACGTGGCCGAGCCAGGGTGCGGGCAGGGCCGGCCGGAACAGGATGCCGGCGGCGCAGGGCAGGACCACGTCGACGAGCGCGAATCCGCCTTGGGTGGTGTGTCCGGCTCTGGTGAGGGTGTCCGCGTAGCCGCCGCTGAGCAGGGGCAGCAGGGCGTGGACGACCAGTGGGACGGTGAGGGGACTCAGGAGGGTCGAGGCGAGGACGAGCCCGACCATGGTGGGCTGGTCGCCGTCGCCCTTGCCGGTCCAGACGGTGGCTCCCGCCGCGACGGGCATCGCCACGATGAGGATCATCGCGGTGACCAGCCCGCTGCCGCCGTCGGTGTCGGGCGTCCGGCGCAGCAGGAAGGCGACCGCGGGGATGACGAGCAGGGGGATCGACAGGTGCAGAAGGAGCCCGGCCAGCAGGGCTCTCGGCCGGCGCAGCAGACCTGCCAGCGCGCGTAACGGCACCTGGAGCCCGGCGGAGAAGAGCACCAGGGCCAGCAGGAGCCGCACGGTGGAGACGGGCAGCGAGCTCGCCGCGCCGAGCGGCAGCGCATGGGTTCGGCGCAGCCACAGCCCCGGGCCGGGCAGGAGCAGGGCGGCGGTGTAGGCCAGGGCCACCGCGCGGCCGAGCCGGTGTCGCAGCCAGGTCGTGGCCCGCTCGGTCAGCGGCGGCGGGGCGGCGGTCCCGGTGCGCATGGAGGCCTTCTTCCGTCGTCGCGTGGGTCGTCGGTCGTGCGTGCGTGCCGTGCGTCGTGCATGTCGTCCGCCAGGGGGGCGGGGAGGGGAAAGGGCGCATGTATGCGGGGGGCCACAGGGGTTCTCATGTGCTCATGCTCCCGCCGCGGGCCGGGTGGGGCGGGCGGTGCCGCGCGGGCGGTCAGGATGCGTTCAGGTGTCCGGTGGCAGGGTCGCTGTCCATGACGTACGAGACATCCGAAACGTCCGCGAAGCCGCAGGCCGGGGCGGCTGCCGCCGCAGTGGGGAACCGCCCGGGCCGGAACAAGGTGCCCGAGGTCACCGGCTGCTTCTGGATCATCAAGGTGCTGTGCACCACGGTCGGCGAGACCGCGGCCGACCTGCTGAACGAGAAGGCCGGCCTCGGCCTGACCGGTGTGTCCGTGCTGATGAGCGCGCTGCTGGCCGTGGCGCTGGTGGTGCAGTTCCGTACGAGCGCCTACCGGCCCGGTGTCTACTGGTCGGCCGTGGCCCTGATCAGCGTCGTGGGCACCCTGATCAGTGACAACCTCACCGACAACATGGGGGTGCCGCTGGAGACGAGTACGACGGTGTTCGCGGTGGTCCTCGCGGTGGTGTTCGTCCTCTGGTACCGGCGTGAGCGGACGCTGTCCATCCACCACATCGACACCACCTCCCGCGAGTCCTTCTACTGGCTGGCGGTGCTGTTCACCTTCGCCCTGGGCACCGCCGCGGGTGACCTGGTGTCCGAGCGCATGGACCTCGGGTACTGGCTGTCGGCCGTCCTGTTCGCGGCTGCCATCGCCGCGGTGGCCCTCGCGCACTTCGCCCTCGGCCTGAACGCGGTGTGGAGCTTCTGGATCGCCTACGTCCTCACCCGGCCGCTGGGCGCGTCGATCGGCGACTACCTCTCCCAGCCGACGGCGGACGGCGGCGTCGGCCTGGGCACCGTGGTGACCAGCGGGCTGTTCCTCGCGGTCATCCTCGCTCTGGTCGTGTACCTGAGCGTGACGCGCAAGGACGTCGCCGGACCGGAGCGGGTCCCTCGACACGCTGAGTGACCTGCTGATCGCGGTGTGTTCAGGATGTGTTCAGGCTTTCTGTGCCACGGTCGGTGATCGCGGCCGCCGCGGACGGCCGGTTCATCTCCCAGGGCGCTCGTCCCGCTTGCGGGGCGAGCGCCCTGTCGTTCGACCGGACAGGAGTCGTTGAGTTGGAGAAATCGGAGGTCCTCACCGGCCTCGACGTGGCGGGTACGTCGAGTACGGCCAAGTCGGTGATGAAGAAGCTGCCCGAGGTCACCCTGGCGTTCTGGATCATGAAGATCGCGGCGACGACCCTGGGCGAGACGGCGGGCGACCTCTTCGCGCAGACGCTGAAGGTGGGTTACTTCCTCACCACGATCGCGCTGTTCCTGGTCTTCGTGGTGACGCTGGTGGTCCAGCTGCGGTCCAGCCGCTACAACCCGTTCTTCTACTGGACCGTGATCCTGTCGACCAGCATGGCCGGCACCACGATGTCCGACTTCATGAACCGCGACGCCGGCGCCGCGTACCTTTCGAACGGTGCCACGAAGCTGGGCTGGGGCCCGCAGGGCCTGGGCCTCGGCTATCCCGCCGGAGCGGCCGTCCTCCTCTCGGTCCTCCTGGCGATCTTCCTGGTCTGGAAGGTGAGCGGGATGACGTTCCGGATCCGCGACATCGTCACCTTCAGGGGCGAGGCACTGTTCTGGTCGGCGATCCTCGTGTCCAACACGCTCGGCACCTCCATGGGTGACTTCCTCTCCGACAGCTCCGGACTCGGGTACGCCGGCGGGGCGCTGCTCGTGACCGGGGGGCTCGCCGTGCTCGCCGCGCTGATGAAGGTGCCCGCGGTGCCGAACGTGCTGCTGTTCTGGATCGCCTTCGTCCTCACCCGGCCGCTCGGTGCCACCGCGGGCGACTTCCTCACCAAGCCGGTCGCCAAGGGCGGCCTCGATCTCGGCACCGCGGGGTCGTCCGCCGTCCTGCTCGCCGTCCTGTTCGGTCTGATGGCCTACGCCCAGGTGCGCGAGCGCCGGAGCACCGGCCGGCCGGCGGGGGCGGAAGGGGCGGGACCGGTCACCCGGCGGGCAGGCTGACCGTGAACCTGGCTCCGGGCGCGTGCCCGGGGTCGTAGGACACCTCCCCGCCGGCGGCGCGGGCCAGGCGTCGCGCGAGCGGCAGTCCGAGGCCCGCGCCGTCGTGCCCGTCGGCGCGGTCGGCCCGCCGGCCGGGCTGGAACAGCTCGTCCGCGAACGCCTCGGGCACCCCCGGCCCGTCGTCCACGACGTCGATCCGGACGGCGCCGGGGGCGCGGCGCGCGGACACGGTCACGTGTGAGCGGGCGTAGCGGGCGGCGTTGGCGAGCAGGGGGCTGAGGATGCGTTCGAGGAGGGCGGGGGCGACTCCGGCCTCCAGCACAGGTGCTTCCGTCTCCACCGCGGTCTTCACGTCGTCGGGTGTGCCGAGGTGGTGGAGGAGGCGGTCCACCAGGGGGACGACATCGGTAGCGCCGGCGGCTGTGACCGGGTCGCGTCCGTTCTCGCGCGCCTCGTTCAGGAGGGTGTCGCAGATGAGGCGCATGGACTGGGCGGCGTCGGCGATCGCCCGGTGGGCGGCGTGCGTCTCGGCGTCCGTGCGGGGGCGGCCTCGCCACCAGTCGAGTTCCATGATGATCCGGGTGAGCGGGGTGCGCAGTTCGTGCGACAGCTCGCCCGTCAGTTGCTGTTCGTGGCGGAGTACGGTGCGGATGCGGTCCAGGAGCTGGTCCAGCGACGTTCCCAGGCGGGCCAGTTCGGCGGGGTGGTCCTCGGTGCCGAAGCGCTCGGCGGAGGCTATGGCGCTCCACCGGGTGGCCTGGTCGGTCATCGTCCGCACGGGGCGCAGGGCCCGGCCGACGGACAGGCGGGTGAGCACGTAGGTGCAGCCGAGCATCACGGCGTCGAGGATCAGCGATCCGATGAGCAGCGTGCCGGCCGAGCTGCGGTACGGCGCGAGGTCCAGGGCCGCGACGACGGTCGCGGGGTGCCGCCCGCCGGGTACGGGTTGGGAGCAGACCCGGACGGGCGGGTGACCGGGCGCCTGGACGGTCGTGCAGGCGTGCCGGTGCCGTGCGGCCAGCCGGCCGGCGGCCCGGGCCAGGGGGCTGCCGCCCGCGGTCGAGGGCGGCTTCTCCAGCAGGCGTGTGCCGGCGTAGATCCACACGTTGGTGTCGAGGAGGCGGTCGTTGACGGTTTCCAGCACGCGGACCCGGTCACCGCCGGTGTCGACGGTCGTGGCCACCGCTGCCGCCCGGGCGCGCAGTTCGTCGTCCGCCTGGTGCCGCAGGTGGCGGTCCATGACGGCGTTGAACACCACGGTCAGGACCGTCATGAGCAGGGCGGCGGTGGTCAGCGCCACGAGGGCGAGCCGACCGCGCAGGGTGCGCGGGGCGAGCCGGCGCAGGAGGCGCGGGGAGCGGTTCACGACAGGCGGTGTCCGATCCCCCGGGCCGTGCTGATCGTGCGGCCGCCGGCCGCGTCGCGGAGCTTGCGGCGCAGGCGGCTCAGGTACTGGTCCAGGGTGTTGTCGCTGACCTGCGCGCCCTCGGGCCAGCCGGCCCGCACCAGGTCGCGGCGGCGCACGAGCGTGCCGTCCGCGGCGACGAGCGTGGCCAGCAGCCGGAATTCGGTGGGCGACAGCGGGAAGCGGGCCCCGTGCACGGTCATGGTGTGGTCCACCGCGTCCAGGAGCAGGTCACCGGCCGAGGTCACCGCGGCGCCGGCGGTCCGCCTGATGACGGCTCGCAGCCGGGCGGCGAGTTCGGCGAGGTGGAAGGGCTTGGGCAGGTAGTCGTCGCCCCCGGCGGAGAAGCCGGAGAGCCGGTCGGTGAGCCGGTGCCGGGCGGTCAGGAAGATCACGGGGGCGGGGAAACCGTTGGCGCGCATCGCCTGGCACACGTCCCGGCCGTCCGCGTCGGGCAGGCCGACGTCCATCACGGCCGCCGCGATGTCGGCGGCGGCCAGCCGCAGGGCGGTGGCGCCGTCGGCGGCGAGAACGGGCTCGAAGTCCTCGTCGAGCAGTCCCCGGCGCAGCACGTCCCGCAGGGCGTGGTCGTCCTCGACGACCAGGATCTTGGGGCGCATGCTCCTCCGTAGGCCTTCCCGGCACCCGTGAGTGATCGACTACAGCTGAGTAGACGGTCTACTTCACTGTAGACGACCGGTCGGGGCCGGAGGCCGGGGAGCGGTGCCGCGCCACGGTCGCGTCGCGGTGACAGGGGGCACGCGGGCCGTGCCCGTGCGCGGGACCAGGAGGACACCGCCCCTCGCCAGGGCGGCACGGGCAGGGGCGGTCTCCGCGAGAGTGCCGTCGAGGGCGCTCCGGCCCGCCCGGGCCGTGCGGCCGAGGGCGCAGGGCGGAGGCGGACAACCGCCGGAACCTCGCCGACCGTCGCGCCGGAGCGCTCCGGTTACGCACCGGCGCACATGACGGATCGTCAGGTCACTGTCCCGGTGGTGCTCCTGGTTCCGGCAGTACTCCTGTTTGTGGTGGTGCTCCTGTTTGCGGTGGTGCTCCTGGTTCCGGTGGTACTCCTGTTTGCGGTGGTGCTCCTGGTTCGGTGGGTCCCGCCGGTCGCCCGCGGTCGGGAACGCTCCACCCGGCAGGTCGCGGGTCCGGCGGCCCGGGGCGGCGACGGGCGGGACCCGCGACAAGGCAGCCGGATCACTCGCCTGCGGAGGCGACCAGCGCTCGCACCTTCTCCACGTCGCCGCACCTGTCCTCCAGGTACTTCGCGCGGGCCGCCCGGAAGGCCTCGCCGAGCTGGGCCCGGCGGTCGTCGGCGACGTTCTCGCGGGCGTCGTTGAGCAGGGTCCGCTCCTCCTCGTCCGCGTGGTGGTTGACCGCGGTGACGAGGTCCTCCAACTTCTCGTCCCACTCCTCGGAGCCGGTGTCCTCGACCTCCAGGAGGGCGAGGAGGGCCTCGTTCGCCTCGTGGTGCTCGTGCACACTGTGATCGACGTCGTCGCCCTCCACGTTCTTGTAGCGCCGCAGTGCCGGATAGACCTCGTCCTCCTCGGCCGAGGCGTGGGCGATGAGGAGCTGGGCGAACTCCCCGAGGGCGGCGGCCCGGTCGGCCTCGGCGTTGCGCATGGTGCGGAAGAGATCCTCCATGCGGCGGTGGTCCTGCAGGATGAGCTCGACGACGTCCGTGGACGGCACAGTGACTCCTCACTCCTCGGTGACAACGGTCCGCCCTCGCGGCTACCCCGGTTTCGGCAGCCGAGACGCGGCCGTCGCGCGCACCGCCGGAAGACCGAGCCGGTGGGAGACCGGCCGACCCGCCGGGAGACCGGCCCGGCCGGCGACCGCCCGTGCTGCGGCGGGCGGGTGTCCGCCTCGCCGGCCGGGGCACCCGTAGAGCATCAGGACCCCGCCGGCCGGGCGGGGAACCCTCGTGACCGGCCCGAGGGGGCTCCCTCGCTCTCTCGCTCCCTCGGGACGGTGACGCCGATGACCATTCAGGCGGTTGTATGACAGCGCATCAGAACCGGCATCTCTCACGGTCCTCGGCCTTGACGGCCGCGCTCCTCCGCTCGGCCCAGGTGGCCTACCTCGTCTTCCTGGTGCTCTCCGTCGCCCTCCTGGCTTCCGCCGTCGCCACGGGGGCCGGGGTGCGCACCGTGCTGGGCCTCGCGGTCCAGACCACGCTGTGGGCGGCGCTGCTGCTGGCGGCTCCCACGGAGCCACGGCGGTGAACACTCGTCGGACCCGGCCGGGGAGGTCGCAGTCCGGCTCCCGGTAGCTCGCGGAGCGGTCCGGTAGTTCGTGAACCGTTCCGGTGGTTCACGAACCGCTCCGGTGGTTCACGAACCGCTCCGGTAGGTCATGAACCAGTGGGTGTCGAAGTAGCGGGCCATCGTGAACCGGTGGTGCGGATCGACGAGGATGCGGCAGACGAACTCGGCGGCCTGGCAGTCGAAGGGGACGTCCTCGCCGTCGAAGGACCGGACGACGACGGGCCAGCGGTCGGGGTCGTCGCCGTCGACCCTCCAGCAGTACAGGTCCTCGTGCTCCGTGCCCGCCCAGATGAGCAGCCCCTCCTCCCTGAGGTGTGTCCACGGCTCCTGGTTCAGGTCCAGGTATCCGTCGAAGGCGCCCACGCCGAACGTCTCGACCATCCGCTTGTAGTCACGCGGGAGCGCGGTCCCCAGGCGCGACTCCACCTGCGCCCAGTTCACGTCCGGCCGCTGGGCGGGATGCGTCCAGCCGGTGATCCGTACGAGCCGCTCCGTCCAGTCGACGTCCTGCTCCCCGCCCGCGTCCGAAGCGATCACCGCGGGTCCCGGCACCTCCCTGCGGGCGACCGCCAGAACCGGCCGTTCGACCCCTTGGGCGTCCCGCGCCGTACCCGTGCCGACCCACTGGTCCCCGTACGCCCACGCCCGTATCCTCACGGCCCGGTCCCGGAAGGGGACGAGGAGGGCTGCGCCCCTGGACTCGTCGGCCGTCGGGTCGGTGAAACCGTCGAGGACGAGGGTGCGCGGGGCGCCGTACCTGTCGGCGAGCAGGTCGGTCAGAGCCTGCGGGTCCAGGTCACCGGGCAGGTACGTCCAGCCGTCCTCGGGGCCGAGCCGGGCCAGCAGGTCGTCGACGGTCGCTTGCGTGAGTTCCATGGCGGACAGTGAAGCGCACCGCACTGACAACGGACGTGCGGGACCGCGGCCGGGCCGTGAAAGGTACGTGGCCGGTGCGGGCGCCGTCGGATTGAGGTGCGGGCGCCGGGGCACGTGCTCCTCCACACGTCGGCCGCTCCGGCGGCCCTTCGGCACGGCGAGGGAGAACGGGACGAGGATGAGTGAGGGACTGCGACCGACGCGAGGGCGGACGGCTGGACCCGGCGGCCGGGACACCGCACGCACCCCGCCCCTGCGGCCCGGCGGCTACGACCCGGCCGACTACACCGCGACCGTGGTGCGCAGCGCCCGGGAGGTGGGTGTCTCGCCGGTGCTGCTGATGGCCGTGCTCCACAACGAGGCGTACAAACCGCACCATCCGCTGCTCGAACGGGTCTGGCAGTGGTGGAAGCGGGACGCCTCGTTCGGTGTCGCCAACATGCACCGGGCGACGTTCGAGAGGGTGCGGCGGGCGCACGCGCTGACGGGACGCTGGCAGGACCTGCGCGACGATCCGGCGTTCGCCGTCCAGGTGGCGGCCCTGCACCTGAAGGACCTCGACCGCGTTCTGCCCGAGCGGTGCGCGCGCCGCTACCGCCGGGACGAACTCCTCGCCCTCGGCTACAACGCGGGGGAACGCAACATGCGGGCTTTCGCCCGGGGCGTGCCGCCGGGCCCGATGGCACGGTCCTACCTCCGCCGCCTGAGGGCCCACTGGCCCCGGGCCGCCAGGGCGGTGGCGCAAGAGGACGGTTCACGCGACTCCGCCGGAAGTACGGCGGAGCGGTGACCGGCCGATCCGGACGCGCGCCCTCTCCCGGGCGGCCCGGACGGCTCGGTTCCGACCAACTCGGCTCCGGTCAGTCCCGCCGGATGGTGAAGACCTGGTCGAGCCCGACGATCGTCAGGATGCGCAGGGTGTTGGAGGGGACGCCGCTCAGCACGACGTCGGCCCCGGCGGTCTGGGCGTGCTGGCGGGCGGCGAGGAGGGCGGTGATGCCGGTGGAGTCGCAGAACTCCAGCCCGGACAGGTCGATCACCAGGCACTGCTCCGCGCCCAGAACGAGGCCGCCGACCTGTTCCCGCAGGGCGGCTGCCTGGGCGTAGTCGAGTTCGCCCGCCACGTGCAGGACGGGGCCGGTGGGGGTGTCGCTTCGAGTGATGTTCAGCGGGCTCATCGCAGGTGATTCGTTGCCGGGCGGGTGGGAAGGGGGCGCGGCGGGACGCCGAGTGCCAGGAGCGCGGTGTCGTCGTCGAGGCCGTCACCGAAATTGTCCAGCAGCTCGCCCAGGGCGGCGATCGTCTCGCGCGGTGTCGCGGGCGCGAGGCCGCCGGCGAAGGCGTGCAGGGCGTCTTCACCGTACAGGTCGTCCCGGGCGGGGCCGGTGCGCGCCTCGGTGAGGCCGTCCGTGTAGAGCAGGAGGGTGTCACCGGGGGCGAGGGTGGTCTCGGCCGTGCCGACCGGGGCGGTGGGCAGGACACCGACGAGCAGTCCACCGGGGGTGGGCAGGTACTCGGCGTGGCCGTCGGCGCGCAGGACGAGGGCCGAGGGGTGGCCCCCGGAGGCGAGGCGCACGGTCATGTGTCCGGGTTCGTCGCCGGGTTCGACGAGGCCGTGGACCACCGTGCAGTAGCGGGGGTCTCCGCCGGCGGCGTACCGCTCATAGAGCACGGTGTTCAGCGTGGTCAGTGCGGCGGCGGGCTCCGGGTCGTGCAGCGCCGCGGCCCGCAGGGTGTAGCGGGTCAGGGAGGTCAGGGCCGCCGCTTCGGGGCCCTTGCCGCACACGTCGCCGAGGAAGAACGCCCAGCGTTTCCCGTCGATCTGGAAGAGGTCGTAGAAGTCGCCGCCGAGGCGGTGCGGCGAGGCGGTGTGGTAGTACACGGACGTCTCCAGCCCGGGCACCGCGGGCAGGGAGTCGGGCAGCAGCGACCTCTGCAGCACGGCCAGCGCGTGGGCCAGCCTCGCCCGGTCGGCCTCGGCCTCCCGGCGGGCCGCTTCGGCCTCCACGCGTGCCTCTTCTTCCTCCGCGCGCGCCTTCTCGGCTTCCGCCCGGGCCCTTTCCGCTTCCGCCCGGGCCCTTTCGGCGTCCTGGCGGCGGCGCAGCAGTTCCTCCTCGTAGGCGCGCCGGTCGGAGGCGTCGAGGACCGTGGTGCGGATCAGCAACGGCTCGCCTTCGCCGCCGTACTTGATCTGGGAGGAGACCAGGACCGGCAGGCGGCCGCCGTCGGCGGTCTTCATCTCCAGGGCGATGCCGCGCAGTTCGCCCTGCATCCGCAGCAGGGGCGCGAAGTGCGTCTCGTGGTACAGCCTGCCGCCCACGCTGAGCAGGTCGGTGAAGTGCCGTCGCCCGACCAGGTCCGCGCGGTCGAGGCCGAGCCAGTCCAGCAGCGTGGTGTTGATCCGGGCGATCGTGCCGTCCATCATCGTGGAGAGGTAGCCGCAGGGCGCCGTCTCGTACAGGTCCTCGGCGCTGTCCTCCAGCAGCGCGGTGAAGGCGGCGACGGTGACGCTGTCGCCCGTATCCGGGGGGTCAGGCTGCTCGCCCGTGCGGCACATCACAGCAGCTCCCTCAGGAAGTCCAGGATCGCTTCCGAGGTGGCCTCCGGGGCGCTCAGCTGGGGGCAGTGTCCGGTGGCGTCCAGCGTGACCAGGCGGGAGCCGGGGACCGCGGCGTGCACGAAGGCGCCGACCTCGCGGGGCGCGATGACGTCCTGGGAGCACTCCAGCACCAGCGTCGGCACGTCCACGCCCTTCAGGTCCTCACGGCTGTCGGACAGGAAGGTGGTGCGGGCGAAGACCCGGGCGATGTCGGGGTCGGTGGCGCAGAAGCTGTTGGTCAGCTCCCGTCCCAGCTCGGGGCGGTCCGGATTGCCCATGATCACGGGCGCCATGGCGGAGGACCAGCCCAGGTAGTTCGCCTCCAGGGAGGCGAGCAGTTCGTCGATGTCGTCCGCCGTGAAGCCGCCGCGATAGCCGGCGTCGTCGATGTAGCAGGGTGACGGGGTCACCATCACCAGCGCTCCGATCCGCTCCGGGGCCGCCTGTGCCGCCAGCACGCCGATCATGGCGCTGACCGAGTGCCCGACGAACACCGCCCGCTCCAGGCCCAGTTCCTGACAGACCTCCACCACGTCGCGGGCGTAGCCGTGCAGCGAGGAGTACCGCTCCGGGCTCCACGCCGACAGGTCCGAACCACCGGACCCCACGTAGTCGAACAGCACCACCCGGTGCCGCTCGGCCAGTGCGGGCACGATCGAGCGCCACATGTTCTGATCGCAGCCGAACCCGTGCGCCAGCACCACGACCGGCCCGTCGAGGGGGCCCGTGACCGTCACATTGTTCCTGCGGCAGATGTCCATGCCGGTCATCCTCGCATCCGGCCCGACGGGCCCCGCGGGCGGTTCACGATCGCTCCCCATCGCGGCCGTGCACCGCCGCGATGGGGAGCGGGGGGTGTGGACGCGTCGTCCGGGGGTACAAGTGCGGCGGCGTCGGCCGTCCGGAGCGCAGGAGCAGCCGGACCGATCACGGGAGGGGAATCGACATCATGGGGCCCATGAGCGCAACGCACGCGACGTGCGCGACGGCAGCGGACTCGCGGACTGACGGGGTGGACGCCCGGACGGCCCGGCTGCCGGAGATCGCCGATCCCTCGCGGGTGGCGCCCAAGGACGCGCGGGAGCTCTCCCGGCTGTTCTTCGAGCAGTTGGCGGTGCGGGAAGAGGGCACGCCCGAGTACAGCTACGCCCGCAACACGCTGATCGAGATGAACATGTCCCTGGTCCGGTACGCGGCCGGACGCTTCCGCAGCCGGGGGCCGGAGGAGCGGGAGGACATCGTCCAGGTCGGCATGATCGGCCTGATCAAGGCGATCGACCGGTTCGAGCTGTCCCGGGAGGCGGAGTTCACGTCCTTCGCCATCCCCTACATCGTCGGCGAGATCAAGCGGTTCTTCCGGGACACCACGTGGGCCGTGCACGTCCCGCGGCGGCTGCAGGAGGCCCGTGTCCAGCTCGCCCGTGCCACCGAGGAGTTGCACAGCCGCCTGGGCCGCAACCCCACGGTGCGGGAACTGGCGGAGCTGATGAGTCTGTCCGAGGACGAGGTGCGTGAGGCACGCCTGGCGGCCAACGGCTACAACTCCTCGTCCCTGGACGCCGGTCTCAACGGCGGCGAGGACGACGAGTCCGTGCTCCAGGACTTCATCGGCACCGAGGACACCGCCCTGGAACTGGTGGAGGACTTCCACGCCCTCGCTCCCCTGATCGCCCAACTCGGCGAGCGGGACCGGCAGCTCCTTCACATGCGGTTCGTGGAGGAGTGCACCCAGGCGCAGATCGGCGAACGCCTGGGGGTCTCCCAGATGCACGTCTCCAGACTGCTCTCGCGCTGCCTGGCCCGGCTCCGGGCGGGCATGCTCGCCACCGGCTGACACGAGCCGTCCGCACCTGCCGGATGCCCGCCGCTGCCGTGGCGGGCATCCGCCGTGCCCGGCGCCACCCCCGAAGAAGACGGGGCAGATCGCACACAGTGGGGGCAACCCGGCCCGGGCACACTCGTCGAGGGTGCATGCTTGGCAGCGTGTCACTTCACCGAGCGGGGTGAACAGTGCGCAGGGACGGGGGTCGAAGTGAAGGGGTTGACCGACGGGCCGGCGGGCAGCTGCCGCGACGGCAGGGCGGACGCGCAGGAGCCGGGAGCGGCAGGAGAAGCGGGAGCGGGAGAAGGAGCGGGAGGGGCGCAGACGACGATCACCCTGTCCGGTGAGGGCGCGTGCATCGCCGAAGCACGCCGCTGCGCCGCCGCCTTCTTCACTCGTGACGGCGCCGCCGGGCACCGCCCGACGGTGCCGGAACGGGTCGTGGGCCTGGTCCAGCTGGTGGTCAGCGAACTGGTCACCAACGCCTGCAAGTACGCCTACGGGCCCGTCGTGCTGCGGCTGCGCCTGGCCGGCGCAGCGGTCGAGGTGGAGGTGCGGGACAGCGCCCCGGTCTTTCCGACGGCACAGGCCCCGGATCCGCACCGGGTCGGCCGGCACGGACTCGAGATCGTCCGGGCGGTGGCGAGCGTTCTCGCCGTGCGGGGCGAGCGGGACGGCAAGACGGTCATCGCGCACATTCCGCTGGGCCCCGGATCGGCCACGGACACGCCGGCCACGCGCCCGGACACGACGACCGTGTGAGCGGGCGGCAGGACCGTTCCGACGGTGGCGCGGCCCGCCCCCCGGGCCGGCTCGCCGCCCGTCTCACCCGCCCGTCTCACCCGCCCGACGTCGTCTTCGCGACGGCGTCCTGCCATGCGGCCTTCGCCCCCGAGTCGCCTATGCGGTAGACGTCCACGACGGCTCCCACGCCCACGACGAGTGCCAGCACCGCGGCCGCGACGCGCACCGGTGCGGAGGTCCAGCGCGAGGTGCGCGACGGTCCGGACGCGGCGGCGCGGCGGGCCGACCACCAGACGACGACCGCCAGGACGAACAGGCCGGCGGCCCAGGGCAGCAGGCCGTCGCCGAGCTCGGCGTGCCGGCGCACCAGCGCGTTGCTGCCGACGTGCCGCTCCAGCCACTCCCCCGCCCCCGTGGTGAGGGGAACGCTCACGAGCGTGACCAGGGCGAGGGCCGGCAGGACGACGCCCATGCGCTGCGCCGCCGCGGGCCTGACCGCGCAGAGCACGAGTGCCAGCGCGGTCAGGGGGACGAACACCACGACGACATGCACGAGCAGGACGTGCGCGGGCAGGCCGTTGATCAGGCTCATGGACGGTTCCTCCGGCAGGTGGGGGACAAGGTTGCGCCGACAAGACGCGCCAGCCTCGCACAGCAACCTCTCAGTCTCTTCTGACTCGCTTTTCCGGTCTGACTCGCTTTTCCGGCTCCTTTCACGAGTCCGTAGGATGTGCGGCGCAGGCGCGCGTGCACGGTGAGGGAGGCTGTCGATGCTGGCTGCCGTCGCCGGCTCACCGGGCCGGCTCGCCGACGTGCTGGCCGTACGTGACGTGGCGGGGCCCGCGGCCTGCGGCGTGGGCGAGGTCGTGGTGCGCATGGTCGCGTCGACCGTCAACCCCTCCGACGAGGTCACCGTGTCGGGTGCCTACGGGTCGCGTACGTCGTTCCCCATGGTCCCGGGGTTCGAGGGGGTGGGCGTGATCGACGCCGTCGGGCCGGGGGTGCCGGCCGGGGCGGTGGGCCGGCGGGTGCTTCCGCTGGGGTCGGCGGGGGCCTGGCAGCAGTACAAGCGACTCGACCACTCCTGGTGCGTCCCCGTGCCGGACGATCTGCCCGACGAGGTCGCCTGCTTCGCTTACATCAACCCTTTGACGGCCGTGACGATGGTCGAGCGGTTCTGTCCGCCGGGAGTGCGGAACGTGGTGGTCACGGCGGCGACGTCGGCCATCGGCCGGCACCTGGCGGAACTTCTGGCCGACCGCGGTGTCGCACCCGTCGGGATCGTGCGGGGAACGCCGGGGCGGACGGTGGCCGACCCGTCCCGGTGGCGTGCTGTGATCCGGACGGACGAGCCCGGGTGGCGCCGGCGGCTGCGGACGCTGACCGGGCCGCGAGGCGTCGAGGTGGCCTTCGACTGCGTGGGCGGCGGCGTGGGCGCAGACGTGTTCGCGGTGACGGCCGCCGACGGCGTCTTCGTCCATTACGGCCTGCTGTCGGGAACGCCGCTCCCGGCGGAGTGCTTCACCGGGCGCGGTGCCCGCGTGGAGCTGTTCCGTCTGCGCGACACCGTCCAGCAGGACGGCGGTCGGCACCTGCCCGCGCTGTTCGCGCCGGTCTTCGAGAACCTGCACCGCGGGCGTCTGCGCACGGCCGTCACGCGACGCGTCCGGCTCAGCGAACTCCCCGGCCACCTCAAGAGCCCGGCGGCCGGGCAGGCGGGGAAGATCCTGATCGACCCGCAGGGGTAGGACCGCGGGGGCGAAGCGGCGCCCTCTTCACGCGGCTCCTGGCGCAGAGTGGTGGCAGGGCCCCTGCGCGGGGCCCGGTGCGCGCCCGGACCTGATCGCACCCGTTGCCCGCCCGTCCCGGCACGCGTTCAGCCGTGCGTCGGCGGACCATCCGGCTTCGGTGGACCATTCGGTTTCGGTGGACCATTCGGTTTCGGTGGACCATCCGGCTTCGGTGGACCATTCGGTTTCGGCGGACCATTCGGCTTCGGCGGACCACGCGTCCTCGACCGGACCACGGGGTCCGAGACGGCAGCCGGTGCCGGTGCCGGTGCCGGTACGGAGCAGCCCGCACCGGTCCGGTCCGGCACCGGCCAGCGAGGGGCACGTCGTCTGGGCGGCGCTCACCGCGGGGGACCCGCCCATGTGAACCGGCGCCCGCCACGCCGGGCGGTGTGGGCTTTCGCCTTTCGCCTGTCGCTTTCGCCTTTCGCCGCGACGACGCAGGCCGGCCCCGGGGGCCCGGGGCATGAGGTGTCGCCGAAGCCGTGGGGCGCCCGCAGCGGCCGGGGGACGCGGTTATATACTTTCCATATGCACATACCTGCCGGCGCCCCGAGCGACCTGCCGCCGGGGCAGCGCATCGAGATCGCCGCGCACGGCCTGCTGCACGACCTCGGCCGGCTGAACCGGGCCCTGTTCCGCGCCGGTGACTTCGGGCTGACCCGGAGCGAGGTGTCCGTGCTCGACGCGCTGGCCGCCGCGCCCCTGCGCGTCACCGAACTCGCCCGGCGCACCGGAATGGTGCAGCCCCGGGTCACCGTGCTGCTCCAGAAGCTGGAGGGCCGGGAACTGGTCACGCGCCACCGGTGCGCGACCGACCGGCGCGCGGTGGAGACCGCCCTCACCCCCGCCGGGCGGCGGTTGCTCGACGAGGGACGGCAGCGCATGGCCGAGGCCTTGCTGAGGGCACTGCGCACCACCCCCGTCGACGACTGCGAACGCGCCGTGTGCGCCGCCCGGCAGTCCGTCGCCACACTCGCCGAAGCCATGGAACCGGAGGCCACTTGACCAGCCCGAAGACCGCCCACCGGCCACTGGGTCACAGCACGGACGCGAGCCCCGCCAAGGGCCTGCGCGCCGATGTCGCCCCCCGACGGGTCACCGGCCCGCACCGATGGTGGGACCGCGTGCTGGTCGCCGATCCCGGACTGGGTCAGTTGCAGGCGGGCTGGCGGACGTTCGTCGCCATGGTCACCTCCCTCGCGGTCGGCTACGGCATGGCCCACGCCCTCGCCATCCCCACGATGATCGGCATGATGGTCGCCGGGATGATGGGCCTGATGAGCGCCTTCGCGGTGGCGGGCAACAGCCGGCTCCAACTGGCCAGGCCCATCCTGTGGATGCCGTTCCCCTACACGGCGGTGCTCTGGCTCGCCGCCGCCCTGCACGACGACCGCGCCCTGGAGATCGGTCTCGACGCCGCCGCGCTCGCGCTCACGTTCCTGCTGGCCAGGTTCGGCCCGCTGGCCCTGCTGACCGGCATGATGATGTTCAACGGCCTCATGGTCGGCATCATCGCGAAGATCCCCATGTCCATGATGGGGCAGGCGTTCCTCGTCGCCCTGGTGTCCGCCGCGGCGGTGCTGGCCACCAGGCTGCTGCTGTGCCACCCCATGCCCCGCGAGGACCTGCTGCGCACCCAGCGCGCCTTCGTCGTCGAGGCCCGCCGGCTGGCCGACACCACGGTCGAGGCGCTGGACCCCGACGCCGACCTGGCCCGGGTCGAGCGCCGGATGAACCGCTCCCTGCGCCGCCTGAACATCGTGACGATCACCATCGACGGCCGTCTCGCCCAGCCCGAGGCGGCCACCGATCCCGTCGTGGCCGAGTTGCTGCACCGCCATCTGTTCGACGCCGAACTGGCCCTGCGGGGCATCGGGCAGGCGGTGCGGGCGCTGGCCGACCAGTCGCCGCCCGAACCGCTGCGCCAGGCGCTGGCGGTGGGGCTGCTGCTGGCCCGTGACACCCCGCCGGCCCGGGCCGGGGGGCTGCGGCCGGCGGTGCGGACGATCCGTGAGCAGGCCGACGTGATCCTGCGGGACCCGCGGGCCGATCCGCGGGACGCCGAGTCCGCCGCCCTCGCCCGCCGGGTCGCCGAACTCCTCGACTCCCTCGCAAACTCCCTGGTCAGCTGGCTGGCCCTCGGCGAGCGGACACCCGACACCCCCGCCGCGGTGCCCTTCCAGCCCGCCGTCGCGCTGGAGAACAACCGGATCCCCGGCTCCGCCGCCCCGATGCGGCGCGTGCTCACCGCCCGGACCCAGAGCGGCTGGCAGCGCGCCGTCCCCTTCGTCCGGGCCCCGCTGCACGCGGGGGTCGCCGCCGCGATCGTCTGCCCGATCGCCGACGCCATCGATCCCCAGCGTTTCTACTGGGGCCTGGTCGGCGTGATGATCACCCTGTTCGGCACGAACACCACCCACGAACGGCTGCGCAAGTTCGGTCACCGCATGATCGGCACCGTCGCGGGCGCGGTGATCGGCGTACTCCTGCTCCACGCGACCGGCCACCACCACATCTACTGGACGCTCCTGGTCATCGTCGCCGGCCTCTCCTTCGGCTCCTGGGGTCTGCAACGGGCCTACGCCCTGTGGGTCGCCGGGCTGGTCGCCGCGCTGGTGCAGCTCTACGGGCTGACCACGCCGGACAGCGGCATGGACCGCCTGCTCGGGGAACGCCTGCTGGACAACGGCCTGGGCGTCCTGATCGCCACGGCGTGTGCCGCGCTGATCTTCCCCCTGTCCACCCGGTCGGTGGTCCGCGAGGCCGAGCACGGGTACGTCCAGGCGGTCCAGAGCCTGCTCACCCAGGTCTCGGCGCGCTGGGAGGAGCCGGACAGCCCGGTACGGCTGCGTGGCGCGGCACGTGTCGTCGACGCCGCGCTGTTCCAGGTCGCGGAGGTGTCCCGGCCCCTGGTGCGCATGCCGCTCGGGGTGCGCGGGCGGGCGCCGCACCACCGTATGGCCCTGCTGAACACGGCCGCCGCTCACGCCCGGGCGCTGGCCGCGGCGGCGGACGTCGACATCGACCTCTCGTCCCCACTGGCCGAGCGTGCCCGGCTCATCACGCACACCCTCACCGATTCGCTGAGGGCGCTCGACCACCACCTCGCCAACGGCACCGCCCAAGGCGTATGGCGCCGTGTCGGCCCGCTCGTGCGGGAACTCCAGGCGGAGCTGCGGCCCACCGCCCCCGGCCCTCGCGCGCGGCGGCTGCAGACCGCCCTGCACGAGCTGGACGCCCTGGACGCGGCGCTCGCGGCCTTCGCCGAACAGTGCGGCCTGCCCCTGGAATCCGGTGGCGCGCGGGAAGGCGGGCGGCCCGCCGCCCCGGTGCGGCAGGCGCGCGCCTCGGCGGCGGACCGGCCCCGGCCGCACGCACCGCGCACCACGACCGCTCCGGCCGCGCCCAGCACGGCCGGTGCCGCCGGCCGCGGTGCGGCCCGGCCGGACACGGCCTCCGAGGTGCCCGTGACCGGCTCGGTCCGCTGCGCCGCGCATCCCGATGGCTGCTTTGCGCAGATCACCGTCGTGAACGCACGCGGGCAGCGGGTCGCCCACACGTACACCGACGCGGGCCGCTACCGGCTCGGCCTGCGGCCGGGTCACCACATCGTCGTCGTCTCGGCGCCCGAGCACTCCCCGCACGCCGAACCCGTCACGGTGGGTGCCTCGCAGGCGGCCGTACGACTCGACATCCGCCTGTAGGCGGCCGGGCCGTACGGGGAGCGAGGGTGCGCCGGTCGCGGCCGGCGCACCCGTGGGGCACGGTGCTCAGTCGCGCCGTACGGAGGCGCTGTTCGCGGAGCCGTCGAACACGAACTGGGAGCCGGGCTCCTTGACCACGTCGCCCTGGGCCGAGCCGGTGATCGTCACGTCCGTCAGTGTGGCGCTGCCGCGCGCCCCGCCCATCGCGAGGATCCCGGAGCCGTTGTCGGACCTGTCTATGGTGACGTGCTGGATCTGGACGCCGGGTGTGGCGCCGCCGCCCGTCTTGAACTGGATTCCGTCGTAGGTGGAGTCGTGGATGTCCGTGTCGCGGATCGTGACACCGGGGATGTCCTGTCCCTGGGCGAACAGGGTGATCGCGCCGAACTCCTGCGCCTCGCCCCAGAACGCGCCGCCCGTGCGGTACAGGCCGTTGCCCGCGATGAGCGTGTGGCCGGAGAAGGGCAGGGGGTCGTGGTCGGTGGCCAGCATGATCCCCGGGTAGTTCATGGTGTCGGAGACCAGGTTGTCCTCGATCGTGTTGCCGTAGCCGCCGTAGACCGCGATGCCGTTGGCCCGCCAGGGCAGTTGGACGGTGTTGTTGCGGAAGTGGTTGTCGTGGCCGATGTCGACCGAGGTGTCCTTCACGTACTTGCTGGCCCACACGGCGAGCGCGTCGTCGCCGGTGTTGCGGAAGGACGAGTCGTAGACGGACGAGTTGCGGGTGCCGTTGGCGAAGTTGACCCCGTCGGCGTAGGTGTCGCGAATCCGTACGCCGGTGAACTGGACGCCGTCGCCGGGTCCCCACAGTTCGGGGATGTTCGAGTAGTCGCGGCCGACCCAGGCACCGACGTTGGAGTGCTCGATCCACACGTTGGTGATCTTGGTGTTCCTGCCGAAGCGGCCGTTGAGGGCGACGCCGCCCTCCGCGCCTTGGTCACCGCCGCGGATGGTGCCGGAGCCGAAGACGGCGATGTCGGAGATCTTGGTGTTGTCGTCGATGTCGAAGCCGAAGTTGCCCTCGTGCGGGTGGTTGATGCCGCCCGCGTCCTGCGGCTGGATCAGCGAGTACAGCTGGGAGTGCCACATGCCGGCGCCGCGGATGGTGACGTCCCGGATGCCCACCTGGTTGTACGGACCCCGGTTCAGCGGGTCGTCGGTGAGGATCTTCTTCTCCTGGCGCCACTGGCCCGCGGGGATCCACACGCACGGGATCTGCCCCGTCTGGTCCGCCGTGACGGCGCGCTGGATGGCGTCCGCGTCGTCGATGCCGTCGTTGGGCACGGCTCCGTACTCGGTGATGGAGACGCACTCGGCGGGCTTGGCGGAGGGCGGGGCGACCTGCTCCAGGTCGACGAGGTCGATGACGTAGAAGGCCGCGTCGTCGCCGGCATCGCGCTGGAGCCGGAACTTCGTTCCCGCCGGGTAGGTGTCGGTGAGCAGGGCGTGGGACTCGTCGAACAGCCGCCGGGCGTCGCCGCCGGGCCGGTTGGTCAGCCCCTCCGGGTCGTCGGTCGTGCCGTAGAGCCAGCTGTGCTTGGAGGAGAGGGAGAGTTTGCGCACGAACGTGCCGTTCGCGTAGAGGCTGATCGTGGCCTCCTGCCCGCCGCCGCCCGCCGCGTCCGGGATGGAGTTGCGGACGACGATCGAGTTGGAGGGTGTGGTGGAGGTGAACTCCACGTACTGGCCGGTGGAGTCGAGCCGGACCGAGGAGCGTCCGGAGGACTCGGTGGCGAAGTCGGTGTGCCCGAAGGTGCGTTTGGCGTCCGTCCTCAGCAGGGTGCCGGTGTAGCGGCCGTCCTCAGCCTCGTACTCGGCGTACGGTACGGCGGCGCCGCGTCCGACGACGATGGAGCGGGCGAAGGTGTTGTTGCCCTCGTCGGTCTCGGTGACGAGGCCGGTCGCGTCGGCGGTCGCGGTGAGTGTCGCTCCGCCGCTGGTGGCGGTCCACTCGCCGTTGACGGCGACGGTGGCCGTGTCACCGGCGGGGACGGTGTCCGTCGTGCCGTTCAGCGTGGCGGCGCCGACGGTGAGCCGGGTGACCGTCCCGGCGGGCACCTGAGTCGTGCCCCGGTTGTGCACGGCGACGGTGAAGGTGACCTTGGCGCCGACGGCCGGGCTGGTGGGGTCGGTGGTGATCCCGGTGACCTCCAGGTCGGGTCCGGGGGCCTGGGCGACGACCAGCTGGGAGGCGGCGTTGCGGCTGTTGTTGGTGTTGTCGAGTTCGGCGATCGTGTCGGTCGGGTCGACGACGGCGGAGACGGTGTAGCGGCCCATCGGCCGCTTGCCGGCCTGGACCGGCACCTGCGCCGACGCGCCGGGCGCGAGCGCGCCGACCGCGCCGCTGCCGACGACCGCGCCCTCGATGCTGACGTCGACCGTGGTCGGGGGCGCGGCGGCCGTTCCGGTGTTGCGGACCGTCGCCTCCACGGTGACCGGGTCCGTCTCGGACGGGGACCGGGGCGACCAGGTGAGTTCGGTGACGGTCAGGTCGGGGGCGGGCGCCGCCGCGCCGATGACCTCGAACTCGGCGGCCTGGGCGCCGCCGGCCCCGGTATTGCCGAAGAACTGCAGGCGTACATCCGCGGCGCGGCCCGTGACCGGGATGGTCACCGTGTTCTTGTTCTGCGACGGGCTGAAGGTGTGGTCGGCCCGGTCCTTCAGCGAGGTGAACCCGGACTCCCCGGCCGCCCGTCCGAGCACCTGGATGCTCTGGGTGCGGGCGCTCCAGGCGGGGTCGGGGTTCAGCTTGACGACGACGCCGGTCAGATCGGCGTCGGCGCCGAGCTTCACGGTCAGCGTGGAGGTCTGGCCGCTCGCCTCCCAGTAGGTGGCGGTACTGCCGTCGTCGGCGTTGCCCGCGAGGTAGTTCTGGGTGGCCGAGGACGCCTCGATCGGCTTGCGCAGGGCGAGGTTGGTGCCCGCGGGCGGGTTCCCGGGGTCCTCCCCGCCGGCCTCGCCGCGCACCTCCACCTCGGACAGCTGGGCGGCGTTCCAGCCCGTGTTGCCGGTCACCCGCACGCGTACGTAGCGCGCCTCGGCCGGGACCGCGAGCGCCACGGTGTTGCCGGACGAGGGCGAGAAGTCCTCGGGCGCCTGCGGAACCACGGTGTCGAAGGCCTGGCCGTCGGTGCCGGTCTGGACACTCACCGTCTCGGTGCGCGACTCCCACGAGGCGGGCAGCTTCAGGACCACCTCGTGGATGGCCGCCGTGCTGCCGAGGTCGATCTGCACCCATTGCGGGAACGAGCCCGCGGGGCCTTCCCAGTACGACGCCTGGCTGCCGTCGGTGACGCCGGCCGCCGGGTAGGAGCCGTGTGCTCCGCTCGCCGTCACCGGCCTGCCCAGCGCCAGGTTCGCCGCCTCGGCGGCATGGGCTGCTTCCGCGCCATGGGCTGCCTCGGCGGCCCGGGCCGTCGCGGGCATCAGCCCGAGCGCGAGCAGACCCGCCGTCAACAGCCCGGCGGACAGCCGCCGGCCGTGGTGTCCGTGTCTCCGTCTCATCAAGCCCTCTCGTTCCCGTCCCCGGACGCCCGCGGGCGGGACCAGTGGGTCCGGTGTCCGGTGGACGACGCAGGTGTGCGGCGGGCCCGGACGACGCCGTGATGGCGTCGAGCCAGCCGTCGTACAGAACTTGAGTGAATTCGTCTGTCTTTTGCAGCGCCGTGTCAGATTTCTACTAGGCATCGGCTTTGTCAACGGCTCGGTACGGCACCGTGCTTGATCGACCGCTCCGTGAGACGGCGTGGGCCGTCTCGCCGACGGGCCGGGTGCCGCCCCGGCGGGGGGCCGGGTGCCGCCCCGGCGAGGGGCCGGGCGCCGTCCCGGCGAGGGGCCGGGCGCCGTCCCGGCGAGGGGCCGAGGGTGTGCGCGTAGTACTCTGCCTGAAGTGGTTCGGCCGTAGTACTGCACCCGGAGTGATGGCAATGGCGAGACGGAACGACCAGCGGCGCGCGGCCCTCGTCGACGCGGCGATCGAGGTGCTGGCCCGGGAAGGCGCACGCGGACTGACGTTCCGGGCCGTGGACGGCGAGGCCGCCGTTCCCGTGGGCACGGCGTCCAATTACTTCAGCAACCGTGACGACCTGTTCACCCAGGTCGGCGCCAGGGTCTACGAACGGCTCCAGCCCGACGAGACCACGCTCTCGCGCCAGCGGACGGCCGGGCGCGACCGGGAGACCTACACGCAACTGATGCGCGAACTCGTCGACCGCATCGCCTCCTTCCGCACCGGTTACCTCGCGCTGCTGGAACTGCGCCTCGAGGCCACCCGCCGCCCCGCACTGCGCAAGGTCCTCACGGAGCGGGTCCGCGCCGACGTCGACGCCAACGTCGCCCACCACGATGCCTCCGGCCTCCCCGGCGACGCCACGGCCGTCAAGTTGCTGATCCTCACGCTGAATTGGCTGATCGTCGAGGAACTCACCCTGCCGGACGTCTTCACGCGGACGGAGCGTGAGCAACTGGTGAGGGCCGCGGTGGACCGCATCGTGGGAGCGCAGTAGCCGACCCGTGAGAGCCGGCAGACCGGGCGGGAGGGGGCGCCCTTGTCCGGAGTCGTGCAGGATGATCGGGTGAACGCCGCCATGGAACCGCCTGCCCTGCACCCGCTTCGGGGAGTCACCCGCTGTGCCGTCGCGGCACTCGCCCTGGCGGGCGGGGCCTGGATCGCCAGAGGGGTCTGGCAGATACGACTCGCGAAGGCCGGACAGCCGCTCTCCGGACCGCCGGACCAAGGCGAAGGCCGGCACCGCCCGCTGACCGCGCTGGAGGACTCCTACCACTTCGTCAGTGCCTGCGGTGACGTCCTCACGGTGCTCTGCGCCCTCACCTTCCTGGTCTGGTTGCTGCGGGCCCGCGACAACGCGCGCGCACTGTCCGGACGGCAGCCACGCCACGCCTTGCCCTGGGTCTACCTCGGCTGGGTGGTGCCCGTGGCCAACCTCTGGGTCCCCCGGGGGATCGTCGCGGACATCCACCGCGCCAGTGCCCCGGAGGCCCGCCTGCCGCGCACCGTCGACGTGTGGTGGGGGCTGTGGCTGGTGGGCGCCGCCAGCGGGGCGGGCCTGATGTACACCGGCACGACGGACGCCGTCGTCGCCCGCGCCTACTCGAACGTCGGCCCGTTGCTCGCGGCCGACGCCGCTGTCGCCGGCGCGGCCGTGGCCTGCGCCCTGATGGTCCGCGCCCTCACCGGCGCGCAGGAGAGCAGGACCGGGTCCCCGCGGAGCGGCAACGCCATCGGGAGCACCGCCGGGGGGTGAGGCTTGCCCGCAGTTACTCACATGATGCGGGCCACAGCGTCGCCCCGTAACTCGCCCCCCGGCGGCCCCGGCTTCTGATGCGGTACGGCGCGATCCGGCCGACGCCGTACGACCCCGCTGCCGCGCCGTCACTCGGCGGGATCACCGCGGCCTCCGGGACCGCCGACGCCGCCAGCGACACCGACTGTGCGTACAGCACCTGCATCACCGGATGGAGCTACTTCGACGGCCTCAACACAGTCGAGACGACCATCTGCAACTACCAGTCGGCGCCCAACGACTTCGTGCTCCCGGTGAAGGACGACGAAAGCAACAAGGTGTTCGACTCCTACACCACGCCCTACATCGACCCCGGCCACTGCCTCCCCCAGAACCGGGTCACCTACAGGCCCTACGCGACCGGCCCGGTACAGTTCTTCGCCCGCTCCGGCAGCCGCTGGTCCTACGGCACCGACCCGGTGCAGGCAGGCTGAGCCCGGCGGCGCCGACCCGGAGCGGCCTCAACGCCGGCGTTCGAGTTCGGCCAGGAGTTCACGTATGCGGTGGGCTCCCGGCAGGCCGAGTTCCTCGCTCAGGGCGAGGGCGTTCCGGCAGGTGTCGCGGGCCGGCGGCACGTGCCCGGCGGCTCGGTGGGTCTCGGCGAGGCCGATGAGTGTCTCCGCTTCGCTGGAACGGTCGCCCAGGGCCCGGAAGTGGCTGAGGGCCTGTTCGTAGCAGGTGGCCGACTCCCGGTAGCGGCCCAGCCGTCGATGGATGAAGCCGAGGCTGTCCCAGGTGTAGGCCTCGCCGGTGCGATTGCCGACCTTCCGGAACAGGTCCAGCGCCTGTTCGCAGTCGGCCAGGGCACCGTGGTGGTCGCCGAGTTGAGCCCGGTACCAGCCGATCGCGTTGAGGGCGCTGGCTTCTCCGGGCAGGTAGTCGGCGGCCCGGTAGTAGGCGAGGGTGCGCTCCGCGTGGTGCAGGGCCTGCCGGTGCCGGCCGGTGCGCTGGCAGACCCAGGCCATGGTGCGGTGGGTGTGGGCCAGACCCGGATTGTCGCCCAGGGCGGCGTACTGGTCCAGGGCCTGCGTCAAGTGCCTTCGGGCGTCGTCGTGGTCGCCGGTCCGGGCGAGTGCGAAGCCGAGTCCGTGGTGGCTGTGTGCCTGCCCGTCCCGGTCACCGCTGTCCCGGGCGGACTCCAGGGCGACACGTTGGGTGGAGACCCACGTCCGCCAGTGTCCCGCGCGTTGCAGGAACGTGGTCATGGCCCAGGCGAGCTGCCAGGCAAGGGTGCCGTGTCCGCTGCGGGCTGCGTGCCGGACGGCGTCGGGCAGGACGGCCGACTGCGCGGCGAACCAGTCCAGTGCCTGGTCGTGTCCGGCCAGGGCCTCCGCCTCGGAGCACGGCCGGCCGAGGGCGAGGGGGTCCCGGTGCGGGTCCAGCAGACGGTCGGCTGCGCAGGCGGTGTGGACGTAGTGGGTGAGCACGCGGTGGAGGGCGGCGTCGCGTTCGCCGGCCGGGTCCTCGGCCCGGGTCCGGTCAGCGGCATAGGCGCGGAGCAGGTCGTGGAACTGGTACCGGCCCGGTGTGTGGTGGTGCAGCAGGTGGGCCGTGGTGAGCTCGGCGAGGAGCGCCCGGGTGCGCTCTCGCGGAAGACCGACGAGCGCGGCCGCGGCCGGTACGGCGATGTCGGGTCCGGCGTGGAGGCCCAGGAGCCGGAACAGGCGTGCGGCGGGCGCGGACAGCGCTTGGTAGGACCAGGAGAACACCGTGGAGAGGTCGGTGTGGCGGCTGTCCCCGGTGGACAGGGCCGTGATGCGGTTCCGTTCGTCGTGGAGTTCCTCGGCGAGCATGCTCAGCGGCAGGTGTGTCGTGGAAGCCGCGCGGGCGGCGGCGATGCTCAGTGCCAGAGGCAGGTGGGCACACCTGTCGATGATCGAGGCGACGGCTTCGCTCTCGGCCGCGACGCGCCGGCGGCCGAGGATGTCGGCGAGCAGCTCGCGGGCCTCCTCGCCGCCCAGCAGACCGAGTGTGAGGTGCCGGGTGTGTCCGCCGACGAGCAGGCCGGGCAGCTGCCGCCGGCTCGTCACGATGACCAGGCAGGTCCCGCTCCCGGGCAGCAAGGGCCTGACCTGGTCGCTGTCGTGGGCGTCGTCCAGGATGACCAGCAGCCGCTTGCCCGCGACCAGGGTGCGGAACAGTCCTGCCTGGGCGTCCGCGGTCGTCGGGATGCTCTCCGCCGGGACGCCGAGGCTTTCCAGGAATCCCCGCATGGCCTCGGGCGGAGCCATCGGCGCGCCGCCGGGATCGAAGCCGCGGAGGTTCACGTAGAGCTGCCCGTCGGGGAACCGTTCGCACACCTGTCGGGCCCAGCACAGCGCGAGGGTGGTCTTGCCGATGCCCGCGCTCCCGGCGATCGACACAAGGGCCGTGGTCGCGGTGCTCGGACCGATGGTGTCCAGGTGCCGGGTCAAAGCCGCCAGCTCCCGGCTGCGGCCCGCCAAGCGGCTTACTGAGGCGGGCAGTTGGGTCGGCACGGGTGGGAGTGCGTGCGGCGGCTTACCGGTTGTGCCGGTCGGCGGGGCCGGGCCGTCGCGCGGGGTGAGCCGCGGGTCCGCGGTGAGGATGCGCTGGTGGAGTTGTTGCAGAGAGGCGCTCGGGTCGAGACCCGATTCGTCGGCCAGCCGCAACCGTGTGGAGCGGTAGTGCGCGAGTGCTTCGGCCGGGCGCCGGCAGCGGTAGAGGGCCAGCATCAGCTGGCCCGCCAGGCGCTCGTCCAGCGGGTGGGTGTCCGCCCGTGCCTGCAAGGCCGGCAGGAGTTCATGGTGCCGGCCCCGGCGCAGTGCCACGTCGTTGCTGTCCAGCTCCGCGGCGAGCCTTTCCTGGGCCAGCGTGACGCGGAGGGCGTCCAGCCAGGGAGTGTCCAGCGTCCCGAAAGCATCACCGCGCCACAACCCGAGGGCGCCTTCGAACAGCGCGGCGGCCTGCTCGTCGTCGTCCGCCGCGCGTGCCTGACGGGCCAGGTCCCGGAATCGGTGCAGATCCACGTTCAAGGGGTCCGTGATCAAGGCGTAGCCGCCGTGCCGGCGCACGATGCACGCGTCGGATTCGGCGTCGGAGCCGGAGCCGGAGCCGGAGCCGGATTCGGATTCGGATTCGGTGAGGAGGCGGCGGAGTCGGGACATGTAGCCGTAGAGGGTGTCGCGGGCACGCTGCGGCGGGTGCTCGCCCCACACCTGGCCGATGAGCCGGGCGACCTGGACCGGGCGATCGACCTGCACGAGCAGCGCCACCAGCACGCAGCGCTGGCGGGCGTGGCCGAGGTCGACGGGCCTGCTCCCGGTGAACGCCTCGACGCCGCCCAGTAACCGGAAGTCCACCTCGTGCCCCCTCCCACGCCCTGACGGCCTCAGACTGGCACGGCGCTCGCCGGGCGACCAGACGATTTCAGATCGATTGCAGGTTCACCCAAGATCCCGTTCCCACACTGGTGCTCGCAGCGGCGGCCCGTGTGCTCCTCGCGAGCCGTGGACCGCCGCTCTCGGAAGTGGTCCGGTGCACGGCGCAGGCCGTGCCGTGAAGGAAGGACGTTCCATGCGAGCACTGTCCCGTCTCACGCGTGCTCCCCAGCGCGCCGCCCTGCTGCTGACCACCGCGGCTCTCGCCGCCGGCCTCACCGGGACGGCCGCGGTCACCACCGCGGCGGCGGCGACTTCGCCGCGCACCGCCGCGGGGACATGCACCTTCAGCAACCCGATCACGGCGAAGACCGCCACCGTCGGGAAGATCAGGATCGAGCTGCGGTACAGCACGTCGACGCGCTGTGCCTGGGGCCGCATCACGAACGCCCACCCGGACGACCTCGTCTGGACGGAGCGCTCGTACACCAAGGACCACAAGTCGTGGGAGGTCCTGGACAAGACGGAGGTCAAGTCCGGCACCGACACCCACACCGCCTCACGCTACGACGGCGGGGTCTGGATGCGAGCCTGCGCGTGGGACGGGAGCCACACCCAGGCGACCAACTGCACCGGCTGGTACTGAGCCTGACGTCCGGCATAAGCCGTTCGCGCGGAGACCGGCACGCCCGTTTCCCCGTACCTCCCCCGGCCGGCCGGTCGGCTCCGGAGGAGGCACCACGTTCCACGACAGACGGACCCGTACGTCATCCCGGCGTACGCTCCCACGAGCGAGAGGAGTGCCGAAGTGAAGCTTCGAGCACGTGTTTCAGCAGGTACGGTGACCGCCCTGGTGGCAGGTATCGGCGTGTTCGCCGCCCCCGCCGCCACCGCGTCCGCCGCGTCCACCGCGCCGGTCACGCCCGCCGCGTTCGCGGCGCAGGCCCACCGGGCCGGACTCACCGACGCCCAGGGCGCGGAACTCCAGCGGCAGGTGGCCGCCACCGTCGCCGAGTCCGGAGGCCGGCAGGTGGCGGCGAACGTCGTCGACCTGGGCGACGGCTCCTCGGTGCGGCTCGTCGTGCCCGGCGAGCGGTACGTACGCGACCTCGCCACCACGCACGCCCCGCTGACCAGTGCGATCGCGGCACAGTACGTCTGCCCGTACGGGGACTTCTGCGCCTACACGGGAGTCGGCTACACCGGCAAGGAGCAGCGGATGGGGCCGTGCGGGAACCATCCCCTCCAGGGTTCGGGCTGGGGGGGTTCCGGTTCCTGGTACAACAACCAGACCAAATCCTGGATGCAGGCCGTCATGTTCGGCAAGCACGGGGAGTTCGTGTTCCAGGACAAGGGACCGGGCGACCACGACACGCACGGCAACTGGGCCCCCGTCTGGTCGGTCACCAACTGCTGACACCGGGCGCGCGGAGCCGACGGCGTACGTCCGAGCGGGCCGTCACGGAGCGTCAGGGACCCGTGGCGGCCCGCTCGGCCGCGCCGCGCAGCACGCGGAACTCGTTGCCGTCGGGATCGGCGAGACACCTGGCTGAGGTACAGCGCCGGCCCCTCCGCCGGCAGCACCCGCGCCTCCGGAACGCCTGGTTCGTCCCCCGGATGCGGTGGGCTGCCGGTCACCCTGCTCCAGAACCGGGCCGGCCCGCAGGCGTCCGCACAGTCGATCGCCACGTTCCGCACTACCGGGACCATGAGCGCGAGCCTTCCTGAATTCCCCACCCGGCGCCACCGACCTGCCGTAGGCGTCCCTCACGGGGACAACGGCCGCCGCTGCTCGACCGTGGACTCCCGCACCTCCAGCCGGTGCGGCGCGACGTGCACCTCGAAGGGCAGGGGCTCCTGCGAGCGGATGCGGGCCGCGAGGCACCGCACGGCCAGGGAGGCGATGGCGGCCTTGTCGGGGACCACGGTCGTGAGGGACGGCGTGCTGTACAGCCCCTCCTGCGAGCCGTCGATGCCCGCCAGCGCTATGTCACCGGGGATGCTCAGGCCCGCTTCGTGCACGGCCCGCTGGGCGCCGATGGCCAGCAGGTCGCTGAAGCAGAAGACGGCGTCGGGGCGCAGCCCGGCGGGCAGTTCGAGCAGGGACCGCATCGCCAGGAGGCCATTGCCGCGGTCGAACTCCGCGACGGGCGGGGCGAGTCGGGGGTCGAAGGGCAGCCCGGCCGCGTGCAGGGCCAGTTGGAAGCCCTCCAGGCGCTGGCGGCTGGTGGCCGAACCCTTGCGGTCCGCGCCGATGGCGGCGAGGCGGGTGCGGCCCAGGCCGGCCAGGTGCGCGGTGGCGTCACGGGCCGCGGCGACGTTGTCGATGAGGACGTGGTCGGACACGACGTGGTCCCGTTCGTAGCTGCGCTCGCCGAGCAGGACCAGGGGGAACGCGTCGGCGACCGGCGCCAGTTCGGTGGTGGTGACGTGCAGCGGCGAGAGGATCACGCCGTCCAGCAGTGAGGCGCCGACGCCCGTGGCCAGGCGCAGTTCCTCCGCCGGGTCCTTGAGGGTCTCCTCGATGAGGACGGTCAGGCCCAGTGCGGTGGCTTGCGTACGGATGTGATGGGCGAGTTCCGCGAAGTAGGGGATGGTCAGCTCCGGTACGGCGAGCGCGATCAGGCCGCTGCGCCCCGTACGCAGCCGGCGTGCCGACGGATTGGGCCGGTAGCCGAGTTCGCGCACCGCGCGCATCACCCGCTCCCGCGTCGCCGGGGAGACCTTGGGGGCGTCGCGTACAACGTTGGACACGGTCTTGATCGACACCCCCGCGCGCTCCGCCACGTCCTTGAGCGTCACCGCTGCCACCGTCCGTACCCCTTTGCTCATCTTGCCTACAGCTCATGGGGTGTCGGCACTCCCGGCCGCCACCATGGGCTCCGCAGACGTTACCTGACGAGGGGTTGACCCTGCGGACGCCCCGCTGTTACAACGTTGGAACCGATAGCAAGCGCTTGCCGATCCGTCGCTTCCTTCATCGGATGGACCGCTGACCGTCTCACGAGAGGGACCGCATGTCTGCGCATCGTTCGCCCATCCCCCTGCGCACCGCAGTGGTCGGCACCGGAGGGATCGCGCGCTCCGGTCATCTGCCCGCTCTGCGGACGACGGCCGCCCAGAACGAGACGGAGGTGGTCGCGGCGGTCGACGCCGACGCCGACGCGGTGCGTGCCTTCGCCGACGACTTCGCGATCCCCTACCGGTCGACGGACCTCGACGCCATGCTGGCGGACGTACGCCCCGACCTCGTGGTGCTGTGCACGCCGCCCGCCGTGCACCGGGAGCAGGCCGTGACCGCGCTGCGGGCCGGTGCCTGGGTGTGGTGCGAGAAGCCGCCGTGCCCCTCGCTGGCCGACTACGACGCGATCGAGGCCGCGGAGAAGGGCGGTGACACGGACCCGTACGCCTCGATCGTCTTCCAGCACCGCTTCGGCTCGGGCGCGCGCCATGTGCGGCGCCTGCTGCGCGCGGGCGCGTTCGGCCGGCCGCTGGTAGCGCACTGCCAGACCACCTGGTACCGCGACGCCGCCTACTACGCCGTTCCCTGGCGGGGCCGCTGGGCGACCGAGGGCGGCGGTCCCGCCATGGGCCACGGCATCCACCAGACGGACCTGCTGCTGGACCTGATGGGCCCGTGGACCGAGGTGCGCGCCATGGCGGCCCGTCTCGTGCACGACGTGGAGACCGAGGACGTCTCCACCGCACAGGTCCGGTTCGCCGGCGGTGCCCTGGCCACGGTGGTCAACAGTGTGCTGAGTCCCGACGAGGTCAGCCGCATCCGCATCGACTGCGAGCGCGCGAGCATCGAGTTGGCCCACCTGTACGGCTACCGCAACGCCGACTGGCGCATCACCCCCGCTCCCGGCGTCCCCGAGGAGACCGTGGCCGCCTGGCGCGACTTCGGCGCCGACGTGCCCAGTTCGCATTTGGCCCAACTGCGCGCGCTCGTCGCCGACATCCGGGCCGGCCGGCGCCATCCCACCAGCGGCAGCGGCGGCCGGCAGACACTCGAGTTCATCACCGCCCTGTACAAGTCCGCGTTCACCGACGCGACCGTCCGCGCGGGCGACATCGTCCCCGGCGACCCCTACTACACACAGTTGCACGGCGGTGCCCCCGGCTGGGCGTCCACCGCTTCTCGCGAGGAGAAGACACCCGCATGACGCTCAACCTGACCCACACCCACGGCGACCGCATCACCGTGACCCACCGGGCCACCGGCACCGAGCTGTTCACGTACGTGTACCGCCCCGAAGCACCGTGGGAAGCGCCCAAGCCCTACCTGCACCCGATCCGCACCCTCTCCGGCGCCGTCGTCACCGACTACCGCCCCAACGACCACAGGTGGCACAAGGGACTGCAGCTGACCGCCTCCCACCTGTCGGGCCAGAACCTGTGGGG
The DNA here is from genome assembly GCF_040641015.1 of Streptomyces sp. NPDC021356. Taxonomy (NCBI): domain Bacteria; kingdom Bacillati; phylum Actinomycetota; class Actinomycetes; order Kitasatosporales; family Streptomycetaceae; genus Streptomyces; species Streptomyces sp. NPDC021356. Next base: position 128,714 of record NZ_JBFACU010000011.1, on the reverse strand, counting down.
AGGCAACACTTATGTCCACGGCGAGGGGTATCTCGCCCTCCCCGAGAGGGTCGGCTCGATGGCGCACACCGCCTTCGAGGAGATCTCCGCCACGGGCGACAGCGCCGTCATCGCCGAACGCCTGACCTGGCACCCGTACGACGGGGAGCTGTGGGCCGAGGAGGAGCGGCGCGTCGAGGCGTCCGCCGTCGACGCCGAGGCGGGAAGCTGGTCGCTGACCTGGACGTCGGCCGTCACCAACCGGCGTGCCGAGCCGCTGCGCTTCGGCAGCCCCACGACGCACGGCCGGCCGGCGGCCGGCTACACGGGCCTGTTCTGGCGCGGACCGCGGGCCTTCCGCGACGGGCGGACCTTCACCGCCGAGGCCGACGGCGGCGACCTGATGGGCGCCCAGGCCGACTGGCTGGCCTATGTCGGCGAGCACGACGGCCGCGACGGCCACGCCACCGTGATCTTCGAACACGCGCCGGGCAACGACCACACGGGCGCGAAGGGGACGCATCCCGCGCACTGGTTCGTGCGCAGTGACCCGTTCGCCGCGGTCGCCCCCTCCTGGGCCTTCCACGACGAACTCGTCCTCCCCCCGGGCGACACCCTCGCCCGCAGCTACCGGGTGACCGTCGCCGACGGCGCCTGGGACCGCGACCGGGTCACCGCACACCTGCGGGGACACGCGTGGTGAGCTTGGCGTACGACGGTTTCCCGGCGGCCGTCGGTGTGTCCAGGCTCCGGGTGTACGACTGGCCCACCGTCGACGGCCGCCCTGGAGGCGGCACCCCGCACCTGCACCTGACCTGCGGCGAGGGGTACGTGGTGACGGCGGGCCGGGGAACGGTCCAGACGCTGACCACCTCCGGCTACCGGGAGACGCCCCTGGAGCCGGGCACCGTCGCCTGGTTCACCCCCGGCACGATCCACCGCCTGACCAACGACGGCGGCCTGGAGATCACCGTCGTGATGCAGAACAGCGGCCTGCCGGAGGCGGGGGACGCGGTGCTGACCCTCCCCCAGGACCTCCTCGCCGACGCCGGGACGTACACCGACGCGGTGCGTGCCCCCGCCGACGTACCCGAGAAGCGGCAGGAGCAAGTCGTCCGCGCACGAAGGGACTTGGCGACCCGCCGGTTCCTGGAGCTGCGCACGGCCACGGAGGCCGGGGACCCCGGGCCGCTCGCGGCCTTCCAGCGGGCCGCCGCCGCGCTGGTGCGGCCCCGCCTGGCGGAATGGCGGGAGCGCTGGCAGGGCGGCGCGCACGCCGCCGCGGCGGCCACCGCCGCCCAGCTCGACGCGCTGCGCGCGGGAGACGCGAGCCATCTGACCCGGGGCGCGGTCGCCGCGACCGGGCCCGCGGCCCGCGGTCGCTTCGGCATGTGCGGCCGGCTCGACGTCTACCCCAGCATCTGACGGCACACCCAGCCAGGCAGTACCCGCACCACCCCCTCCCCCCTTTCCGGAAGGCCCCCATGTCCGAGCCCCGAAGCGGTGAGCGCCCACTCCTGCGCCGCCGGGCCGTCCTGGCCTCGGCCGCCCTCGGCCTCAGTACCGCGCTGACGGCCACCCTCTCCAGTTGTTCCACCGCGAGCGGCAGTACCGGCGGCGGCGTCACCCTCACGTTCTCCTGGTGGGGCAACGACGACCGGGCCGCGCGCACCGACAAGGCCGTGCGGCTCTTCGAGAAGGAGCACCCCGGGATCACGGTCCGCACGTCGAACGCGGAGTTCGGGGCCTACAAGCAGAAGCTGGCCACCCAGGCGGCGGGCGGCGGCATCCCCGACGTCGCCCAGCTCGACTACCGGCAGATCTCCCAGTACGCGGGCGGCGGAGCGCTGCTGTCGTTGGGCGAGGCCGTCGAGAAGGGCACGATCCGGACCTCCGAGATGGACCCGGGGCTCGTGCGCACCGGCAGCTACCGGGGCGAGCAGTACGCCGTGCCGATGGGGCGCGGCATCACCGGCTACGCCTACGACGCCTCCGTCTACGGCAAGGCGGGCGTCCCCACCCCCGGACCGGGCTGGACCTGGCAGGACTGGGCGCAGGCCAACAGGAAGATCGCCGCGCTGAAGCTCACGTCTCCCGACGGGCGCCCCTTCACGGGCGCGAACGACGGCGGCGGCAACGAGGACGTCTTCGAGGACTGGCTGCGCAGCCGCGGCGGCCGTCTCTACGCCGACCAGACCCACCTCGGGTTCACCGAGGACGACCTCGCCGGGTTCTGGACGTTCTGCGACACACTCCGCAGGGAAGGCGCCATCGCCCAGGCCGAGGACTCGGCACAGGCCAAGACCACCGAGACCAGCCCCATGGGCCGCCGTCTCGCGGCCGCGGACTTCACCTGGGACGCGCCGTTCCCCGGGTATCCGGCGCTGCTCGGCGACAACGTCCACTTCGCTCCGGTACCCACGACCGGCGGACGGCAGGGCGCTTACTTCAAACCCTCGATGCTCCTGGGCGTCGGGGCCCACACGAGACATCCCAAGGAGGCGCTCGCGCTGGTGGACTTCCTCCTCAACGACACACGGGCCGGCGACATCCTCGGCTTCACCCGGTCCACCCCGCCCAACCGGGTCGTCGCCGCCCGGATCGCCAAGACCCTCAAGGGGCCGGAGCTGGAGATCTACGAGTACGCCCAGAAGATGGAGAAGTACGGGCTGGACGCGCCGCCGGCCGCACCGCCGCGCGGCGACGTCCCGATCCAGATCGCCTTCGGGCGCGCCTACCAGCGCGTGATGTTCGGCCTGACCACCCCCCGGCAGGCGGCGCGCGAACTCATCGACGAGGCCGACCGGGAGCTGCGGTCATGAGTACGACGACGACCGGGGCGCCGGTGCGCGCCCGAGGGACGACCGCATCGCACCCACCCGCCGGGCGCCGCCCGCGGCGGCGTGAACAGCAGTGGCCCGCCTACGTGTTCCTGTCCCCGTGGATGATCGGCGCGGTCGTCCTGACACTGGTGCCGATGGCGGTGTCGCTGTACCTGTCGTTCACCGACTACAACCTGTTCGACCCCCCGCACTGGGTGGGCCTGCGCAACTACACCGAGATGCTCACCGAGGACCCGCGCTACTGGCGCTCGGTCGGCACCACACTCCTCTACGTGGTGATCGCCGTACCGCTGAAGCTGGCGTTCGCCCTCGCGGTGGCGATGCTGCTGAAGAACCTCGGCCGCGGCCGCGCCTTCTACCGCTCCGCCTTCTACGCGCCCTCCCTGCTCGGCGCCAGCATGTCGATCGCCCTGGTGTGGCGGGCGCTGTTCAACGACGGCGGTTCCGTCCCGCACGTCCTGGACGCGGTCGGCATCCACGCCGGCGGCTGGATCGGCGATCCCCACCTCGCGGTGTACGCGGTCGTCCTGCTGACGGTGTGGCAGTTCGGCGCCCCCATGGTGATCTTCCTGGCGGGGCTGCAGCAGATCTCGCCCGAACTCTACGAGGCGGCGGCGCTGGACGGCGCGGGCCGGTGGCGGCAGTTCGTCTCCGTCACCGTGCCGATGCTGTCCCCGGTCGTCTTCTTCAACCTGGTCCTGGAGATGATCCAGTCCTTCCAGGTGTTCACACCCGCCTTCGCCATCAGCGGCGGCGACGGCGGCCCGGCCGACTCGACCCTCTTCTACACGCTGTACCTCTACGAACGCGGTTTCACCGCCTCGCACATGGGCTACGCCGCGGCGATGGCGTGGCTGCTGCTGATCGCCGTCGGTGTCATCACCCTGATCCTGTTCAGGACCTCCCGGTCCTGGGTCTTCTACGCGGACGAGGAGGGACGATGAACCTCGCCGGCAAGCGCTGGGTGCCGCACACGATCGCGGCCGTGGCCCTGCTCGTCCTGCTGTACCCTCTGGCCTGGCTGCTCGCCACCTCGGTCAAGCCCGCCGACGAGGTGGTGACCAGCCTCGACCTGTGGCCCAGCCACCTCCAGTGGTCGAACTACACGACCGCCCTGGACGGGGTGTCCGGCGTGTCCGTCAGCCGGCTGCTGGGCAACACCTTCCTCATCGCCGCGGGCGCCGTCGTCGGCAATGTCCTGTCCTGCTCGCTGGCCGCCTACGCCTTCGCCCGGCTGCGCTTCCGCATGCGCAAGGGGATGTTCGCCTTCATGGTGGCGACGCTGATGCTGCCCCACCACGTGGTGCTGATCCCGCAGTACATCATCTTCAACCGGCTGGGCCTGGTGGACACGTACTGGCCGCTGATCCTGCCCAAGTTCCTCGCCACGGAGGCGTTCTTCGTCTTCCTCATCGTGCAGTTCATGCGCGGGCTGCCGCGTGAGCTGGAGGAGTCGGCGCGCATCGACGGCTGCGGCGCGTTCCGCACGTACTGGGCGATCACGCTGCCGCTGAGCCGGCCCGCGCTGATCACCACGGCCATCTTCACGTTCATCTGGACCTGGAACGACTTCTTCACGCAGATGATCTACCTGTTCGCGCCGGAGAAGTTCACCATCACGCTGGCCCTGCGCAGCTTCGTCGACCAGTCCAGCACCTCCGCGTACGGCCCGATGTTCGCGATGTCCGTGATCTCGGTGCTGCCGATCGTGCTGTTCTTCTTCGTCTTCCAGCGCTACCTGGTACAGGGCATGGCCACCTCCGGGCTGAAGGGCTGAGCCGCCGTGACCCACACACCCGCGCCCACCGACCGCCGAGAGCCCCGAGAGGTGTTCGGTCCTGGCTTCTCCCTCTTCGCCGACATGCTGCTGGTCGGCCTGCTGACAACGCTCGCCTGTCTCCCCGTGATCACCGTCCCGGCCGCGTTCTCGGCGGCCTCGGCGACCCTCAGGAAGACCATCGACACCGGTGCGCAGGCCACGGCCGGCGCCTGCCTCCGTCACCTGCGCACACATCTGTCCGCGGGCTCGCTGGCCGCCGGTCTGCTCCCGCCCCTGCTCGTCCTGGTGCTGCTCGTCGACGCCGCCCTGGTGCACAGCGCGCTGCCCGGAGCCGGCGTCATGGCACCCGTCCTGGCGCTGCTCGCCCTGGGCGCGGCGGTCGTGGGGTTGCGGGCCACCGCCCTCGAAGCCCCGCACGGCCTGTCCGCGCGCGAGGCCCTGGTCCGCTCGGCCGCCGACCCGCGCGGCACGCTCCTGCTGGGCGGCGCCGCCCTGCTCGCCGCGCTGCTCGCCTGGGCGATACCGCTGCTGCTGCCCCTGCTGCCCGGACCGCTGGCGTTCGCCGCCACCGTCGTGGACCTCCGCTCCGCCGCCAACCGGCGGCAGACCTGACGTGCCGCGGACCGGCGGCGGACCTGAATTGCCTCGGGCCGACGGCAGACCTCAGCCGCCACCGACCGACCGCACACCCGAGCCGCCGCCGACCGACCACGCAGCTGAGCCGCCACCGACCGACCACGCACCCGAGCCGCCACCGGCGAACCACCACCGGCGTCACCCCTGCCCACGCTCGCTCCTGCACGACACCACCGGAGTTTCCGCATGCCTCACACGCACCTGGACGCCGCGGGCCACCCGAGGCCGCAGCTCGTCCGCGACCCCGACTGGCGCGACCTGAGCGGTCCGTGGCGGTTCGCCCACGACGACGCGGACCGCGGCCGCACCGAGCGCTGGATGGACCCGGACGCCGCCGAGGTCTTCGTCCGCACCATCACCGTCCCCTACCCGCCCGAGTCGAAGGCCTCCGGCGTCCAGGACACCGGATTCCACCCCGTGCTCTGGTACCGGCGGACCGTGGACGTGCCCAGGCCCGCCGCGGGACGGCGTCTCCTCCTGCACTTCGGGGCGGTCGACCACCGGGCCGAGGTGTGGCTGAACGGCCGCCCCGTCGGCCGCCACGAGGGCGGACACACCGGTTTCACCTGCGACCTGACCGAAGCCGTCGACCGGGACGGGGAACAGGTCCTGGTCGTGCGCGCCGAGGACCAGCCGCACGATGCCACGCAGCCGCGCGGCAAGCAGGACTGGCGCCCGGAGCCCCACGTCATCTGGTACCACCGCACGTCCGGGATCTGGCAGCCGGCCTGGCTGGAGGAGGTCCCGGCCACACATGTGACGGCGCTGCACTGGGTGCCCGACGTCGCGCACGCCCGCGTGCAGTGCCGGCTGCGGCTCGCGCAGTGGCCCCGGCGCCCCCTGAACGTGACGGTCCGCCTCACCCGGGGCGAGCGCGTCCTCGCCGAGCAGCGGATGCTGACCGACGGACAGGAGACGGCGTTCGACATCGCGGTGCCCGCTCTGCGACACGGGCAGGATCTCGACGACCTGCTCTGGAGCCCCGAGCATCCGCACCTGATCGACGCGGCGGTCACGCTCGCCGACGCCGCGGACGACACCACCGTCGACCGGGTCACCTCCTACCTCGGCCTGCGCGACATCGGCTGGCGCGACGGCGTCTTCCTCCTCAACCACAGGCCGTACTTCCTGCGGTTCGCGCTCCAACAGGGCTACTGGCCCGACTCCCACCTGTCCGCCTCTCAGGCCGAGCTGCGCCGTGACGTGGAACTGGCCAAGGAGATCGGCCTCAACGGGCTGCGGATCCACCAGAAGATCGAGGACCCCCGTTTCCTCTACTGGGCCGACAGGCTCGGCCTGATGCTGTGGGAGGAGATGCCGTCCGCGTACGTCTTCGGCACGCAGACCACCGAGCGGGTCGTCGCCGAGTGGACCGAGGCGGTCTCCCGCGACCTCAGTCATCCCTCGATCGCCGCCTGGGTGCCCGTCAACGAGTCGTGGTCGGTTCCCCATCCCGCGCTCGTCCCGGCCCAGCGCCACTTCATGGACGCCCTGTACCACCTGACCAAGACGCTCGACCCCGCCCGCCCGGCCGTCTCGAACGACGGCTGGGAGATCTCCGCCGCCGACATCTGGGGCGTCCACGACTACAGCCAGCACCCGGAGGTGCTGAAGGAGCGCTACGCCCGTCCCGTGCTGCCTGACGGCGGCTTCACCGAGCCGTGGCCGGGTGCCAGAAGGCTCGTCCTGGACGGCGTACGCCACGAGGGCCAGCCCGTGGTCCTCAGCGAGTTCGGCGGCGCCACCTTCGAACCCGCCCCGGGCGAGGCGTGGTTCGGCTACGACACCGTCGCCGGCCCCGAGGCCTTCGCCGAGCGCACCGCGGCCCTGGTGGCGGCCGCGGTCGACTCGGGGCTCGCCGGGTTCTGCTACACCCAGTTCACCGACACGGAGCAGGAGACCAACGGTCTGCTGACGGCCGAACGCGAGCCGAAGATCCCGGTGGCGCGACTGCGGGAGATCCTCGCCCGGCCCCGCGCCCGCTGACGCCCCCGGGGGCGCCGGGCCGGGGCGCCGACGTGCCTGGGCGCGTGTCACGTCCGGGACGGGCACGTCGGCTGCCGGCCCGTCGGCCGTTCCACCTCGTCCCTTCCGCCTCGTCCGTTCCACCTCGTCCGTTCCACCTCGTCCGTTCCACCTCGTCCGTTCCACCTCGTCCGTTCCACCTCGTCAACGACGCAGTCGACGAGACAGTCAACGACACAGATCGGACACGACTATGCCCGCTCCTCCAGCCCGTTCCCGAGCACGTCGGCCGGTCCCGGTCCTGCTCTTCGCGATCCTCCTGCTCCTGGCGGCGGCATCGACGGCGCCGGCCGCCGGCCGGGCCGACGCGGACCCTGCCCGCGGCCGCGGTCACGGCGGCCCGTGTGACATCTACGCCGACGCGAAGACACCCTGCGTCGCCGCGTTCAGCACCACTCGCGCGCTGTTCCGCGGCTACGACGGCCCTCTTTACCAGGTCCAGCGGTCCGACAACGACGCCACACACGACGTCGGCCTGCTCAGCCGCGGGGGTTACGCCGACGCCGCGACCCAGGACGCCTTCTGCGCCGGCACCACCTGCACGGTGAGCATCGTCTACGACCAGACCGCCCGCCACAACGACCTGACCGTCGCGGGCCCCGGCACGGCAGGGCCGCAGAACTCCGGCGCGGTGGCCGACGCCCTGCCCGTCTCGATCGCCGGCCACCGGGCCTACGGCCTCCACCTGCCCAAGAAGACCGGCTACCGGCGCTCCAGCGTCGTCACGACCGGAACGGCTCGCGGGGCGCAGCCGGAGTCGATGTACGAGGTCGCCAGCGGAACCAACGTCAACGACGACTGCTGCTCGGACTTCGGCAACGTGGAGACCAGGCCGGAGGACACCGGTGAAGGCCACATGGACGCGGTCAACATCTCGTACATGAACGGCGACGGCGCCACCGGCACCGGACCGTGGGTGCAGGCGGACCTGGAGAACGGGGTCTTCCAGGGCGGCACCGGCACGTACCGCGGCAACCAGGGCAACGCCGGCAAGTTCGTCACCGCCCTGCTGAAGAACAACGGCACCGACCGGTTCGCCCTGAAGGGCGCCGACGCGCAGCGCGGCCCCCTGTCCACCTGGTACGAGGGCCCCCTGCCCTCGGCGCGGTACACACCGATGCGGTTGGAGGGCTCCATCGTGCTCGGCACCGGCGGTGACAACAGCAATCGCGGGATCGGTTCCTTCTTCGAAGGTGTGATGACGGCCGGGTACTCCGGAGATGCGGCCGACGCCCTCGTCCAGGCCGACATCGCCGCGCAGCACTACCAGGCCGATTCCACGGGCCCGGGCACAGGCGCACCGATCATGACACCGGAGGGCCGGTGCCTGGCGGCCGCGGGCCGTGACGACGCCGTGGCGGGCACACCGGTCAAAGCGGGCACCTGCCACACGATGGCGGCCGACGAGCACTGGGTGGCGTCGGACTTCGGCACCGCCGCGTTCACCGCGCTGGGCCGCTGCCTGGCGACGGGGGACGCCGAGGGAGTCGTACTGGCCGACTGCACCGGCACGGCCGGCCAGCAGTGGAAACCGCAGCCGGACGGCGGTGTCCGCAACGTCGGCACAGGGCGCTGCCTGACCGTGGCGGGCCATGACCGGCGGCCCGCGCTCCGTCTCGCCGCGTGCCGGGGCGAGGCGTCCCAGCGGTTCATCACCACGACCCCGCTGCACCACGGGGGCAAGTGTGTGGACGTCTCGGGCGACGACGTCGGCGGCGACCACGCGGCCGTTCAGGTCTGGGACTGCCGCACTCTCCCGCTGGGCGGCGCCGCCGCCCGTGACCAGCAGTGGACGCGCAATCTCGGCGACGGCTCGCTCCGCACTCTCGGCCGGTGCATGACGCCGCAGGGTTCGGGCACGGCGAACGGGACCGGGATCGAACTGGGTGACTGCGATGCCGCCCCGGCCCAGCGCTGGCAGCAGCAGGCCGACGGCACGGTCAGGAACGTGGCCTCCGGCCGCTGCCTGTCCGACCCCGGCGCCACTCCCGTGAACGGGGCCCGGCTCGAACTGAGGGACTGCGACGCGAAGGCCCCCGGTCAGCAGTTCGCGTTCAACTGACGCGCTCGCCCGCCCGGCCGGCGGGCGAGCCGACGGCCGGGCGGGGTGGCGGGCGGACCGGTGGCCGGGTGTTCGGACCGGCGGCCGGGTGTTCGGACCGGCGGGGTGGCCGTCCGTGGGACGACGGCCGCCCCGCCCCGCCCCGGGCCGGGCTCAGCGGCGGCTGCGCGGGCGCGGTACGGCGATCTGCTCCAGACGGGGTCCGTCGCCGTCCAGGACCCGCTGCCAGGCCCGACGGTAGAGGTCCGCGACGGGCTGGGTGGGGACGACGACGCCGAGCGCGGCGTTCTCTCCGTGGAGGAGGTCGTACAGCGGCAGTTTCCACCGTTCCAGCGGTGTGTGGGGCTTGGCGAGGGCCTGCCAGGCACCGGGCAGGAACAGGGACCGTCCGGCTCTGGTGCGGGTGCCCTGCACCACGAGGTCGGTCGCGCCGAGTTCGGCGCGGGCGGCGCGGAGCCGGGCCGCCCCGCCCCGCTGCTTCGCCCATCCGGTCCAGCGGGCGGTGTTGCGGTCGGTCGGGTCCGGCATGGCGAGCAGCATCAGGTGGAGAACGGCCGCGTCCTCACTGATGCCGTACCGTCCGGCCGCGTCGGTGACCAGGTCGGGTACGGACAGGGCCGGGTTCTGCGGCCACCACAGGCCCTCCTCGTCGCGCCCGCCCGCCACCGGTTCGCCGGGGTCGGCGAGGAGGAGGGCGAACCGCTCGTCGTGGGCGAGGCGCAGAGCGGTCTGTTCGGCGGTCGGGCCCTCTTCGGGGAACAGGAGCGGCAGGTGCGGATCGCCGCCTGACTCGTCGAGCAGCACCGGACGGACGGCGGGGTGCACCGACGGGCTCCCCGTGTTCAGGACCCGGGTGCTCAGGACGACCGCGCCGTAGCGTTCGAAGTTCTCGCCGGTCTCCGTGGGCTCGCCGAGGTTGCGGCGGAGGTCGTCCAGGCCGTTCCACCTGTCCATCCGGATGAGCAGGCCCGGGTGGGCCAGTCGCTCGCGTACCGCGGCCAGTACCCCGGGGAGGGTGGCGCGCAGCGGGTCCCCGGAAGGGAGGCGGTGGGCGAGCCAGGCGGACAGGGCCACCGCGCCCTTGAGCGCGTCGGAGTCGAAGCCGCGGCCCCGGGCCGACGGAGCGCCGTAACCGGTCATGCCCCATTGCAGGTCGTGGGTCAGCTTCGGTTCGCGCTCCGGGTGGAGGAAGCCGTGCAGCGCCTCGTACGGCTCCCACCACGAGGGGGACACGGTGCGGACCGTGTCGTGGAGTACGTCCTCGGGCAGGGGGCTGCGCCGGCCCACCCGCTCGTTCCAGACCTCGGCCGCGGCGGTCGTGTCGGGGCCGTGCGTCCACAGCCGGGAGGGGTCGGCGGGCAGGAGTGCCGCCACGACCGCCCGGCGCGCGTCGCCGTCGACGGCCTTCAGGAGGTCCTTGGCGATCTGCGCGTCGGCCGCCTTCACGCCGATAACCTTCAGAGTTGCGGTGGGTACGGGCTCGCGCTCGTCGTCGATCATGGGCAGTCCGGCGGCCACCAGCCGGCCCATGGTCGGCGTGACGCCGGTGAGCCGGGCGAACTCCTCGGCGGCCTCCGGGCGCCACGGCGCCGGGCCGCGTTCGGCGAGTTCGGCCCGGAAGGCCGCGAGCCAGCCGGGCGCACGCGCGGGTCCGGCGCTGAACGGTCCGGTGTGCACGAGGGTGTAGGGGGCGGGCACGTGGAACAGGCCCCGCGGATCGTGGTGGATCACGTCGAACTCCCTGCCCTCCGTCGCGGGCAGCGGCGGCCGGTCGGGGAAGCGGTACCACTGGCCGGGGAAGAGGAGGAACGCGCCGTCCTCCAGGTCGAGCAGGGCTGTCGTGGAGGGGACGGCCGGCAGGGCGCCGGGGCCCTCGAACAGGACGTCGGCCAGACGTAGTCGGGCGCGGCGCCACTGGCCGGGGTCGGGTGCGGAGAGGTTCTGGGCGTCCAGTTCCGCCAGGTAGGCGTCAAGCACGGTCCGGTCGCTGTCCGAGGTGGCCCCCGAGGCGGCCCGCAGCGCGAGAGTGGCGGGGAGTGTGGCCAGGCCCCACCAGTTCAGGTGGTCCAACGGCTCCGACCTGGGCAAGGAGACGTGCACGTGACCGGGCGGGACCGGCTCGCCGTGGCCGCGCCGTGACCGGCCGACCAGACGCAGGGCGTCTACGAGGTAGTGGTGCAGGTTGTAGTAGACGCCGCGGCCCATGAAGGTGCCCAGCAGCCCGAGGCCGTCCAGCGCGGCGGCGAGCGTGGCGTCTCCCGGGGCGGGGGCTGCGGGCGGGGCGGGGCGGGGACTCGGGCTTGGGCTGAGGGTGGGGGCGGCGATGGGGCTGGGGGCAGGGCTGGCGGTGGGGCTGGGGGCGGGGGCCGAGTTGGCGCCGGGGTCGGCGGTGCGGCTGGAGTCGGAAGTGGCACCGGAGGGCGCGGCGGGGCTGGAGTCGGAGGTGGGGCCGGAGTCGGAAGTGGGGCCGGAGGACGCGGCGGGGCTGGAGTCGGCGGTGGCTCCGGGGTCGGCGGTGGGGCCGGGGTCGGCGGTGGGGCCGGGGTCGGCGGTGGCTCCGGGGTCGGAAGTGGGGCCGGGGTCGGCGGTGGCTCCGGGGTCGGCGGTGGGGCCGGGGGGCTGCTCCTGCCCGGCGTTCTCCTCCCCCTGCGTCCGCTCCGGGGCCGCCTGTTCCCCTTCCGTTCCGGCCTGTCCCCCGGCGCCGCCCACAGCCGTGTCCAGGCGGGCGAGCGCCGCGTCCAGGGTGCGCTGACAGCCGGCGGCGAGCCGCACGACCCCGGCGATGCCCGCGCGCAGTGCCTCATGGGTGACCTGCGGGAGCAACGTACGGATCAGGTCGGACAGGGGGTCCGGGCCGCCGGTTGCGACCGGCGGCCCGGCCGCCCGCGTGTCCGCGTCGTCGCCCGTTCCGGCTGCGTCCGGTCGCGGTTCGGCCACGGCCGCCGCCAGGAGTGCCGCCGCGGTGCCCTCGTCGAGCCGGCGGAGCGCCGCGGAGCCCTGCGGGTCGCGCGGCTGGAGCAGGTGCCAGTAGCGCAGGGGCGGCAGCAGCGCGGTGCCCGCGGAAAAGCCTGCCCTGCGGTTCTGCGCCGTCGAGGCAGGGGTGCCCTCGGGGAACTGGGCCATCAGCGTGCCGTCCGCGTCGAACAGGCTGATGGGGGCACCGTCCTGGACCACCGCCAGCGGCCGGTCGGAACCGGGGAACTCCAGCACGTGCCACAGTTCCCGGGTGAGGCGGTGGGATCCCGTCTGGCGCGCGACGACCGAGCGTCCGGCCAGGTCCTCGCCGCGCAGGGAGCCGTCGGGCAGTTCCACCACCCGCCAGCCGATCAGTCCGCCGACCGGCGCGCACAGCGGGCCGGGCTCGGCGTGCGGGGCGGGCAGCAGCCGGCTGTTCCTCGCGAGGGTGCTGTGCGGCGGTGCGTCGCGCAGGCCCTCGGCGAACCAGTCCGGCATGCCCGGCTCGCCGCGCGTGCCCGTGAACGGGTCGTACGTGTGCCACTCGCCGGCCCGTACCCAGTAGGACGTCCCGTCGCTGATCACGTGCCGTTCCTCGGGGACGGCGGTGTCCCCCGGGCGCAGTACCCCGGCCCCGGTGGTGACCCCGCCCTCGGGAAGCGGAAGGGCGACGGAGGGCAGGTGCCGACCGTACTCCCGCATCGAGTCGCAGCGGACGGCTTCAGGATCGGTCGGGAACGGCGCCGGGGCGCTGCGCTCCCAGTAGCCCTGCTTGTCGGCGGGCCAGGGCGGGCTCCACCAGACGAACAGCTCCCCGTCGACGTAGCGGCAGCCGACGGCTCGCAGACCCCAGACCGAGGGCTGGTCCGTCACCTCGGGCGGCAGACGCAGTTCGTGCGTGTGCACGGTGCCCTGCGCGTCGATCACGCGGGCCTGTGTGCCGGCCAGCACGACAAGGTGGGGCCAGGCGTCGCTGACGTGGATGTGGCCTGCCGGGTACGGCGCACCGGCTGCCGCGACGGCTTCCTCCCAGGCGGGCCAGCCCAGTTCGTCGATGATGCCCGACCGCAGGGCGCGGGTGAGCGCCGGGGCCAGGCCGGTGCTCAGTGCCTCGCGCACCGCGTCCTCGGCGAGCGCCAGGGTTTCGCCCGGCAGCCAGTCGAGCGGGTCGAGCGGCCGGTCGTACGGGGCGGCGAACCCGGCGAGTTCCACGGGCAGGTACTTGCGGGCGACCTCGCCCGTCCATTCGGCGAGCATCGGGCGTCCGCCGGGGGATTCGGCCAACGCCGTGAGGGTCCGTACGTCGTCCTTCCCCCGGTATCCGGGGCAACTGCGCCGGAACGCCCCCCGGAAGCGGGGGTCGGCCTCCAGCGCGCGGAGATCGCGCCGGTTCTCGTCGACGGCCCACCGGTCCAGGGAGAGGGAGTGCCGGGGCGGGGGGTCCGCCACCGGTATGCCGAGGGCCAGCAACTGGTCGAGGAGGTTCACGTCATGGACGGCCGGCAGAGGGTCCGCGCAGAGGTAGGGCCCGGGGCTCGGACCGACGCCCGGCTCCACGCCCGGCTCGGAGCGCGGCTCCACGCCCCGTTCGGGGCCCGGCTCCACGCCCGGCTCGGAGCGCGGATCGTCCCCCGGCTCGGAGCGCGGATCGTCCCCCGGCTCGGGGCGGAGTTCGGTGCGCAGTGCGCCGGCCATGCGCTCGATGAGGGGATGCACCTCGGCCGGTGTGTGCGACTCCACCAGCGGCAGGAGTCTGCGGACCCACCCGGAGGCGCCGTCGGGCGGACGCACGTCGGCGGGCAGCGCGGTGTCGCACAGCCCGGCGGCGGCACCGGACGTCTCCAACAAGTCCAGCCACTGGGGCAGTTCCTCCCTCTCCCAGCCCGAGGGCATCAGCCCCAGCAGGACCCCGCGGAAAGCAGGCTCCTTGCGGGTCAGCTCCAGCAACGCCCGCCGGTGGGCCTTCCACCAGCCGGGCGGCGCCTTCTGTGTGCCGGGCTGCACCAGCATCTCGCGCAGATGGGCGATCTCCTCGGCGAGGGCGCCCTTGCCCGCGGTCTCCTTCGCCAACCGGCGCAGGTCACCCGCGCCCGGGCTCGACGGAGCCAGCCCGTGTGCCGCGAGCCGGACGAAGAGCCGGCGCAGGTGCCGGAACGCCGTCTGTGGCGGGACCCGGGACGACAGGCCCTTGGCATAGCTGGAAAGCATCTTCGTCGGCACGGCCTCGGCCAGGGAGAACTCCAGGAAGACCGCGTCCATGCGCTCCTCGTCGAACGGCAGCGCGTACGCCGTCTCGGCCTTGCGGGCGTTGACGAACATCAGGGACGCGTACGTCGTCTCGTCGGAGGCGAGGAACACCCGGCCCGCCTGCTCGTAGAAGGTCGGCAGGAAGTGGGGTACCGCTCCGGCGAGGCGTTCGCCGATCGCCTCGTAGGCTGCGCGTGCCTTCTTCGGCCTGGACTGCGCGGTCCGCGCGATCCGGTCCATCTCCTCGGTCACGGACATCGCCAGGTGCCCGTCCGAGGGGTGGTGCACCAGCACCCATTCCGGGAAGCCGAGGGCACGGGGCCGCCCGAGACCGACCTCGACCGCCTCGCCTTCGGGTTCCAGGCCGAGGAATCCGGTGCCGGGGTCCTCGGCGGGCTCCGCGGCGACCAGGCGTACGACGATCCGGTCGTCCAGGGCGGGATGACGGTAGGCCTGGGTGAGCATCGGCACGGCGCGGGCGTCCGCGGTGGTGGCTCCGGGTGGCAGCACGGCACCGGCCCGCAGCAGCTCCTCGGCCCGCGCCTCCGCTGCCGCCTCCCCCGTCGGTCCGTCCTCGGTGGCTGAGCCGTTCATGGATGCGCGCCTTCCGTGCGTTCTGTACGTGCCGTGCGTGTTCTGCGTTCTGTGCGTGCCGAGCGTGCTGTGCCTGCTGTGCGTTACGCCCCCGACGTAACTCCCGGACCCGCCAGGGCCGTCAGGGCTACCGGGCCGGTTCCCGGCGGCGGCGCTGTCCGTGGCGTTGTCCGAGGCGCCGCCGTGGCGCCACGCCGTTCACGCCGCGCCGTCGTCCACGGACGCGCTACGGCCCCCGGCGTGCAGGGCGGCGGCCATGCGCATGCCCTCCGACCAGGCCACCGGGCCGACATCGGCCAACGGCATCCGGTCGTCGTGACGAGTGCCCCAGGCCAGGCCGCCGGTCCAGGCCTGCTCCTCGGTATAGGGGTCGCCGATCGCGACCGACGCGGTGACGACTCGCCCCGCCTCCCGTATCCGGTCGGTGGCGTACTGCCCGGCGACCTTGTAACCGAGGGCGGTGGCACGGGCGGAGAGGCGGAACCAGGAGCTGTACTCGGCGCCCGCGAACTCGGTGACGGCACGGGCGTCGGGGTCGAGCCCGACAGGCTTGTGCCACACGGCACGGTGGAGCTGCTCGACGCCCTGGACGGCCCCCAGCTCGCCGGCGCGTGCCCGCAGGGTCTCCAGCTCGGGGAGGAGGATGGGGTGCGGCATGGTCACGGTGCGGGCGCGGACGACGACGGTCCCGCCGTCCGGGGCCACCAGCCGCAGGTGGCCGGAGGCGTCGGCGTCCCGCAGGAAGCCGACCTCGTCCGGGTGTCCGCCGACCACGACGAGGTCACGCAGCGCCGACCGCCATGCCTCGTCGGGCCACACCCGGGCCAGCAGAACGGTCGGCACCGGCAAGGACGACACCACCCAGGTGCCGACCTGCGCCGCGCAGTCGGCCGCGTGCCGCTCCAGCCACTGGGCGAGCCGCTCCAGCTCGATCACCTCGGGACGGTCCCGCAGCTCCGCCGGCAGGCTCCGCGACCCCGCCGCCGAGGACGGCTCGGACACGGCCCGCGCCACCACCCGCCCTTGATCGAGGGCGATTTCGTAGTCGTCGCCCGCCGCCACCCACCCCATGATGTCCCGCCCCTCCGCTCGTCTCGCCCGTCGTGCTCGCCCTGATGGCCCGCAAGGCACCACAGAACTCCCGACAGCCCGGACCGGCCCGCTCCACAGCGACCACGACGAAAGACTAAGCGCCCCCACTGACAGCCCCCCGGGGACGGCCGGGCAGGGTGCCACTCCACACCCGGCCGCCACCGCGATCACACGACGGAGTCGTAACCCGGTTTCGGTCGTAGGGGACGCCTGGCACGCTTTTGAACGGAGCGCTCCGCTCCGATAAGGTCCGCACGAGGCGTACCCGCTCACCGGCACGGAGGAGACACACATGAAGGCGACGACCAAGCCGACCGCGCTGGTCACCGGCGGCAGCCGGGGCATCGGCGCGGCCACCTCGCGTGAGCTGGCGGCCCGCGGTTACCGCGTGGCCGTGAACTACCACTCGAACCGGGAGGCGGCCGACCAGGTGGTCAAGCGGATCGAGGCGGACGGCGGTGAGGCCCTGGCCGTGCAGGCCGATGTGCACGACCCCCGGCAGGCAGCGGAACTGCTGGAGCGCGCCACGGTCGACGGGCGTCTGGACGTCCTCGTCTGCAATGCCGGCGCTCGCTTCACACCGACCCCGATCTCCAGGCTCACCTGGGACGACTTCAACGCGAAGGTGACGGGCGAGCTGGCATCCGCCCACACCCTCACCCAGCGGACGCTGCCGATCATGGAGGCGCAGGGCGGGGGCCGGATCGTGTACGTGTCCAGTGCCGTGGCCGACGGGCCGCCCACCGTGGGCATGGCCGCGCACGGCACCGCCAAGGCGGCGCTGAACACCTTCGCCCGCTTCGTCGCGTACGAGGCCGGCCCGCTCGGCGTCAACGTCAACGTCGTGGCGCCCGGCTTCGTCCGCACCGAGGCCAGCGCCGGCATGCCGCTCCAGTTCCAGCGGCGGCTGGCGGAGGGCACCCCGCTCGGGCGGGTCGCGGAACCGGAGGACGTGGCCCGGGCGATCGCGATGCTCGTCGGGGAGGACGCCGCCTTCATCACCGGTTCGGTCGTCACCGTCGACGGCGGGCACGGCGTGGCACGCCCGTAAGGGAGAATGCTGCGTCATGGGTGACACGCACGCGGGCAAGCCGCGCGGCCGGCAGCGGGAGGCGGACCGCAACGACGCCCGCCTCTTCCAAGCGGCGCGCGAGGTCTTCGCCGAGCGCGGCTGGGACGCCCCCGTGTCGGAGATCGCCCGGCGGGCCGGCATAGGCATGGGAAGTCTCTACCGCCGCTATCCCAGCAAGGAACTGCTGGCGCAGCGCATGCGGATCGCGGGGATGGAACAGCTGGTCACCCAGGCGCGGACGGCCCTCGCGGAAGAGCCGGGCCCCTGGGCGGCTTTCGTCCGCTTCCTGCGGGACGCGTTGTCGGCCCAGGGTGGTGCCGGCCCGCTCCTCCCCCTGGTCGGCGGCCGGCTGCCGGCCACGGAGGAGATCGCGGCTGCCAGGGACCGGTTGCGTGCCGCGCTCGACGAGCTGGTGGGCGGCGCACACCGGGCCGGGGTGCTGCGCACCGATTTCACGTCCGCCGACGTACCGCTCCTGCTCGAACACCTCAGCGTGCGGATCCCCGTCACCGGTGAGCGCGCCACCGCGCTGCACCTGCGTTACCTGGACCTGATCCTCGCCGGCCTCCGCACCCAGGCCGCCACCGAGCCCGGCGTCCTGCCCGGCCCCGCGCCGCACTGGGGGGAACTGTCCGAACTGTGGAACGCGACCGGGGCGCCGAAGGGATGACGGCCGAAAGGCTCCGCGCCCGAACTTGACCGAGGCGCGCTCTGGGTGGCCCGGGCCGGACCGGTCACTACCCTTCTGCCCCGCTCGGCCTGCGCGCCGCCGGCACCGGACGCCGCGGCCCTTCGTGCCGTCGGCCGGAGGGCGGCCCGCAGCGGCCGGTCAGCCGGCCAGATGGGGGTCGAAGAAGCCGCACGGCAAGGACGCATGCGGCACTCCCGCCGGCGCTGAACTCACCGAGCGAGGCGGTGTGGGGCGGTTCAGCCGCCAGACCACGTCGATGCCGCAGCCGGAGGGGGCTGCGGGCGGTGGTGTCCGCTCGCGCCGGATTTCCGTGAACCCCAGTCGGCGCGCCACGGCACCACTGCTGGTGTTGGCCAGATCGTGCGTGATCTCCGCGTACTCCACGTCCGGCAGGGCGAACAGCTCGTTCACCAGGGCCCCCGTCGCCCGCGTGGCGATGCCCCGGCCGACGGCGGCGGGGTGGAGCCAGTAGCCCAGCCGCCACCCCGGGGGCTCGGCCGCACGGTGGGACTGGCACATGCCGACGAGCGTGCCGCCCTGGTCGAGGGCGTAGTTGTACGTCTCGCCGCTCGCCCACTTCGACTCGGACTTCGCCAGGAAGTCCCGGGTGCTCTCCTCACTGTGCCGGGCGACCCAGGGCATCCACGGGAGCAGGTGGTCCACGGACTCCTCGATCAACTTGAACGCCTGGGCGGCATCGCGCTGCCCCCGCCAGCGCCGCAGGACGAGGTCTCCACACTCGATGATCTGGCTCGGTCGGTCCATGGCGGCCATGATTGTTGCGCGGCACGGGGCTTGGCAATGAGCGGGAAACGCTGAGCCCGCTGACCGGCTCATCGCGTGCGGCGGCGGCCCATTCGGCTGCTCATACCGGCACGTCACACCGGCAGGTCATATGGGCAGGGCATACCGGAGGTCAAACCGCCAGGTCAGCGGTCTGTGATGACGGCTGGACGACATGGACCAAGGGCGCGAGCGCGGGCTCGGTGGCGGCCTGGTCGAGGGCCTTGCGCAGGGCCGTGCCGTGGGTGGGCCTGGCCTCTTCCAGCAGGCGCAGGCCGGAGTCGGTGACGTCGGTGTAGATGCCGCGGCGGTCGGTGGGGCACAGGTAGCGCGAGAGCAGCCCGCGGTCCTCCAGCCGGGTCACCAGCCGCGTGGTGGCGCTCTGGCTGAGGACGACCGAGTCCGCGACCTGCCGCATCTGCAGGTGCCCGCCCTCGCCGTCGTGCTGGCGGCTCAGCACGTCCAGCAGCGAGTACTCGCGTGCGCTCAACCGGTGTGCGGCCTGGAGCGCGCGTTCGACGCTGCCCTCGATCCGCGCGTGCAGCAGCGAGAGCGCCGACCAGTTGTGCGCAAGTGCGGTCAGCGCCGGGTCGGTGGCGGTCATGAGCAGCAGCTCCCTCGGTCGGCTCGTACGAGCGGTGGGGCGGCCGGTAGGGGCTGCCTGCCGCCGTATCACGACATTCATCATACCCGCGTTTGCCATTAACCATCGCATGCAACTATTGTCGACGCACGTAAGGCGCTGGCGCAATCCACGCCGTGATCGCGTCTCCCCCGCCCTCACCCAGCTCACCTCACCTCACCTCACCTACGCAAAGGACCCTCGTCATGCCGCTCGCACTCCTGGCCCTGGCCATGGGGGCCTTCGGAATCGGCACCACGGAATTCGTCATCATGGGGCTGCTGCCCCAGGTCGGCGCGGACCTCGGCGTGTCCGTGCCGACGGCCGGTTTCCTGGTCACCGGCTACGCCCTCGGCGTCATGGTCGGCGCACCGATCATGACCGTCCTCGGCACCCGGATCACCCGCAAGAACATGCTCATGCTGCTCATGGGCCTGTTCATCATCGGCAACCTGATCTCCGCGCTCGCCCCGGTCTTCGCCGTCATGCTGATCGGCCGAGTGGTGGCCTCACTGGCCCACGGCGCCTTCTTCGGCATCGGTTCCGTCGTCGCCGCCGAGCTGGTGGCACCGGAGAAGAAGGCCGGCGCCATCTCCATGATGTTCACCGGCCTGACCGTGGCCAACGTCGTCGGCGTACCGCTGGGTACCCTCGTCGGCCAGAGCGCCGGCTGGCGCGTGACCTTCCTCATCGTCGCCGCCCTCGGTGTGCTCGGACTGGCCGGCGTCGCCAAACTCGTACCCGACGTCCCCAAGCCGGACGGGGTCCAGCTGCGGCACGAGGTCGCCGCGTTCAGGAACGTACAGGTCATTCTGGCCATGGTCATGACGGTGCTCGGCTTCGGCGGCGTGTTCGCCGCGATCACCTACATCGCGCCGATGACGACCCAGGTCAGCGGCTTCGCGGAATCCTCCGTCACCTGGCTGCTGGTCGTGTTCGGGCTGGGCATGGTGACGGGCAACCTCGTCGGCGGCCGCTTCGCGGACCGCAGGCTCATGCCCCTGCTCTACACCTCCCTGGGCGGCCTGGCACTGGTCCTGCTGCTGTTCACCTTCCTGGCCTCCGGCAAGACCGCGTCCGTCGTGGCCGTCTTCCTCATCGGCGCCCTCGGCTTCGCCACCGTCCCGCCCCTGCAGAAGCGCGTCCTGGACCATGCCCACGGCGCGCCGACGCTGGCCTCGGCGGCCAACATCGGCGCCTTCAACCTGGGCAACGCCCTGTCCGCCTGGCTCGGTGGCCTGGTGATCTCGGCGGGCTTCGGCTACGCCGCGCCCAACGCCGTAGGGGCCGTCCTGGCCGCCGCCGCGCTGACACTGGCCGTCGTATCGCACCGGCTTGAACTGCGGACCGCCGCGGGCGCCGCCACCACTGCGGGGACTGCCGGGACCGCCGGGAATGCCGGGACCACCGGGAATGCCGTGGCTGCGGGGCCTGGCGGGTCTGTCGCGTCCGGCGCCGGGGCCGGTGGGGCGGACCCCGCGGGCGCCGTGCCGAGCGCCGCCCGCTCCTGACGCCCGCGACACACCACCAGACACACACCACCAGACACACATCACCAGAAGCACACCGCCAGAAGCACACCGCCAAAACACATCGCAAAAAGGCACCACCAGAAAGACCCGAGAAAGGCCCCCTCATGACTTCCGTTCCGATCGTGACGCTCAACAACGGCGTGACCATGCCGCAGCTGGGCTTCGGCGTCTTCCAGGTCCCCGACGCGGAGACCACCGCCGCCGTCACCCACGCCTTGGAAGCCGGTTACCGCAGCATCGACACCGCCGCGGTCTACGGCAACGAGCGCGGCGTCGGCAAGGCCGTCGCGGCCGCCGGCCTCCCCCGCGAGGAGCTGTTCGTAACGACCAAGCTGTGGAACGCGGACCAGGGCCGCGACCGCACCCTGCACGCCTTCGACGCCTCCCTGGACAAGCTCGGCCTCGACCACGTCGACCTCTACCTCATCCACTGGCCAACCCCGGCCCGTGACCTGTACGTGGAGACCTACAAGGCGCTGGAGAAGATCCTCGCCGGCGGGCGTGCCCGCGCCATCGGCGTCTCGAACTTCCAGGTCCCGCACCTGCAGCGGCTCATGGAACACACCGGCGTCACCCCGGCGGTCAACCAGGTGGAGCTGCACCCCGGCCTCCAGCAGACCGCGCTGCGTGCCTTCCACGCCGAGCACGGCATCGCCACCGAAGCCTGGAGCCCGCTGGCCCAGGGAGCGGTCCTCGGTGACGCGGCGATCGTGGGAATCGCCGAGGCGTATGGCGTAACCCCGGCGCAGGTCGTCCTGCGCTGGCACCTGCAGACCGGCAACATCGTGATCCCGAAGTCCGTCACCCCCGACCGCATCCGGCAGAACCTCGACGTCTTCGGCTTCCAGCTCACCGACGCCGACATGAACGCCCTCGCTCGTCCGGACCGGGGTCTGCGCACCGGCCCGGACCCCGACACCCTCAACTGACCGGCAACGCACGGGAGATGACCGTAACGGAGCCTGAGGCCCGGTAGCCGACCGCCGTGGCCGCCCGGAGCGTCCGGCCCCTCCGCCCTTGCTGGACGGGCTGGACGGGCTGGACGGACCGGGCGCTCCAGGACTCGGAGTCTTCGCGACTCGGAGTCTTCGCGACTCGGAGTCTTCGCGACTCGGAGTCTTCGCGACTCGGAGTCTTCGCGACTCGGAGTCTTCGCGACTCGAGGTCTTCGGGGCTCGGACACCGTCACGGCGACTCCACCACCTCGACGAGGGGAATCCTCATGCAGATCGATCTGTCCGGCCGCACCGCCCTGGTCACCGGCTCCACGCAGGGCATCGGCCAGGCCATCGCCACGGGACTCGCCCGCGCGGGCGCCCGCGTCGCCGTCAACGGGCGCGGCGAGGAGCGCGTCGCCGAGGCCGTCCGCACCGTGCGGGCCGATTCGGGCGGCGGCGACGTCACCGGCGCCGTGGGCGACCTGGCGACGGAGCGGGGTGCCGCCGCCGTGCTGGAGGCCGTGCCCGCGGTGGACATCCTCGTCAACAACCTCGGTATCTTCGGCGCCGCCCCGCCGCTGGAGATCGACGACGCCGAGTGGCGCCGCTACTTCGAGGTCAACGTACTCTCCGCCGTCCGGCTCATCCGCGCCTACCTGCCCGGCATGAAGGAACGGGGCTGGGGCCGCGTCCTCAACCTCGCCAGCGACTCGGCCGTGGCCATCCCCGCCGAAATGATCCACTACGGCATGACGAAGACCTCACTGCTCGCCGTCAGCCGCGGGTTCGCCAAGGACGCCGCCGGCACGGGTGTCACCGTCAACTCCGTCATCGCCGGGCCGACGCACACCGGCGGCGTGGAGTCGTTCGTCCGCGAACTGGTCGGCGACACCCTGCCGTGGGAGGAGGCGCAGCACGAGTTCATGGTCAAGTACCGTCCCCAGTCCCTCCTGCAACGCCTCATCGAGCCCGAGGAGATCGCCCACCTGGTCGTCTACCTCGCCTCCCCCTACGCCTCCGCCACGACCGGCGGCGCCGTCCGCGTCGACGGCGGCTACGTCGACTCGATCCTCCCCTGAGGCCGGGGCGCCGGACCGACCACGTCACGGGGCGAGTCGGGGCGCGGGCCTTCTCGGTCGGGGCGCGGTCAGCGGGCGGTGTGCTCGTCCAAGGCGTCGATGATCTCGTTCCACAGTTCCCGCGGGCGGTCGTGCCCCATGTCGGGGATCAGGCGCAGTTCCGCTCCGGACACCAGTTCGGCGGCGCGTTCCCCACCGCTCGGGTCGATCAGGATGTCGTCCAGGCCATGGATCACCAGGGTCGGCACCTGGAGCCCGCGGAGTGCGTCGGCGCGTGAGCCGCCGAGGATCATCACTCCGAGCTGCCGCCCGACTCCGGCCGGGTAGTAGGCCCGGTCGTAGCTTCGGGCGGCCAGTTCACGCAGGGCGGCGGGGTCGCCGCGCGCACCCGGGCGTCGGCAGCGTGGCGGCCGGCACCCGGATATCGGCAACGTGGCGGCCGGTAGCCAGGTATCGGCAGCGTGGCGGTGGCGGCTCGCTCCTGCCGCGCGGACGGCACGTGTGCTCAGGCGTAGTAGTGGATCGTCCCGTGCAGCGCCGGTGCGGCTCCTTCGCAGTGCTGGGTGAACGTGGCCGCAAGCGCTGTGACCGTGCCGCCGGTGTCACGTGCCAGCTTGGTGATGGTCAGTGAGCCGTTGCTCGCGTTGCAGCCGCCGAAGCCGGACACGTCGAGCCCCGCCGTGCCGGGGCCGCTGCTCCGCTCGGTGGTGTAGGTGTGACCCGGCTCGAACACCTCGCCCGTGGGCGGGACCAGGAGGGCAGACCAGTTCTCCCGCTTGCCGGACGCCTCGAAGGACAGGCCGCCGACTCCCCAGGGACGGAGGGAGAAGAGGCTGGTGGCACCGGTGTGGGTGCCGGTGCGGCCCTGCCCGACGTAGTCGCCCGGCTCGCTGGCGTAGGAGAAGGACAGCGGGTAGGCGCGGTACTTGATCACCCCTTTGAGCGCGGGCGCGTCCGGCGCCTCGCAGCGCTGGGTGTAGGTGGCGTCCAGCATGCTGATCGCGCCGGAGTCGTCGGTGGTGATCTGGTTGACCGAGAACTGGCCGTAGACCCTGTTGCAGCCGCGCGACTGGCCGTTGGCGTCCAGACCGGGGGCCCGGCCGGTGGCGAAGCCCGCCCTTTCGGCATCGCGGTAGACGCCCGGGTGCAGCTTCTCTCCCGCGGGGGCCGCGAGTTCCACGGTCCACCAGTCGGTGTCGTTCTCGATCCGCGCGGTCAGCGCTTCCGCGGTCCCCTCGACGGTGATCGTCGCCGTCTTCGGGGTGTACGCGACGCTGCCGCCCTGGCCGACCCAGTTCCCGTTCTCGCTGGTGTGGCTGTACTTCGTCACGGCGACCGGCGCCGCGGTGGCCGCCTCGGCGGGCGAGACCAGCCCTGCGGTCAGGCCGATCGCCGCAGCCAGGACGACGAGGCCGACCAGCACGCCGGACGAACCCCGGCCGCCGCGTCTGCTCCCTTTTCCTCGCCCTTCTCGTCCTCTTCGCCCTTCTAGTCCTCTTCGTCCTCTTCGTCCTTCGCGTTCTTCGCGTGTGGCTCGTGTGGCTCGTGTGGCTCGTGTGGCTCGTGTGCGAGTACGCACGGTCCGTTCCCCCTCCTCGGCCAGAGCCTCCCCGGCCCCGGACATCTGCCGTTCTGCCGTTCTGCCGTCACGCCTGCCTCACGCCTGCCGTCACGACAGACAGTGGCATGTCCCCGATCACCCGTCCCAAACCACTGGATTCCGCCGTTCCATGCGCCGGACGCCCTGTCAAGTGGCGCTGTCACAGACCCGTTCGGCCTCGGCGGCGGTCACACTGCGTCGCACATCGGCGTCCGCCAGCTCCTGGCGCTCGGCGGCGCCCGGGTTCCCGCCTGCGGCGATCTGGTCCTGGTAGGCCTTCTTCGTCTGGTCGAAATCCTTCTGTGCCCGGTCCGCGGCGGCCTGCGCGCTCGTGCAGTCGTCGGTCGTGGCGGCGGCCGCCGGGAGCACGGCGACGGGAAGAGCGAGCAGTGCGGCTGCTGCGGCTGTTCCGGCGAGCGAGCGCATCGATCCCATGTCCTGGAACTCCCTTGCCCCTGGCGCACCGCCCAGCGACCCGGCGCGCGCTGGTGTCTGCACACCAACCTGGTGCCTGCACACCACCCTCCCCCCGGAAGCCGGGCACCGCCACCGAGGGCGCCCTCGGAGGCGAACGGGCGTATCACCCATTCGGCCTAGTGAAGGTGCCGCCCCACCAGGCAGGGCCTGCACTGGAACGAAAGCGTCCGGCAACGAGGAGGGCACATGCGCGGCACAACGGCTCCGATCGCCTTCATCACGGCGGCCCTGAGTGTGGGCCTGCTGGCCCCCGGGGCGCAGGCCGACCCGGCGGCCCAGGTGTCGCCGACGACGGTCAAGGCCGGGAGCACGGTCACGGTTCGCGCCAGCTGCGACACGGGCACGGCGGAGACCGTCGACGCCACGTCCCAGGCCTTCAAGAACGGCACAGTCACGCTGCGCCGCACCCAGGGCGCCGGCTACACCGGACAGGCCACGATCGCCCCGGCCGAGAACTTCACCTCCGGCGGTCCCGACCCCGTCGGGCGCCTGTCGCAGTGGGGCGTCGACGGCAACTGCCCGGACGGCCGCGGGTTCCACGCCGCCTTCACCGTGGACCGGGGCCACTGACCCGGGTGTCACTGGCGGGTGTCACCGGGCGGGCGTCACCGGGCGGGGCGTACGTCTCGCGTACGGGCTGCCCCGTGGGTGCACCCGTGTCCTGGGCCAGGGACGGTTCCTGAGCAGCGGCAGCGGCGGCACCCCAGTCACACAACTCGGTGACCAGGCCACGTGCGTACTCCTCGTCCGTCTCCGGAATCGAGAACACCACCCGAAAGTAGAGCGGCGCGACCACCCGCTCCAGCACCCGCTCCAACGGGGGTGTCTCCTCGCCGCGCCGGGCCGCGGCCGCCAGGGCCGCGTGGAACCGGGTGCTGACCCGCTCCAGGCACTCGCGCAGCCCGGCGCGGCGCTCGTCGACGTCGGGAGCGACTTCGGCGCGGAAGAACGCCACGCCTCCCGGCCGGGACAGGTCGGTGAGCGTCCACACGGCGGCCCGTTCGAGGTCCTTGCGCAGCTCACCGAGCAGCTCCGGCGTCCCCTCGTCCTGGCGCCGGGCGGCCACGTCCGCCAGGAGGGCGGAGGTCGTCCCCCAACGGCGGTAGACAGAACTGGGGTTGACCCCGGCGCGGCGCGCCACCGCGGGGAGGGTCACTTTGTCGGTTCCGACTTCCTGGACCAGCTCCACGGTCGCCTGGTGCACAGCGGCGCGTACCCGGGCGCTGCGTCCTCCGGGGCGGCTGTCTTTGCTTTTGGGGGGCATCCCCTCATTTTAAAGCAACGAATTGCGCTTTAGCGCCCGGCCCCTCTAGAGTGCTTAAAGCGGTGATCACCGCTTTAAGCACTCCATGAGGAGGAGACCCATGCACCAGCACGAGGCCCAGCACCAGCTCGGCAAGACGTTCCACGCCTGCCTCACCGCCGGCGACTGGGACGGCATCCGGGCTCTGCTCACCGACGACGCCACGTGGACGCTTCCCGGTGACAACGCCGTCTCCGGTACGGCCGAGGGCGCCGAGGAGGTCGTGGAGCGGGCGAAGAAGATCGCCTCCTACGGCCTCGACTTCGAACTGCTGCACATCCTGGTCAGCCGCGAGAACCTGGCCCTGTCCCTGCACAACACCGCCCGCCGGGGCGAACTCCGGCTGGACGAACACCTGTCCACCGTCTGCCGCCTGCGCGACGGCAGGATCGCGAGCATCGAGACGTACCTGTCCGACGTCCCCGGCATGAACGCGTTCTTCGTCTGAGGACCTTCACCGACCGCCCGACCGGCCCAGCCGGCCCTACCCGCCCGACCGGCCCGCGCCTGCTTGACCTTGACACGGTGACAAGGTCTTCACTGCGGCGCAGGAGGTGGTCCCCATGATCAGGGCGGAAACGGAAGACGGCACGCAGCCGATGCGGAACCCGGTACGGGAACCGATGCAGGACTCGGTACGGGAACCGATGCCGGACTCGGTACCGGACTCGGTGCGCGATGCCGAGCGGGTCGTCCGTGGGCTGGAGAACGGCAGTTCGTCCGTCCGGTTGCAGGCCGCGCTCGCCGCCGGTACGACCCCGGACCCGCGGTTCGTCGACACACTCGTCGAACAGTGCGCGACCGAGCCCGAACCGTACGTACGGGAAATGCTCACCTGGGCGCTCACCCGCCACCCGTCCTCGACGACGCTCCCCAAGCTCATCGCCGAACTGCGCTCCGAGCGGCCGCAGGCGCGGAGCCAGGCGCTGCACACGCTGTCCAAGATCGGGGACCGGCACGCATGGCCGGCGATCACCCGGTCGCTCCTGACCGACGGCGACGACGAGGTCGCGCGGTGCGCCTGGCGGGCAGCGGTCGTCCTCGTGCCCGAGGAGGAAGCCCCGTCGCTGGCCGAAGTCCTGGCGACACAACTCGGGCGCGGCGGACGGGAGATGCACTTGAGCCTCAGCCGGGCGCTGATCGCGCTCGGTGAGGCGGCAGTCATGCCTGTCCTGCGTGCGGCGACGGCCCACACCGACCCCCGGGTGCGCGGGCACGCGGTCGGCACGGAACAGTTGTTGCGCGACCCGGATGCCGGACACGACTTCGCGATCGGGGAGGCGAGGCGCATCGTAGCCCTCGGAACGACCGGCCAGGAGGAGTGATACGTGTGTTGATCGGCGAAGTGGCACGGCGGTCCGGGGTCAGCGCCCGTATGCTCAGGCACTACGAGGCGCTCGGCCTGGTGCGGCCGAACGCTCGTACCGGCACCGGGTACCGGGAGTACTCCGGCGAGGACATCCAGCGGATCTTCCACATCGAGAGCCTGCGGTCCCTAGGGCTGTCGCTGCGCGATGTCGCACGCGCGCTGGACGACCCCGGTTTCGAACCCTCGGCGCTCGTCGACGACCTCGTCCGCCGGACCCGGCAGCGCATCGCGGAGGAGACGGAACTGCTCACACGGCTGTGCCGGATCGGTGCGGCGGAACCCGCCGGCTGGGACGACGTCCTTTGCAGCGTCGCCCTGGTGCACGCCCTCGGGTCGCAGAGCGCCGGGAAGCGCCAGCGCGCGGCCCTGTCCTCCGTCGAGCAGGCTCGGATGCCGGTGGAAGCCCTGGTCGAGGCGGCATTGAGCGAGACGGACCCGAACGTCGCCGGGACCCTTCGTTGGGCTCTGGCGCACTCCGGCGGCGACGCGCTGGCCCTGCTCGCCGAGGGATTGGACTCGCCCGCCGCCGAGGTGCGCGCACGCGCCGTCCAGTGCATCGCCGAGCTGGGGGACGGGGAGGCGACGGCGGAGGGCGGGACGCCGACCGCGCTGCTGCGCGCCGCCCTCGCGGACTCCGAGGTCTCGGTCCGCCGGTGTGCCGCCCTGGCGCTCGGGACACGGGGAGCGGCCGAGGCGGTCCCGACGCTCATCGACATGATCGTCCAGGAGACCAACGGCGCGAGCGCGGCCGATGCGCTGAGCGACCTGGCGGCCGACCCTGCCTTGGCGGAGCCGATCGCCGCCCGGCTCGTCGACCGCCTCGCCCACGACACCCTCACGTCGTCCGCGCGGCTGAGCCTGACACATGCCCTGGCGGGCGTGCCCGGCCCCACCACGTCCCGTGCCCTCGCGGAACTCACACACGACGATGACCGCGCCATCGCCCTCACCGCGGCCTACGTTCTCCAGTTGCGTCGGACGGGGCAACACACGGGACCGGGGTCTTCCTGAAGCGGTTCCGGGATATGCGTGGAGGGACGGGACGGGGGCGTGAAGCACCGTCTGGCCGGTTTCACGCTGCCCCCACCTACGAGACTCCTGAACGCCGACCATGCGGCGGACAGCGACGAGGTACGGCCTCACGGTCGTGACCTGGGAGCCCAGGTGGCAGTGCCGGCCGGTCAGCCGGAGCCCGCGCTGGTCGAGAACGCGGGCGTTGCCGTGCAGCACGATCCGCTCGGGCGAGTGGGCTGGGGACGCCCCGGCCGCGGGGAGGCGGACCGGGGCTCGCCCTCGACGTCATGCCCGCTCCCCGGGGTCCCTGACGTGCCCTGACGGGACGCTGACGCCACCCGGCGCCGCTTTGACGGAACGCTGACGCGCCTGGTCAGGCCCTCAGGCGCGGGGGCCGGCGGCGCGGCGCAGCCGGTTGGCGATCGCGAGTCCCAGCCCCTCCTCCACCGGCAGGGACGCGATGATCAGGTCGCAGCCCCGGTGGTCGAGTTCGCGCAGGAAACCGTAGAGCCCGCGCGCGTAGGCGGCCGCCGAACCGGGGACCGCCACCACCGCGTGGGCCTTCACCGAGGCGTCGGCGAAGGAGGGGGGCAGGAAGACGCCCACCTGGTGCCCCTGTTCCCGCGCGGCCTCCGCCTCGGCGAGGACGTTCCCGGGTTCGACGAGGACGACCCTGGCGCGCGGCGCGTAGTGCGACGGGTGCTGACCGGGTACCCGGACACGACTGGCCGACGGGACGGTGACGGGCCGGCCCAGCACCGCTTCGAGGTCCTCGCGCGTCACCCCGCCGGGCCTCAGGACGCTCGGGGTGTCGCCCGTGACGTCGACGATGGTCGACTCGACGCCGACCGCGCAGGAGCCGCCGTCCAGCACGAAGTCGACGGCGTCGCCGAGTTCCGTACGGACGTGGTCGGCCGTGGTGGGGCTGACGGAGCCGAAGCGGTTGGCGGAGGGGGCCGTCACGCCGCCGCCGAAGGCCGACAGCAGCGCGCCAGCGACCGGGTGGTCGGGGACGCGCACGGCCACCGTCTCCAGGCCGCCGGTCGCTTCGAGCGGCACCCGTCGGCTGCGCCGCAGGACCAGGGTGAGCGGCCCCGGCCAGAAGCGCTCGGCCAGCAGGCGCGCGGTCCCGGGTACGTCCTCGACCCAGTCGTCCAGGTGCTGCGCGCCGCCGATGTGGACGATCAGCGGATGGGTGGGCGGGCGCCCCTTGGCCTGGAAGGTGCGCGCGACGGCGGCGGGGTCCTCGGCGTTGGCGCCCAGGCCGTAGACGGTCTCGGTCGGGAAGGCCACCAGGCCTCCGGCACGCAGCACCCCGGCCGCCTTCTCGATGTCACTGCTGCTTGCCGCCACGCTCACGATCCTCTCACTGATCCGCGCTTGGCCACGTCCGTGCTTCCGCGCTCCATACCGGGGCCCCGGTACGACAGGCGCATCACGAACGCGCATGACGACTGACGCACGACAGCTGACGCACGACAGCTGACGCACGACGGCTGACGCGACGACTGACGCACGACGACTGACGACGGACCGAGGCCGATGGCACGGTACTCCAGCCACCCCGCCGGGCTTCAAACCCGTCTCATCACCCCTGGTCACCCTGGTCACCGTTGTCACCCCTGGTCACCCCAGGGAGTGGTTCGCCTCACCCCGACCGGTGGCGAAGGGGCCGCCGTCGCCGAACACGCGCCGCGCGAAGTTCTCGCCGATGCGGCGGTGCCCCGCGGGGTCGGGGTGCACCTCGTCGGGCAGCGGGAACTCGGCGTAGTCCTGCTCGCCGTAGAGGTCACGGCCGTCGAGGTGGTGCAGGTTCGGGTCGTCGACCGCCCGCTGTCCGACGATCCGGGCGAGTTCGTCGCGGATGACCGTGAGCGTCAGGCGTCCGGCGGCACGTTCGGCGGGGTCGCCGGTGGCCTTGAACCGCAGGGTGCCGTCGGCGAGGTCGGGGGCGAGGGGGCCCGGGGTGTCCTCCTGCACGGGACACAGGATCGGCGAGACGACCAGCAGCGGGGTGGCCGGGTGGCCCTCACGGATGGTGTCGAGGAAGCCGTGGACGGCGGGGCCGAAGGCGCGCAGGCGCATCACGTCCGCGTTGACGACATTGATGCCGATCTTCAGGCTGATCAGGTCGGCGGGCGTGTCCCGCATCGCACGGGCGGTGAAAGGGTCGAGCAGCGCGCCGCCGCTGAAGCCCAGGTTGACCAGTTCCACTCCGCCGCGGACCGCGGCCAGAGCGGGCCAGATCGCCGTCGGGTGGGCAGCATTCGAGCCGTGGCTGATGGAACTGCCGTGATGCAGCCACACCCTGCGCCCCCTGTCCGGCGCGGGCTCGACGGGGGCGTCGGTGCGCAGGGCGATCAGCTCGGTGACCTCCGCGTGCGGGAGCCAGATCTCGATGTCCTTCTCACCCGCCGGCAGATCGGTGAAACGGGCGGTGCCGGCCGGTCCCTCCCGCAGTTCGGAGGTCTGGGCCACCATGTCGGTGATCACGCGGGTGTTGCCGCCCGGCACCGTGGTCCGGGCGGCGAGACGGCCGTCGACCAGCAGGTCGTACACGCCGTCGGCGGGGGCGGGGAAGCCCTGGTAGACGCGCTTGGTGGGCAGCGTGTCGAGTTCGATGGCGGTGGCCCGGGTACGGAAGGCCAGGCGCACGCCGGAGGGCTGCGCCTCGGCCACGGTCAGTTGGGTGTCCGGGATCTGCCGGCGCGCGCGGGCGGGCAGCCGGTGGGGCAGCAGGCCGCGCGCGGTCGGTTCCAGGTCGAGGCAACCGCGCAGGAGGTCCGCGGTGACCGGTGTGGTGATCCAGTCGTGTTCGGTGCTCATGGTCCCAGCCTCTTGATCGGGATGCGCGGGTTGTCCGGATGCGTGGATGCTCCGGGTGCCCTGATGGTCGTGGCGCGCCGGCGCCGGCGGGTCTTGACCCACTGGCGACAGCCATTATGCATTTGCCTAATATCTTTAGGCAAATGCCATCGGCATCGCACGGGCCGGTCCGAGGTGCCCTGGGCACACGCGGGGCCCGGACCGGCGAGGGTCAGGGTCGTCCCACGACGTGAGGGGGAACGATGGGGCGGGAGCGTTCACCGCGTGCGGCGGCCTGTGCCGCGCTGGCGGGGTTTCTCGTGGCGGCGGCGGGGTGCGCGTCCGGTGGGCGGGACGCGTCCCGCGACGACATGGCGCCCGCGGCGCGGAAGTACTTGTCGAAGGCGCTGGACATCATGGAAGAACACTCGTTGCGCCGTCACCAGATCGACTGGGCCGACGTGCGGAGCAGGACGTTCTCTCAGGCTCGCGGGGCGCGGAAGCCGGCGGACACCTACCGGGCGATCGAGTCGGCGCTTGTGACCCTGGGCGACCGGCACAGCACCTTCTGGGACCCGGAGCAGGCCGAGCAGACCCTGGGGGCGACGACCGCCCCTTTCGAACCGCCGCAGGGACGCTCCCTGAAGAACGGCGTCGGGTACCTCGCGCTGACCGCGGTGGACGGTTCCCAGAAGACGTACGACGCGTACGTACGGCAGGGCCGGGACGCCGTGGCGGAGGCGGGCGGGGCGGAGGCCTGCGGGTGGGTGGTGGACCTGAGGCAGGAGACCGGCGGCGGCATGTGGCCGGTGCTCGCCGTGGCCGGGCCGATCCTGGGCGACGGCACGGTGGGCATGTCCGTGGACGCCGACGGCCGGAAATCCGTGTGGTCGGTCAGGAACGGCGCCCCGTACCTGGCCGGCGCGGCGCAGGGCTGGGGCGCCGGCCGGCCCCTCGGCACCGGCAGGCCGCCGGTCGCCGTCCTGACCGGCAACCAGACGTCGAGCGCCGGTGAAGCGGTCGCGGTGGCGTTCCGCGGACGCCCGGACACCCGGTCCTTCGGCGAACCGACCCGCGGGCTCCCGACGGGAAACGTGACGAACCGCCTCTCCGACGGAGCCGTGCTCATCCTCACGGAAGCCAAGGACGCGGACCGCACGGGCCGCACCTACGACGCCCCGATCGCGCCGGACGAGGAAGTCGTCAAGGACCCCCGCCCGGTGGCCCGCCACCAGGACGCCGTACTGGACGCGGCCCGGAACTGGCTGCTCGAGCAGGCCGCCTGCCGGCGAAAGTGACCGTACTGGCCGTGCACGCCAGACGGGCGACACGGGCCGCACGGATCACAGGAGGCCGCACGGATCACAGGAGGCCGCACGGATCACAGGAGGCCGCACGGGTCACAGGAGGCCGCACGGGTCACAGAGGGACCGTTGGCTGACGGTAGGTCACCGCACCGCCCGCCTCTCTGAGTACGCCTACTCATGCCCGCCCGCACCGGGCCGGGGACGATGGGTGGGTCGGCGTACGGGAGGGAGACGGGGCATGGGCAGATTTCTCGGGGCGGCGGCGGTCGCCGTGGCCGCGGTCGCGGCACTGGTCTTCGCCTACGCGGCGGGGGCGCCGCTCGCGGTGGTGCTCGCCGTCGGCGCGGGCATGGTGAGCCTGCTGTGGCTGCTGCTCCTGCTCACGCTCCCCTGGAACCTGTACTTCCGCGCGCACACGGTGCTCGCCGAGATCGCGGTGAGCCGCGAGAAAGGCATGGACGTGTCCCGGGCCCGCGACGCCGAGGCCGCGCGCATCGCCCGCGTCATGCTCCGGGCGGCCGTCGCGGGCCACGTGCTGACCGCGGCCGTGGTGCTCGCGGCCACCTGGGCCACCGGCGAGTTCACCGGCTACTGGTTCGCCGCGTTCTTCCTGCTCAGCACCTTCTTCCGGCCGGCCGGAGCCTACTTCCGCCAGCTCCGGCGGCGTCTTGGCACCCTCCTCACGGACGTCACGTATCCCCGCGACGACGTCGTCGAGCTGCACACCCGCCTGAACCAGGCCGAGGCCGGGACACGGGCCCTGGAGGAGAAGGCGGAGGAACAGTACCGGGCCCTCGCCGAACTGCGCCGCACCATGGACGCCCTGGCCATGAGCACGCACGAACGGGCGGAGGGGACCGACCGCAGGATCGCCGCGCTGGGCAGGGAGTTCGAATCCACGGTGAACCGCCTCACCGACAACCAGGAGATCATCGCGGGGGTCAAGGCCTTCCTGCGCCTGCTGCGCACCCCCGACGCGGCCGACGGCGCCGTCGCCCCCTGACGCGCGCCGCCGGGGACCGGCGGGTTCGGAGGGCGGGTTCAGAAGCCCGGGCGGAGCAGACCTGTCCGTTTGGCGGTGGCCAGGACCGGGGTGGATCCGGCGGCGCAGCGCGACTTTCCGGTCTACGCGGCGGTCCGGGAGCGGCTCGGCATCGACCTGCTCGCCCTGTTCAGCACGGAGCCCCGCCCGGACTCCGTCGCCGACCTCGGCGACCGGGGCTGGAGCACCACCGTCCACACGCCGTTCGACTTCACGGGCCGGTACGGCGACGGTCTGCGGCGTGTGCGGGACGATGCGGTGGCCGCCAACCGGTGGATCCTCGCGGTCCGTTCGTAGCCGGGTTCCGGGTTCAGGCGCCGGCCGCTCCGGGCCGGGTGGCGCGCCAGGCCAGCAGCGCGCCGACGGTACCGTACGCCATGAGCAGGCCACCGTTCCTGGCGTCCCGGCGCCGCTGCAGGGACTGGTAGTGCCGCTGTTCCTCGTACGTCCGGCTCGCCACCGCGAGGGATCCCTCCAGCACCGAGCACTCGCTGTCCCCGGGCCGCATGGGGCCGGGGTGTTCCTCCCCGTCGCGCACGTTCTCCCCCGGGCACACGACTTCCGCGGAAGCCGTGAGGGCACCCGCGAGATTCGCGAGTCCCCAGAGCACGGGCAGGAGGAAGAACGCGAGGAGAGCGGCTCTGTACTTCACTGGACCCCCAGGGGACGAGACGGCGGGACCCGGTCACCGCGCACGGCGACCGACGGGACGTCACCGCAGTGTGGACCAAGCCCGGCACCCGGCCGCGACCCGGCCCCCTCGTCACGAGCACGTACTTCCACTGCGCCGGCGGCGGGAACGGTACGGCGAACGAGTGGCACAAGAACTACTGACCGGGACTCACGGAATGCACGAGCGCTCGTAGCGCGGAATTCCGGCTGATCCGGCGACGAAAACGGCGATTGCCCGTTTCTCGCGTTTCTCTACGGGCAATCGCCGTGTCGCATTCCGTAAGCCCGCTCTCGCGGCGGTCCCTGGTTCGCCACCGCATGACACATGTGAGCGGGGTCGTCACACCTCCGAGCCGCGCGCGCCACCGGTCTCGTATCCTCACATGTATGAAGACCACCACAGACGCACAGTCCGTCGCGAACCTCATCGCCCGGTACGCGGAGCTGGTAGACACCGGAGACTTCGCGGGGGTCGGGGAGTTGTTCGCCGAGGGCGTGTTCATCGGGAGCGGCGCGCCGGTGCGGGGCCGTGCGGCCGTGGAGCAGATGCTCCGGGACTCGGTGATCCTCTACGAGGACGGCACGCCGCGCACCCATCACGCCACGAGCAACCTCGCCATCGAGGTCGACGACGAAGCCGGTACCGCCGACGCGCGCGCCTGTGTGACCGTCTTCCAGTGCCTGCCCGATCTGCCGCTCCAGCCCGTGGCCGCGGGACGCTACAACGACCGCTTCGAGCGCCGCGACGGCACGTGGCGGTTCACGGAGAGGCGGGTCCGGATCCATCTGGTGGGCGACGTGAGCCGCCACCTGCGCGCCTGAGACCCCCACCAACCGCGTGTACGGCGTCCGGCGCTGGGTACGGCCGGCTGAGGGGCCCTCGGTGGTGCCCGGTCCTCCCGGTGCGGGTGCGGCCGCGGTCCATTCCGGCACGCTTCATGAGCCGCCCCCGTCCTACAGTGGTCGGATGCCTCTTGTGGAAGTCACTCATGCTCCGGCTGTCGCCGAGTCGAAGCTCCGCGAACTGGGTGAGGTGCTGCCGCACCTGGTGTCCAAGGCCGTGGAGTGTCCCGAGGAACCGTACGACGGGAACCTGCAGCCTGGCGACGTCGAGATCCGTTTCCGGAAGCTGGGTCCATTGGACCGCAGTGGCCTGGACGTGGTGATCGAGGTGAAGTCCAAGTGGTTCGAGAGCAGGGCCACCGACCGCCAGGAACGGGTGGACGCACTCCACCAGGCCATCAGCGCCGCGACCGGACTCGACGATGTCGGCGTCTACTTGTCCCTGCCCACGGCCGCGTGGTCCCAGGGAGACTAGGGGCCGCCCCTCGAACGGATCCTGCCCGGTGGGGCCGGACCGTCCGAGGGGCATTGTTTTCAGGAAATGCCTCGAAGTCCGCTGGGACGACGTCGACCTCGACGGCCACCTGCGCAGCACCAGGTACCTGGAGTACGCGAGCACGGCCCGGCTCGGCTTCCTGGTGGTGTCGGGGTGGGACGTCCGGGCGCTGCAGAAGGAGGGGTTCGCCGCCGTTCTGCTGGGTGAGGAGGTCCGGTACCGCCGTGAGGTCTTCCTCGCCGAGCAGGTCGAGGTCTCCTGCGAGGTGGTGGGGCTGACCGAGGGCAGGTCGCGGTGGCGGGTGCGCCGGACCGTGTTCCGCGAGGACGGCGAGGAGGCCGCCGTCGTCCATTCGCTCGGCGCCTGGATCGACGTCCGCGCACGGAAGATCAGGGCACCGCCCGCAGGCCTGCGGGCCGTCTTCGAGGCCGCCCGCTCCGAGGAGTGTGAGGTCCTGTGGCGAGGTCACCGTGCCGGTGCCGGTGCCGGCACCCCCCTCCCCCGGTCCCGCCGCGCCCTGCCCCGCCGCGTACGGGCGGGAGGCTCGCGGGACCCTGCCCGGTGTCACGTGGAGCGTCCCCTTGCTTTACTGTTCGATCCACAACCGGCCGGGCCGGCCGTGTCCGAGGCGGCGGTACCGGCTTTTTGCTGCACACACTCCTGTGCGTATCCGGCGGGGTGGGATGGACGAGAACACGTTCGGTGGGTTGCTGCGTGCGGCGCGGCAGCGGTCGCTGCTGACGCTGGAGGGGCTGGCCGCGGCCTCAGGTGTGAGCGTGCGCGCCATCAGTGACATGGAGCGGGGCCGCAGCCTCCCGCGGCAGGGGACCCTCGTCGAGCTGATGGACGCCCTGGAACCGGACGAGGAGACACGGCGGCGTCTGGTCCGGGCGTCCGCGCGCAACACCCGGGACGTGCCCCGGCAACTGCCGCCCGACCTCGCCGTGTTCCGGGGCCGCGACGAGGCACTGACGACCGCTCGTGCCCTCACGGCGCAGGTCGCCGAGCGGGGAGGGTGCGTCGTCATCGCCGCGGTCGGGGGCCTGGCCGGCGTGGGCAAGACCACGCCGGCCGTGCACTGGGCGCACCAGGTGGCGGACCGATTCCCGGACGGCCAGCTCTATGTGAACCTGCGCGGCTTCGAGGACGCGGGCGGGCCCCTGGATCCCGGCGAGGCCCTCGGCGGCTTCCTGAGCGCGCTCGGCGTGGCCAGCGACGAGCTGCCGACGGGCACCGAGCAGCGTTCCGCGCTGTTCCGGGAGCGGGTCGCCGCCCTGCGGTTGATCGTGCTGCTGGACAACGCACGCGACGCCGAGCAGGTCAGGCCGTTGCTGCCCGCCTCGGCGGGATGCCTGACCGTCATCACCTCGCGCAATCGGCTCTCCGGCCTCGCCGCTACCGACGCGGCCTCCCTGATCGGCCTCGACGTGTGGACCGAGGCGGAGGCCGTCACCGCGCTGGCCGCCAGGATCGGCGAGGAGCGGTGCCGGGCGGAGCCGGAGGCCACCGCCGAGCTGGTCCGGCTGTGCGGGTGTCTGCCGCTGGCGGTCGCCGTCGTCGGCGCGCAGCTGAGTGCGGCACCCCGGATGCTCCTGCGCCGGGCCGCCGGTGAACTGGCGGAGGCCCGGCTCGACGCCCTGGAGGCCGACGAACGGCGGACGGACGTGCGCGCCGTCTTCTCCTGGTCGTACCGGGCGCTCGGGGCGCCCACCGCGCGGTTCTTCCGGCATCTGGCGCTCCACCCGGGTCCGGCCGTGTCGGCCGAGGCCGCCGCCTCCCTCGCGGGCGTGGAGATGCTCCACGCCCGCCGCCACCTGAGGGAACTGACCGCGGCCAGCCTGCTGTCCCGGGACGCGGCGGGCCGCTACGTCCTGCACGACCTGGTCCGTGCCTACGGCGCCGAACTCGTCGACCATGCGGGGGACGACCGCCTCGCCGCCCTGACGCGGCTGCTGGACTACCTGCGCCACAACGCGCACGCGGCCAGCGGCGCCCTCTCCACGCGGCTGGGCACCGCGCTCGCGGAGGGGCCGGCCGAGGGAGTGGCCCGGGTCGCGATCGACACCCACGCGGAGGCGCTGGACTGGTTCCGCCAGGTGGAGTCCGCCGTCACGGCCGCCGTGGCCGCCCTGGCCGACCCGGGTCTGCTGGCCTCCCGTACCCGTCTCAC
Organism: Streptomyces sp. NPDC021356; assembly: GCF_040641015.1. Lineage (NCBI taxonomy): Bacteria > Bacillati > Actinomycetota > Actinomycetes > Kitasatosporales > Streptomycetaceae > Streptomyces > Streptomyces sp. NPDC021356. The sequence continues at coordinate 90,686 of NZ_JBFACU010000011.1, read as the reverse complement.
CGCGGACTGGGAGGGTTATTTCGCGATCATGGGGCGTTGGGACGAGGAGATCTCGGTCCAGCGCATCAGTCTCGACGCGGCCCTGGTGCTGCGGGATCCGGTCGCCATCGCACGCAACTGCGGGATGCTGGCGCGTGCGCTGACCGAGACGGGCCAGGTCCTGGCGGCCGACGAGACGGTCGAGCTGATGCTCGCCCAGCTGCCCCGGCTGGCCCCGGCCGAGCGGGCCAGCACGGAGCGGTGCGTCGCCTGGGTGTGCGGCAGCCAGGGACGCCTCTCCGAGGCCGTGGACCACGCGCGCAGCGCCCTGGACCTGTACCGCACGCTCGACCAGCCCAGCCATGTGGCGCGCGAGCTGAACGCGGTCGGCTGGTACCTCGCCCTGCTCGGCGAGTACCGGGAGGCCATCGCCATGTGCGAGGAGGCGCTCCCCATCCTCCGGAGGAACGGGAACCGCCGCAACGAGGCGGCGACCTGGGACAGCATCGCCTACGCCCGCCGGCACCTGGGCGACCTCGACACCGCCGTGGCGGACTACGGGAGGGCCCGGGAGGAGGTGCTGGACACCTACGGTCAGGTGGAGGTGCTGGACCGGCTCGCCGCCGCCCACCTGGAGAGGGGCGACGCCGACCAGGCCCGCGCGCACTGGGACCGGGCCGCCGACCTGCTGGGCGCGACCGGCAGTCCGCAGGCCGACGAGATGCGCGCCAAGGCACGGACATCGGCGGCGAACCGCGGTGACGTGCCGGCACGGTGACGTGCCTGCACGCTGACACTGCCGGCGCACGGGCGAGGGTCCGGAACGTCCGGCGAGTCCGTCCGGCGAGTCCGTCCGTGGGGCAGCGCCCCGCGGCCGGCGTGCGGGCCGCGGTCGACGGGCGGACAATGCTGCTGGTGGGGTTGGTTTCGCGCACCCCGCCGACCGTCAGCACAGGCGCGTACGGATCCGCGTCTCACGCCCCCGCGGCCTGCCTGGACGTCGCGCACACGTCCGTCCGCGCACCACGCGCGCAGGCAGGAGTGTGCGGCCATGGACGGCTTCGACGGGCAGGCTCTGGAGAGTCTGCGTACGGCACTGCGAGGACCCGTCCTCGCTCCGGGAGACCCGGGGTACGACGAGGCCCGCGGCATCTACAACGCCATGATCGACCGGCGGCCGGCCGCGATCGCCGGGTGCGTCGACGTGGCGGACGTGCGGACCGTGCTGTCCTTCGCCCGGGACACCGGGGTGGAGCCGGCGGTGCGCGGGGCCGGACACAGCGGGCCGGGGCTGTGCCTGGTCGACGGCGGGCTGACGCTCGACCTGACGCCGATGCGCTGGGTGCACGTCGATCCCGAGGCCAGGACCGCGCGCGTGGGCGGCGGGAGCCGGCTGGGCGATCTCGACCACGCGGCGCACACCTTCGGTCTGGCCACGCCGACCGGGATCATGTCGACCACCGGGGTGGGCGGACTCACGCTGGGCGGCGGGCACGGACATCTGACCCGCAGGTACGGCCTGACGATCGACAACCTGCTGTCCGCCGACGTCGTCCGCGCCGACGGCACGTTCCTCACCGCCTCCCCGGACGACCACCCGGACCTGTTCTGGGCCCTGCGGGGCGGCGGCGGCAATTTCGGCGTGGTCACCTCGTTCACCTTCCGGCTGCACCCGGTGGACACCGTCGGCGTCGCGGTGACGTTCTGGCCCGTCGAGCGCGTCGGGGAAGTGCTGCGCTGGTACCGGCAGTTCCTGCCCGCCGCGCCCGAGGACCTCAACGGCTTCTTCGTCCTGCTGACCGTACCGCCCGCTCCGCCCTTCCCCGAGCCACTGCACGGCCGGAAGATGTGCGGAGTGGTGTGGTGCCACACCGGTGATCCGGGACAGGACCGCCTGGAGGACGCGCTCAGGGAAGTGAACACCCCCGGGCCGCCCGCCTTCCACTTCACCACCCCGATGCCCTACCCCGCCCTGCAGACCATGTTCGACGGGCTGCTCCCCAAGGGGTTGCAGTGGTACTGGCGCGGTGACTTCTTCGACACCATCTCCGACGACGCCGTCGCCGTCCACGAGAAGTACGGCCGGGCGCTGCCCACCGGCCTGTCCACGATGCACCTGTACCCGGTCGACGGTGCGGCCCGCCGCCCCGGTGCCGACGACACCGCCTGGGCCTACCGGGACGCCATGTGGTCGGGTGTGATCGCCGGCATCGACCCCGAGCCGGCGAACGCCGAGCTGATCCGCCGGTGGTGCGTGGACTACTGGACCGCCCTGCACCCCCACTCCATGGGCGGCGCCTACATCAACTTCCTGGGGGAACAGGAGAGCACCGACCGGGTACGGGGGACCTACCGCGGCCACTACGACCGGTTGGCCGAGGTCAAGCGCACCTACGATCCCGGCAACTTCTTCCACGCCAACCAGAACATCCCGCCCGCGGCCCCGTGAGGCCGCGCGCGATCGGGCGGCCCGGCCACAGGACGGAGCCACCGCCTCGGTACGGGTGGCGCCAACCTCAGTCGGTGGCGGCGAGGTGGCCGGTGAAGAAGACGGCGAGCTTGTCGACGGCCGGGTCGATGTACTCCTTCTTGTCGTAGAGGTCGACGTGGCTGGCTCCCTCGACGCGGTGGAGTTCCGCGGGGCCGGTGGCCCGGCGGTGGGCCTCGACGGCCATCCAGGCGGTGACGGCCCGTTCGCCGATGATCTGGAGGATCGGGCGGGGGCCGATCAGGGGGACGGCGTGGAAGGCGTCGCTCGAGGCCATCTTGTCGATGCTCTCCCAGGCGAGGAACTTGGCGGACCGCTCGTGCTCGCCCCGGGAGGTGCAGTAGTACTCGAAGCCCTCCACGCCGTGCTCACCGCCGAGTGCGGCGGCCTGTTCGGCGGTCTCGGGGAACATGGTCATCACACCCGGGTCCTCGCCGCGGGCGGCCCGGGTACGGGCCTGGGCGGCGGCGTCGAGGAGCGAGCGGAAGACGGCCGGGTCCTGGGAGCCCTCCGCGCCGTAGCGGAACTGGCGGGCGGGTTCGGCGGTGCTGACGGTGGCCACCGCCCCGACCCGGTGGTCGCCGCCGGCGGCGGCCAGTGAGTAGCCGCCGGAGGCGCAGATGCCGAGCAGGCCGATCCGGTCGGCGTCGGCCTCCTCGCGGGCGGTGAGGAAGGAGACGGCGGCCTTGAAGTCCTCCACCCGCTGGGCGGGGTCCTCCAGTCCGCGCGGCAGACCGCCGGACTCGCCCTGGTGGGCGGCGTCGAAGGCGAGGGTGACGAACCCGCGCTCGGCCATCAGCTGCGCGTAGGTGCCTGAGGTCTGCTCCTTCACGCCGGTGCCGGGGTGGCCGACCACGAGTGCCGGACGCGGACCCGGTACCGAGGTGTCGGGGGTGTAGAGGTGGGCGGCGATCGTGATGCCGGCGCTGTCGAAGGTGACGCTGGTCCTGGCCATGGAAATCTCCTTGTCAACTGTCTGTGGCGTGCTTGCCGGAGCGGGTCCCCGGACGACGGGTCCATGCCTTCCGTCCACAGTTCACGGCGGACACGGGCCGCGCATCAGTCACATGACGGTGCGGTCCACTCGTCGGACGCCTCGGAAGGAGCCCGGCCTCCGCCGTGCCGGGGAGGACGTTTCCACGGTCACACCCCGTTCACCGGGGGGACAAGAGGCAGGTTCCTGCCTGGGAAGAAACCTTCCCCCCCACACGTGTGCAACCGCGGAGCCGACGGCGGGACACTGGGAGACATGCATGCGTCACCCGGCCCCGCTCTCGGGGCCTTCCTCAGAGCACGCCGGTCACAACTCGCCCCGCAGGACTGCGGCCTGCCCGGAGGGTCGCGGGGCCGCGCCCTGAAGAGGTCGCCCACCTGGCCGCCATCAGCGTCGGCTACTACACACGGCTGGAACAGGGCCGCGTCCGGGCGTCCGCCTCCGTGCTCGCCACCCTGGTACGCGCCCTGCGCCTGGACGAGGACGAGACGAGGTACCTGTACGAACTCGCCGGCCGGGGCGACGCCGGGCCCCGCCGCCGGCCCGTGCAGCACGTGCGTCCCGCCCCCGGCCGCCTGCTGGCCCAGCTCACGCACGTGCCGGGGATGGTCCTCGGCAGGCGGCTGGACGTGCTGGCCCGGAACTCCGCCGCCGCGGCCCTCTACACCGGCTTCGCGTCGGTGCCGGCCGCCCGCCGCAACTACGTGCGGCTGCTGTTCACCGACCCGGTGATCCGGGACATGCACCGGCGATGGACCCACGACGCCCGCGATGCCGTAGCCGCCCTGCGCAGGGAAGCCGCGGCCGATCCAGACGACCCCGCGCTCGCCCGCCTCGTGGGCGAACTGTCGGTCGGGACCACGACTTCCGCACCTGGTGGGCCGAGCACCAGGTCAGCGGCGCCGGGCACGGCACCAAGCACTACCGCCACCCTGTGGTGGTCGACCTGACCCTCGGCTGCGGCACCTGGACCGCGCCCGACGGCTCCGGACAGCGCCTCATGGTCCTGACCGCCGGATGCGGCACCCCCTCACACGACGCACTGCGGATCCTCACCTCGTGGAACGCCCGGCAGCCGGACACCGGCAGAACGGAGAGCCCGACCCGGTGAACACCTGGAGCCCCGAAGACCTCGCCCTGCTCGCAGCGCACGACTCCCTCGTCCTGACCGCCGGGGACGGTGACCGGGACGGGGTCGAGATCGGCATGGTGGTGGTCCACGGCGCCCTCTACGTCCGCGCCTACCGGGGAGTCCGCTCCCGCTGGTACCAGGCGGCACGGGAACACGGCCGGGGGCGGATCCGGGTGGGGACGGTCGCCCGCGAGGTCCTGCTGGAGACGGGCGCAGCCGGGGCCGCCGCCGAGATCGACGCCGCCTACCGGACCGCGTACGGAACGCCCGCGGCCGCCCTCGTCGCCTCCCCCGGGGCCCGCGCCGCCACGATCCGTATCCACCCGGCACCCACGCACCTGATCTGACGCCTCTTCCCCTGACGTCAATCAGGAATTACGTCGTTCACTCGAACGAGGATCCCCGCAGGGATGGATTCACCCGATCGCCCGACCGTATTCTCGCCATCGGATCGACTGAGGGAATTCACACCTGGAGGTCTTCATGAGCGAACTGCTGAACCAGAAGTACGAAAGGCTGTTTTCCTTACTGGACGCGAACGGCGACGGAGTCATCGCCGAGGACGACTTCACGTTGATGGCGGGCCGGTGTGTCACCGCGTTCGGTGGGGAGCAGACCGCGAAGGGCCAGGTCTACGCCGCCGAGATGCTGAACTACTGGCGGGCGCTGCGGGAGACCGCCGACGCCGACGGTGACGGCCGGATCGACAGGGACGAGTTCCGTCAGGCACTGCGCCATGTGAGCGACGACTTCGACACACTGATCGGCCCGCTCTACGCGGCCGGCTTCCACCTGGCCGACCGCGACGACGACGGCCGGGTGGGCAGGGAGGACTTCGTCACGGTCCTCACCGCCATCGGTGTCCCCGCCGACGGCGCGGGACCGGCCTTCGACAGCCTGGCCGGCCCCGACGGACAGCTGACGAAGGACCAGCTGATGACCGCCGCCACCGGCTACTACCGCGACGACGACCCGGCGAACACCACGAGCCATCTCCTCTTCGGGGCACTGTGAGGTAACCCTGTGGTGGACGCGACCACGGTGGCGGCGAGTGTCACGACGGCCGACGGGACACACGTACGACGGCTGACCGACGTGCTCTTCGAGGGGCGTTTCGACGCACTGCACAGACCCTGGACGGAAATACTGGGCCGCGAGATATTCCATTACCGCGACGGATTGTCGTCCTCGGAACGGTCCGAACTCGCCTACCGCCGGCTGCGCGTTCTCAACCAGGACATCGAGTCCGTCGAGGAACTGGTCACGGAGACGGACCGGCTCGTTTCCCTGCACGAGTGGCTGGGTGCCGTCGACGGCACCCTGACCACCCTGGCGACCATCCACTACAACCTGTTCCTGGGCAGCCTCCTGCGTCTCGACACCCGGCGCACGACAGACCTGTCCCCCTTCGTCCGGCTGCGTCGGTACGGCACCGTACTGATCACCGAACTCGGCTACGGCAACAACGCCGCCGCGTTGGAGACCACGGCGACCCACCGGCCGGAGACCGACACCTTCGTCCTGCACACCCCCTCGGCAGGCGCCCAGAAGTTCATGCCCAACACCGGCCCCTTCGGCGGCCCCAAGAGCGGTCTGGTCGCGGCCCGGCTGATCGTCCGAGACCAGGACTGCGGCGTGTTCCTGTTCCTCGCGCCCCTGCGCGACGAGGACGGGCCGCTGCCGGGCATCCGGGTGCGGCCCCTGTCGCAGACACCCGGCTCCGCGGTCGACCACGCCCTCACCTCCTTCGACCGGGTGACGCTGCCGCGGACCGCGCTGCTGACCGGCGGGCACGGGGAGCTGACCGCCGAAGGCGTCTTCCGCAGCACGACCGGCAGCAGGCGCCGCCGCTTCCTGCGGTCCATCCAGCGCGTCACCACCGGCAAGATCTGCCTGAGCGCGGCGGCGCTGGGCGGGGCGCGGGCGAGCCTCGTCGTCGCCGTGCGCCACGCCCACCGCCGGCACACCTTCGCACCGGCGAGCAGGACCGGTGTTCCGCTCTTCGCCTACCGCTGCCACCAGACCAGGCTGCTCGGCGTGGTGGCCCGCGCGTACGCGGCGACGTTCCTGCTGCGCGAGGCCACGCGCGCCGGCGCCGGCCCGGACGAGACCGGGTCGGCCGAGGCGGACGTCCTCGTCGCGGCGGCGAAGGGCTGGATCACCTGGCAGGCCAGGGACATCGTGCTCGAAAGCCGCGAACGCTGCGGCGCGCAGGGGCTGTTGTCGGTCAACCGCATGGTCGACCTGCTCACACCCGTCGAGAGCACGATCACGGCCGAGGGGGACAACCTGGTCATCTGGACCAAGGCCGCCGCCGACATGCTGACCGGCCACGGCTACGACCCACCGGCCGAACCCGCCGCGCGGGCCGCCCCGTCGACCGACTGCTCGCTCCTGCTCGACCTGCTCGTGCACCACGAGCTGTACCGCCTGCGGCAGGCCCGCGAGAGCCTCGGCAGGCCGAGCGGCGGCGCGCTGGACCGCTGGAACCACGCGGTGAACCCAGGCCTCGACCTCGTCGACGCGTACGCCACCCGGCGGGCCGCGCAGGCGTTCCTGGCCGCCGCCGAGCACGTCCGCGACGACTTCGCACGCGGACTGCTCCAGCAGGTGTTCCGGCTGTTCGCCCTGGAACGCATCGCTGCGCACGCGGGCGTCCTGCTGGCGGACGGCCGCCTGACCGCCGAAGCGGTCCGCGATCTCGCCCCGGCCGTGGACCGGCTCGGAGCCGAGCTGGCGCCGCACGCGCTCGACCTCGTGGCGGCGTTCGCCGTTCCGGACACGATCCTCCAGGCCCCCATCGCCACCGACGGCTACGCCGCCGCGTACGACGACCCGGGCGGCCCCTGGCGGCGGACAGCGGCAGGCTGACCGTGCCATGTCCCGTCCCCTGCTTCCCCGGAGCACCACGGTCATGAACGACGCGTTCTCCCGCGAGCCGCCGTGGGACCCCCGGCGCTTCCCGCCGGCCGCCCGCGCCCCGCGGGCCGTGCAGACCCTGCGGATGCTCACGGACCCCGAGGGGTACGCCCGTTCGCTGCGCGCGCGGTTGGGGCCGGTCTTCTCGCTCCGTACGTTCCCCTACCGCGGCGCCCTCGTGTGCGCCGCCGGCGCCGCGGCCAACCGGGCGGTGCTGACCGACCACGAGCGGTTCACGGGCGGCGACGCCGCGGCCCTGCTGGCGCCCGCGGTCGGCGCCGGGTCCCTGATCTGCACGCCGCCGCCGCTGCACCTGAGCCACCGCAAGCTGCTGCTGCCGTCGTTCCACGGCACGCGGATCGCCGTCTGGGCCGAGCGGGTGCGCGAACTCGTCCGGGCCGGACTGCCCGCGCTGCTGTCCGAGGGCGGGGCACCGGTGCGGCCCTGGGCACAGCGGCTGACCCTCGACGTCATCCTGCGGGTCGTCCTCGGCCTGACGGATCCGTCCCGGACGGCGGCCTTCCGGCAGGCCCTCGGCCCCTTCGTCGCCACCGGCAACCTCCTGTGCCTGTTCCTGCCCGGACCGCTGCGGCGCGACCTCGGGCCGCTCTCACCGGGCGGACGTTTCCACCGGCTGCGGGCCGCCGTGCTGGCCCTGACCCGTGAGGAGATCGCCGACCGCCGGGCCGCCGCCGACCGCGTCCGGCGCGACGACGTGCTGTCCCTGCTGCTGGACGCGCGCGACGAGCAAGGGGCCGGGCTGGACGACGCGCAGGTGCTGGACGAGCTGACCGGGCTCGTCCTGGCCGGTTACGAGACCACGGCCACGACGATCGCCTGGACGCTGCACCTGCTGGCCCACCACCCCGTCGCCCGCGACGACCTGATCGCCGATCTCGACGCCGGCTCGGAGCGCCTGCTCAAGGCCACGGTCAAGGAGTCCGGCCGGCTGCGCCCCGCCGTCTGGAACGCCATGCGCACCGCGGCCCGGGACACCGGACTCGGCGGCCACCCGGTGCCGCGGCACGCGTTCGTCGCGGCGCTGTTCCCGCTCACCCACCTCGATCCGGAGCTGTGGCCCCAGCCGGATGTGTTCCGGCCGGAGCGGCACCTGGGCGCGGACCCGGCGCCGTACACGCTGACCCCGTTCGGTGGGGGTGTGCGCCGCTGCATCGGGGTGTCGCTGGCCCGACTGGAGATCGAGACCGTCCTGAAGGTGGTCCTCGCGTCGGCCGTTCCCGAGCCGGCCGGCCCCCAGGAGCCCGCGCGACTGGTCTCCGTGACGCTCGTCCCCGCCCGGGGCGGCCGGGTCCGGCTCCGCAGGCGCACACCTGGAGACACATATTCAGCCAAAGGAAGTTGAACTCTCGACAGCTGTGCGGTGTATGGGCAGGCTACGCGTGCAGTGCACGTGTCCCCCGTCCCCATGAGGAGAGAATCATGCGCAGGTCCCCTCGCAGACGTGTCACCGTCGCCGTAGCCTCCGCAGCGGCCGCCGTGCTGCTGGGACTGACTCCCGGTACGGCGTCGGCGACGTCCGGGCCCACCTTCCTGGACAAGGCCGACGAACGGTGTGTCACCGTGGGCAGCGGAAACGTGTGTGTCTTCGAGACGCAGTGGTTCGACGGCAGGGTGGCGCTCTACCAGGACGTCGACGCCCAGTGCGTCACGACGCCGTTCGGTGTCCTCGCCGACTTCGACATGACCGACGGGCCGGTGACCTACTACAAGAACACCGACTGCTCCGGCGCCTCGGTGACCGAGCCGGCGGGCGACTTCCACTCGTGGCTGACCTTCGGCCCGGCGCACAGCTTCCGCCGGCAGTGACCGGGGGTGGGCCGACCCGCCCCCCGCGACAGGGCGGACCGGCCCACGCCCGCGTTTCCTGGCGTGCGCTAACGCAGGATCCGCCGGGCCACGTTGGTGGAGACCAGGTCCAGCAGTTCCTCGCCGCGACCGGACAGGATCGTACGGATGGCGTAGAGGGTGAAGCCCTTGGCCTGCTCCACGGTGATCGCGGGGGGCACCGACAGTTCCTGACGCGCCGTCATGACTTCGACGACGGCCGGTCCGTCGTGCGCGAACGCGTCCTTCAGGGCGCCCTCCAGGTCACTGGGGCGTTCGACCCGCCGTGCCCACAGGCCGATCGCGGAGGCGACCGCGGCGAGGTCTGGGTTGTCCAGCTCCGTACCGAAGTTGACGACACCCGCCGCTTTCATCTCCAGCTCGACGAAGTTGAGCGAGCCGTTGTTGAAGACGACGATCTTGGCGGGCAGCCCGTTCTGCCTCAGCGTGAACAGTTCGCCGAGCAGCATGGTGAGCCCGCCGTCCCCGGCGAGCGCGACGACCTGCCGCCCGGGGTACGCCGCCTGGGCGCCGACCGCGTGCGGCAGCGCGCAGGCCATCGAACCGTGGTTGAACGAACCGAGCAGGCGCCGCCGCCCGTTGAACGTCAGGTAGCGGGCCGCCCAGACCGCGGGCGAGCCGACGTCGGTGGTGAAGACGGCGTCGTCGTCGGCGAGGCGGTCGAGGGTGCTCGCCACGAACTGCGGGTGGATGGGGGTGCGGTCGTGGTCGTTGACCGCGAGCGCGTCCAGTGAGCGGCGGGTGCGGGTGTAGTGGGCCAGGGCGCGGTCCAGGTGGTCCCGGTCGGACTTGGCGGTCAGCAGCGGCAGCAGCGCGGGCAGGGTGTCGCGCACACTGCCCACCAGGGGCAGGCCGACGTGGGTGCGCCGGCCGATCTACCCGAAGCACGCGTACGTCGAGCTGCACGACCTTCGCGTGCTTCGGGTAGAACTGCCGGTAGGGGAAGTCCGTGCCGAGCATGAGCAGGGTGTCGGCCTCCTCGATCGCCTTGTAGCCGGAGGCGAAGCCGAGCAGGCCGGTGAGTCCGACGTCGTAGGGGTTGTCGTACTCGACGTGCTCCTTGCCGCGCAGGGTGTGCACCACCGGCGCCTTGAGGACCTCGACGAGGCGGACCAGGACCTGCTCCCGCCGGCCGGCCTGCTAGACTGAAGAGGACCTTGATCCTTTTTCGAGGAGACCAGACATGGTGGTGGACGACGACATCTCCGGGTGATCACCCGGCCCCGACAGGCCACCGGCCGGTGCGTACGAGGCGCCGCCGAAGTGGTCTCGCTGTCGTCCCCTCATGCCACCAGTCTTCCGCCGAGGCACACCTGTCTCGCGTGTGCCCCGTCCTCTCCTCACGAGGTCACCTTCATGTCCGACGCCTCCGTCGTCTGCTCGAACCTGTCCTTCGCCTGGCCCGACGACACCCCCGTCCTCCAGGACCTGTCCTTCACCGTCACCCCCGGCCGCACCGGTCTCGTCGCGCCCAACGGCACCGGCAAGTCCACCCTGCTCAAGCTGATCGCCGGTGAACTGCGGCCCGCCAGTGGGTCGGTGTCCGTCTCCGGCACCCTCGGCTACCTCCCGCAGTCCCTGCCGCTCACCGGTGATCTCACGGTCGCCGAGGTGCTGGGCGTCGCCGAGATCATCCGGGCCATCGACGCCGTCGAGTCCGGCGACGTCGACGAGAAGCACTTCACCACCATCGGCGACGACTGGGACATCGAGGAGCGCACCCGCGCCCAGCTCGACCGCCTCGGCCTGGGCGCCCTCACCCTGGACCGCGCTCTGAGCACGCTCAGCGGCGGCCAGGTCATCTCCCTCGGTCTCGCCGCGCAACTGCTCAGGCGCCCCGATGTGCTGCTGCTCGACGAACCCACCAACAACCTCGACGCCGACGCCCGGCACAAGCTCTACGACGTGCTCGGGGACTTCACCGGCTGCCTCCTCCTGGTCAGCCACGACCGGGCCCTGCTCGACCGCATGGAGCGCATCGCCGAACTCGAGCGCGGTGAACTCCGCTTCTACGGAGGCAACTTCACCGAGTACGAGGAGGCCGTCCGGGCCGGGCAGGAGGTCGCGGAGAAGAATGTCCGCAACGCCGAGCAGGGGCTGAAGCGGGAGAAGCGGGAGATGCAGCAGGCCCGCGAGCGCGCCGAACGCCGGCAGAGCAACGCCGCCCGCAACCTGAAGAACGCGGGCCTGCCCCGCATCTTCGCCGGCAACATGAAACGCGGCGCGCAGGAGTCCGCGGGCCGGTCCGGGCAGGTGCACGCGGGACGCGTCAGCGAGGCCAAGGCCAGGCTGGACGAGGCCGGGCGCGCGCTGCGCGAGGAGCAGCGCATCACGCTGGAGCTGCCCGACACCAATGTGCCCGCGGGGCGCAACCTGTTCCTCGGTGAGGGGCTGCGCGTCCGGCTCGGTGACAAGGACGTGTTCGCCGGAGCGGGTGTCGACCTGACCGTCCGTGGCCCCGAGCGCATCGCGCTGACCGGCCCCAACGGCGCCGGGAAGAGCACGCTGCTGCGGCTGCTGAACGGCGACCTGACCCCGGACGGCGGCGAGATCAGGCGGGCCGACGGACGTATCGCCTACCTCTCGCAGCGGCTCGACCTGCTGGATCTGGACCGTACGGTCGCCGAGAACTTCGCCGACTACGCGCCGCAGCGCCCCGAGGCCGAGCGGATGAACCTGCTCGCCCGCTTCCTCTTCCGCGGCGCCCGCGCCCACCTGCCCGTCGGGGTGCTCTCCGGCGGCGAGCGGCTGCGCGCCACCCTGGCGTGTGTGCTGTGCGCGGAGCCGGCCCCGCACCTGCTGCTCCTGGACGAGCCGACGAACAACCTCGACCTGGTCAGCGCCGGCCAGCTGGAGAGCGCCCTCAACTCCTACCAGGGCGCCTTCGTGGTGGTCAGCCACGACGAGCGGTTCCTGCGGGAGATCGGTGTGGACCGCTGGCTGCGGCTGGCCGACGGCGAGCTGAAGGAGACGGGGGCGCCCGAGGTGTGAGCCGCCGGTGTGCCGACCTGGCCCGTGTGAGGCGTACGCCGCCCCGCGGGCCGCGCACCGACCGCACCGGAGGGTGTGCCCCCATGCCTCAGCCCGCCCTGCTCGCCCATGACCTCGTCCGCACCCTCGGCGACCGCCGGGTGCTCGACGGTGTCTCCCTGACCGCCTCCCCCGGCCACCGCATCGGTCTGATCGGGGAGAACGGCGTCGGCAAGTCCACCCTGCTGCGTCTGCTGGCCGGGACGGACGAGCCCGACGCCGGCAGCGTCACCCGCCCGCCCGACCTGGGCTTCCTCCAGCAGGAGATGCCCTACGACCCCGGCACGACGATCGCCGGCGTCCTCGACGACGCCCTGCGCGAGGCCCGCGACGACCTCGCCGAGCTGGAACGGCTCACCGAACAGCTCGCGCGCACCGCGCAGGACGCACCGGAGTACGCGGTACTGCTCGATATGTACGGCGCCCGGCTCGAACAGGCCCAGGAGCGGGAGGCGTGGGACGCCGACCGGCGGGCCGCGCTCGTCCTGGACGGCCTCGGCCTCGGCGGCTTCGGACACGACCGGACTCTCGGGTCGCTGTCGGGCGGGCAGCGCGGGCGGCTCGCGCTGGCCGCGCTGCTGATCCGGCGGCCGGCCGCGCTGCTGCTGGACGAGCCGACCAACCACCTCGACGACGAGGCCGCCGCCTTCGTCGAGGAACAGGTGCGCGGTCTGCCCGGCGTCGTCGTGCTGGCCAGCCACGACCGGGCCTTCCTGGACGCCGTGTGCACGGACCTGGTCGACCTCGATCCGGCCGTCGTCGGGCCGGTCCGCTACGGCGGCAACTACAGCGCCTACCTGGCGGAGAAACGCGCCGAGCGGGAGCGCTGGGAGCGGCGCTGGACGCAGGAACAGGAGGAACTGGCGGCACTCAGGGTCTCGGCCCAGGTGACCGCGCGCCGGGTGGCACCGGACCGGGGACCGCGCGACAACGAGAAGATGGGCTACGGCCACCGGGCCGGCCGGGTGCAGAGCCAGGTCTCCCGGCGGGTGCGCAACGCCGCCCGGCGGCTGGAGGAGCTGGAGCGTGCCCAGGTCGGTGAGCCGCCCAGGCCGCTGCGGTTCGCCGGCCCGGCGCTGGCGGCATCGGTGGAGCAGAAGGAGGGGGACGACGACGGGCCGCTGGTGTCGCTGGACGGCGCGGGGGTGCCGGGGCGGCTCGCGCCGGTGTGTGCCGAGGTGTCGGCGACCGACCGGCTGCTGGTCACCGGCGGCAACGGCGCGGGGAAGTCCACGCTGCTGGCCGTGCTCGCCGGGCACCTCGTGCCCGAGGGCCAGGTGCGGCGGCGCGCCGGGCTGACGGTGGGGCTGCTCGCCCAGGACACCGTCTTCGACCGGCCGGAGCGCACCGTCCGGGACACGTACGAGCAGACGCTGGGCGCCGAGCGGGCCGACGCGGTGCCGCTGTCCTCGCTGGGGCTGCTGCACGAGGCGGACCTGGACAAGCCGGTCGGCCGGCTCTCGGTGGGGCAGCGGCGGCGGCTCGCGCTGGCGCTGCTGGTGGCCCGGCCGCCGCGGTTGCTGCTGCTGGACGAGCCCACCAACCACCTCTCGCCGCGCCTGTGCGACGAACTGGAGGCGGCGCTCGGCACCGGGCCGGGCGCGATCGTGCTGGCCAGCCATGACCGCTGGCTGCGCGACCGCTGGCAGGGCCGGGAGATCCGGCTGGGCTCCGCACAGGAAGGGCGGGCGCCCGGTACGGTGAACCCCGCACACAACTGAATACCGGCTGAACAGGTGACGACTCTTGCAGAGGTGGCGGTCACCTGTCAAAATGGTGACATGAATCTCGACCATGTCTTCGTGTGCGGCAATCCGGTCCTGGATTTCGCCGCTACACTGCGTGCCCGCCGTACGCTGCAGTTTGAAATGTTCGTGACACCGGATCGCCTGGACGCCTGGTTCCTGGAGTCGGGCGTCGTCGACGCCGTCACGCCCAGCGAGCAGGCCGACGTGGACCAGGCGACGGCCCTGCGGGAGGCCATCTACCACCTGGTCACCTCGCGCCGTCTCGGTGAGGAGTACCAGGCCGACGCGCTGGAGCTGGTGAACAGCACGGCGCGCACGCCGTCCGCGGTGCCGCAGCTCACCCCGGAGGGCCGGCGGACCGAGGCGACGCCGCAGGAGGTGCTGTCCACCCTCGCCCGCACGGCCGTCGAGCTGTTGAGCGGCCCGGACGTGCCGCTGCTGAAAGAGTGCGGCAACCCAGAGTGCACCCGCGTCTACATCGACCGCTCGCGGGGCATGCGGCGCCAGTGGTGCGGCATGGAGTCCTGCGGCAACAAGATCAAGGCGGCCGCGTACCGCGCCCGCAAGAAGAGCGCGCCCGCGGCGGCCTGAAGCACCGCACGGCGGCGTGGCGAGCGGGCGGGACCGGCGCTCCCGGGTGGACGCCGAGCCCGTCCGCGTGCCCGTCTGCTCGCGACGGCGCGACAGCCCGGCCTCGGCCAGGTGTCATGGGACGAGGAACGGTGGTCGTCGCCGGTCTCTTGACCGGGCCGGCCGCACGCGGGGTTCGCGCAGGCCACCAGGGCAGACCTGGCGGCCTTCCGGCGGGCTCGCCGGTGGCGGGTACGGAGTACCACCGATGCCTGCCGGGGCCTTTGGGGATGTGCGCGCCTTGTGTGGCTGCTGATCACGGGGATGACAGCGGGTGTTCCGCGGGCCCGGCGGCCTGCCGTCGGAGGCCAGGAGGGTGTACGAGCGAGGAACGGGCACGTGCCTGGGCCGGCATCGACGCGGGCAGAGCCCATCACCGGGCGGCTGTGGCCGACGAGACCGGAGCCACCCTGGGGTCACAGAAGGCCGGCAACGACGAGTCGGCCCTCCTGGACGCGCTGGGCGAAATCTCCTGGAGACATCTCGCGCTGAGGGGCAGCCGGAGGCAGCAGCGTCCCGGATCACCCGGCCCTGTCGGCAGTCGGTGATCGGCGAGGAACCCAAGCAGGCGGGCCCTTGGAGCCGTCACCGGCGCTTCAGCCCGCAGGTTCGCGGCCGGCCGGTCGCCCAGCGTGCCGAGCGGACCGCCATCGCATGGAAGGAGGCCACCTGTGAAGCCCCCGTACGCAACCGGGCTCACACGCCTTCAGCAACGACCCGGCATCCTCGACGGCTTCCAGCAGGCACCGTGCTGGCTCTCGACGATCCACCGTCACGCCGAGCAGCCCAAATCAGTGAGCACCAAGCTCTGCTCTGGCGAGGGTGCCTGTGATGAGGGTGGTCAGCATCTCCTGCAGGGTGGCGGTGAAGTCCATGCGCAGGACGGACAGACGGCGGCGGACTCCCCCGCGGTGCCCCAGGCGCTCGCAGCGGACACCGCCGACCGGGCCGGGAACGCCCCGGCGGGAACGGGAACGGCATACTCGAACACCCCGCCCCAAGTGGCGGCGGACGTCTCCTCCCCGGTCCGTTCCGCCGTACCGCAGCGCACCGCGACGGCCGCCGGGGCCCCCGCGATGGGAGCGGCGCGGCAGACCGTACCGGCCGCGGCCCACCCGGACGTGCCGGACGGCACAACCGCCAAGACCGCGGCCACCGGTGCCGGCACGGGCGCAGGCACCGCTGCCGCCAAGAAGCCGGTCGGCACGACCACCGCCGCCGCAAAGACCGCGGCTGTGAAGAACGCCACCGCGAAGCCGGCGACCGACACGTCGACGAAGGCCGCGGCAGACACGCCGGCGAGGGCCGGCTCCGAACCGGCGACGGCCACGGCCCGCGCGCGCGTGGCCGCGACCGGAACCGCGGCTGGTGCCACGGCCGCGTCCGCGGCCGAGCCCGCCGCGCCCCAGGCGCGCGCCGCCGCCTCCGCGCCCGCCACGGAGACTCCCCTCACCCCGCTCGAACCCACCACGACCGACCCCGCCGCACCCCACGACCACGCCACCGGCTCCAGCCCGGTCGCCACCACCCCCGACCACACCACCACCCGCGACACCGGCACCGACCCCGGCGCCCCGGCGCAGGGCGACGGCGCCGCCGCCGACCCGAAGCCGGCCGCGCACCCCGATCCCGAGCCCGCCCCACGGTGGGGCACCGAGGTCTTCACCGGCACCCACGTCCTGCGCCCCGGGCAGAGCCTCGCCTCCGACCGGACGCACCTGACGATGCGTGCGGACGGGAACCTCGTCATCACGGACGAGAACGGCGCGGTCCGCTGGTCCTCGCACACCTCGGGCCAGGGCGACTACGCCGTCCTCCAGTCGGACGGTGACCTCGTGGTCCGTACGGCGGCGCAGCAGACCCTCTGGTCGTCCGGCTCGGGCGGCCACGACGGGGCCCGGCTCGTCCTCCAGAACGACGGCGACGTCACGATCCTCGCCACCGACGGCCGCGTTCTGTGGGCCGCCGGGACGCAGCACTGAGCACGGCCCGGCCGACGAGCCCGGCCGGGTACCCCACCCCGAAGAGGTGATCACCATGCAGAGCGCGCACCGCCGTGCCTGCGGCGCGGGTCCCGCCGCGCCGCCCGCCGGCGCCCCGGACCGGGCGTCCCGGCCGTCCGCACCCGACGGGAAGGAGCAGTCGTGGCCCGCCATCTGATCACCGTCGGCCGGGAGGGCGGCTGCGATCACACAACGATCGGCGCGGCTCTGCTCAACGCCCGTCCGGGAGCGATCATCAGTGTCCGTCCGGGCAGTTACCAGGAGACCCTGGTCGTGCAGAACCGGGTGACGATCGTCGCCGACGGCCCGCGCGGCAGCGTCGAGATCGCCCCAGCCAAGGGGGCGGCGGTGACCCTCGCGGCGGACGCCGTGATGCTCACCGACCTGCTGCTGCGGGCCGGCGAGGGCGAGCTGCCGGTGATCGACGCGGTCCGCGGGCAGGTCGCCCTGGACGGCTGCGAAGTTCTGGGCGCGGGCTGGACGGCGCTGCTCAGCCGGGGCAGCGGCTCCCTCGCGATGCGGTCGTGCCGGGTCACCAACCCGACCGGCGCGGGTGTCGTCGAGGCCGGTTCGACGGGCAGTGTCATCGAGGACTGCCTCATCGAGAACCTGGGCACGTCGGCGGTCGTGGTCAGCGAGGAGGGCCGGGCGACGGTGCGCAACTGCCGTATGCGCGACGCCCGGGGCAACGGCGTGCTGGCCAACGGCCAGTCGCGCGGGGTCGTGGAGGACTGCGAAATCACCTCCACCGAGAAGCCGGGTGTCGCGCTGGAGGGCGGCACGTCGCTGAGGGTCGTGCGGACCACGCTGCGGGACTGCACGCTCGGTGTCCACGTGTCGAGTTCGGTGCGCACCGAGCTGTCCCACGTGGCGGTGCACCGTTCGGCCGGCCACGGTTTCGTCGTCGCCGACCGCTCCGATCCGCAGCTGTCGTACTGCGAGACCTCCGCGACGCAGGGCAGCGGCGTGTACGTCACCGGACGTTCCCTCGGCTACTTCGTGAACTGCCACTTCGACGGTGCCGAAGCGGCGGCCGTGCACGTCGGGGACTCCAGCACCCCGTCCTTCACCGGCGCCCGGGTCACCGGCAGCAAGGGCACCGGACTGCTGCCGGAGGGGGAGTCCGCCGCCGAGTTCGACCAGTTGGACGTGTTGCGGGCGGGCGGCACCGGAGTGTCGGTGGCCTCGGGGGCGAACTTGCTGCTGCGCCGCGCCCGTGTCACCGAGGCGCGCGGTGCGGGAATCCAGGTCTCCGGGCAGGCCCGGGGCCGGTTCGAGGACTGCGAGGTCGGTGACTGCGCGGGGCACGCGCTGCGGATCGAGGGGGGCGGCAACCCGCACATGGGCAGTTCGGCGCTGCGCGGCGCGGGCGGCTCGGGTGTCTCGGTGGGCGCGGAGGGGAAAGGCACCCTGCGCGACTGCGAGATCTCCGGTTCCTCCGCGTCGGGCGCCGCGGTCGAGGGCAAGGGTGAGCTGACCCTGGTCAGGACCCGGGTGCTGGGGTCCGGCGGGCACGGTGCGCTGGTCGCGGCGGACGGCCTGGCGGTGCTCAAGGCGTGCGAGTTCAGCGGGAACACCGGCGACGGAGTCCGGATCGAGTCGGACGGCCCGGTGGAGGTGACCGACTGCACCGTGCGGTCCAACAGGGGGGCCGGACTGAAGCACGCCCGCCCAGGTGCTCATTTCACCCTCTCCGGTCTGACCAGCCTCGACAACAAGACGCCCGACGTGGGCACGGAGCCGCCCGCCGAGGACGCCCCGTCCACCGCCGGCGAGCCGGCCACGAGCAGCGGGCAGGAGAACCGGGAGCCGGAGAACGCGCTGGTCGCGGAGCTGAACGCGCTCATCGGCCTGGACAACGTCAAGGAACAGGTCAACATGCTCGTCAGCCTGGGCAAGCTCGCCCAGCGGCGGGCCCGGCTCGGCATCCCGGCCCCGCCCATGAGCCGCCACCTGGTCTTCGCCGGTCCGCCCGGCACGGGAAAGACGACGGTGGCACGGCTGTACGGCGGGATTCTGGCGGGTCTCGGGATGCTGTCCTCGGGTCACATCGTCGAGGTGTCCCGGGCCGATCTGGTCGCCCAGGTGATCGGCGGTACGGCGATCAAGACGACGGAGGTGTTCGAACGCGCCCTGGGCGGCGTGCTCTTCATCGACGAGGCGTACACGCTGCTGTCCGACAGCAAGGGTTCCTCCGTCGACTTCGGACAGGAGGCCATCGACACCCTCGTCAAACTGATCGAGGACCACCGGGACGACACCGTGGTCATCGTCGCGGGCTACCCCAAGGAGATGACGGACTTCCTGGCCGCCAACCCGGGCATGGCCTCGCGGTTCACCCGCACCATCGAGTTCGAGAACTACTCGGTGGACGAGCTGGTCACCATCACCGAGAACATGTGCGCCACCCCACCCACCGGTACGTTCTCGACCCGCTGACCCGGGATGCGCTCGGCATCCGCTTCTCCCGGATGCGGCGGGACGCGACGTTCGGCAACGGCCGGGCCGCCCGCCAGGTCTTCGAGGAGATGATCGACCGGCAGTCGCTGCGGCTGGCGACCCAGCAGGAGGCGAGCGAGGCCGACCTGATGCTCATGGTCCCCGAGGACGTGGGCGCCGACGAGGCCGAGGAGGTGCGCGCGGAGGCCAGGAAGGAACCCGGCGAGTCGGACGCGCTGGCCCGGCTGCGCGCCATGACCGGTCTGGCGGCGGTCAAGCGGGAGGTGGGCGGCATCGTCGACCTGCTCACCGCCTACCGGCAGCGCGCGGCGGTGGGTCTGCCCACGCCCTCGATCAGCCACCACCTCGTGTTCTCCGGTCCGCCCGGCACGGGCAAGACCACGGTGGCCCGCCTGTACGCGGAATTGCTGCGCTCCTTCGGCGTCCTCTCCAGCGGCCGGCTCGTCGAGGTGAGCCGCGCCGACCTGGTGGGGCGCTACATCGGACACACCGCGCAGCTCACCACGGAGAGGTTCGAGGAGGCCGTCGGGGGTGTGCTGTTCATCGACGAGGCCTACACGCTGACACCTGCCAACTCCCCGCAGGACTTCGGCCGGGAGGCCGTCGACACGCTGCTGAAGCTGATGGAGGACCGCCGTGAGGAGGTCGTGGTGATCGTCGCCGGCTACCCGGCGGAGATGGAGGGCTTCCTGGCCTCCAACCCCGGCCTGGCGTCCCGCTTCTCCCGACACGCCTCCTTCGAGGACTACTCCACCGACGAACTGCTGGCCATCATCGATGAGCAGGCCGGCACGGCGGGTTACGTCTGCGCGCCCACCACCCGCGAGGCGCTGCGCGTCCACCTCGACGCGCTGCCGCGTAACCGGTCCTTCGGAAACGCCCGCCTGGCCCGGCAGCTGATGGAGACCATGATGACCCGCCAGGCGGGGCGGCCGGCCTCCCTGTCCACGCCGGACCTGGAAGCACTGACCACGCTGCTGCCCGAGGACCTGCCCGCGGGCACGCCCGGCATGGCAGACCGGGCGCCTGTCGAGCACGCCCGCTGACGAGGGGGAAAGGAAAGATCCCGCCCGGCCCTCGGCCCGAGCGGGATCTTGGCTTCCGGCTCAGCTACGCGGCTGGGCTTCGATCACAAGGTAAGCGCCGGCCCCGCCATCGGCCGTCGTCCCCCTGGCGAAATGCTTCCAGCCGCTGCCCGTCGGGTCGACATCGAACCCGTCGACGTAGAAGGAGCCGTTGCTCGTGTTGAACTTGCCGAACACGCTGATCCCTGTCTGCCTATTTCCGCCGAAGTCCTTGATGCCGAACGTCTGGCAGGTTCCCTGCGCGACCGTGGCGGTGGCAAGGTCCGGCTGGTCCTGCGCGGCGGTGTTGAACACCGGGTAGGCCGCGTAGTTGCCCTGTGCGCACAGTTGCACGCGCCCCGCGCCGATCGAGGCGGTCGCCGCCTGCGCCGGACCACTCGACAGCAGGGCACCGGAGGCCAGGGCCGCCGCTCCGACGAAGGTGGCGGCGGCACGCAGGGAAACGGATCTGACAGACAAGGAGATACACCTCTTGGGGTGAAGGGAGCTGCCGGACAGACACATGCTATGGAACACATGATCAACGAACAAGGAGTCCGGCTCCTGGCATGTGTCTTCCCGTCGGCAGGACAGGGCGGGGCCGTCAGACGCGGACGCCGACCGGCTGTGTGTTGTACCCCTCCGCGTGCAGCATCCCGCGGCCCGACGGCAGTGCCCCCGCGGCCCAGGACAGGGTGACCGTCCGCGCCTCCCCGGGCAGCAGCCACACGTAGTTGTCGCCGTAGAGCGTGGGCAGCACCCGGTCGCCGCCGTGGGCGTCCAGCAGGGACAGCCGGACCATCGCGGCGACGGCGGACCCCTGGTTGCGGACGGTGGCCCTCGCCTCGCGTCGGTCGCCGTGGCGGACGACGTGGGTGGCGGACACCGCAAGCCTGACCTGCTTGAGCCGGTTGAGCGCGCGCATCGCCTCCGGTGTGCGGTAACGCCAGTAGGTGTTGCGCGACAGCGTCTCTCCCCCGGCGCTCCTCAGCGTGAGGCGCAGCAGGTGCAGGTCGGGCAGGTCGTCGGTGAAGGCGACGGTGAACGCCTGGGTGGTGGCGGCAGCCTGGACGTCGACACGTGTGCTGCGGGCGGGGCCGGTCCGGCGGCCGTCGAGGCCGTACGTCTCGGCCGTGACCGTGGCCCCGCGCAGCGCAGCGCGGGTGTGGTTGACCGCGATGATCTCGCCCTCGACCGGGTCCGCCTGGACGTGCAGCGGCTCGCAGGCGGTGCGGGCCCCGTAGTAGGCGCCGTTGACGTCGAAGTCGTAGTCGTAGGTCTGCCAGACGGTGCTGTGCCAGGCCGGGTGGGACATCCAGAGCATCAGGCCGCTGGCGTCGTCCCACAGGTGGGCGTTCCAGGCCTCGAACATGGCGCGGAAGTTCTCGTAGTTGACGAACTGCGCCTTGGCCGTGAAGTCGTCCAGGTCGCGGGCGGTGCCCAGGCGGGCCTCGATGGCCGCCTTGTAGTTCTGCGGTGCCTGGTTCCCGTGCTCGCTCCAGTCGTGGTAGTACCAGGCGCCGCCGATGGGCCACTCCGGTTCGCCGCCGGTCATGCGGCGGGTGCTGGCGGCGGTGGAGACGACGGGCATGCCGATCTCGGTGTGGAAGCCGAAGTTCTTGCTGCCGTAGGTGGCCGGGTCGAAGTAGCGGGCGGGCTCGACCCAGCCGTAGGGGCCGCCGCCGGTGGCGATGCCGCCGGCGGAGTTGTTCTGGTACAGGATGCCGGGCGCCCCCTGCTCGACGGCCTCGCCCATGCCCTGGTCGATCGCGGCGGGCGGGTGCCCTCGTTGGCGCCGCACCAGACGGCCACGCTCGGGTGGATGCGGTGGCGCAGGACGGTGTCGCAGGCGATGGCGTTGTAGGCGTCGTGGTCCGGCGGGTCCATGCCCCAGGCGTTGGGGAAGTCGTTCCACACGAGGATGCCGTGTGCGTCGCAGGCGGCGTAGAACTCCTCGCGGTTGCTGCTGCCGACCCAGTTGCGGATCATCGTGAAGTTCATGTCGCGGTGCATGCGCACCGCCGTGTCCATCCGGTCGGCGGGCATGCGGCGCAGCAGTTCGTCCCACCCCCAGTTGCCGCCGCGCACCAGCACCCGCACGCCGTTGACGCTGATCTTCAGCGGTTCGGGTGTGTTGGAGACGGTGGTGACGTTGCTCCAGGTGTTCCCGTCGTCGGACACCTTGATGGTGTACGTCTTCGGGTACGCCTGCTCCCACAGGACCGCGACCCGGTCGAAGCGGCGGGCCGAGCCGAGGTCGACCTGGATCCACTGGTGGTCCTCGTAGGCGGAGGACCAGCGGGTGCCGGGGTTGCCGTCGGTGGCGTGCGCGGCGGGGTGGCCGTCCTCCTCGCTGGAGGCACTCGCCGTGCGGTGCAGGGCGAGGTCGGTGCCGGGAGCGGCGCTGTCGACGACGGCGAGCGACCACAGGGAGTTGCCCCAGCTGGTGTTGCGCAGCCCGCACTCCAGGCGCAGGTAGCGGGCGGTGCGCGGGGCGAAGTCGGTGACCCGGAGGCTGGCGTCGCCGCTGTTGAAGGGCAGCGGCACCGCCGTGTTGTCCACGGACGTGGCGTCCGTCCAGTCGGTGCCGTCGTCGGAGACCTGCACGACGAACGTCCGCGCGTACGCCTGCTCCCACACCAGGTCGAGGCGGTCGAAGCCCTGGGACGAGCCGAGGTCGACGCGGATCCACTGGTCGTCCTGCCAGGCGGAGGCCCAGCGGGTGCCCGCGTCGCCGTCGGTGGCGTTGCCCGCGCCGTGGTCGTCCTGGTCCTGGCTGGAGGCGTCGGCGGGCGCGTGCAGGGCGAGGTCGGTGCCCGGCCGGGCGCTGTCGTACACCGACAGCGCCCACAGCGAGCTGCCCCAGTCGGTCGCCCGGGTCAGACAGCGGACCCGTACGTACCGGGCGTGCTGTGCGCCGAGGTCGACGGACTGCGTGCAGGCGTCGGTGGAGGGGGTGAAGGGCAGCGGGGTGTGGTGCTCGTAGCCGAACTGGCGGATGCCGAAGCGGGTGGTGCGCCGGTCGCTGACGGTCCCGCCGGCCTCGGCGGTGAGGGTGAGGTCGTGCAGGACGGGCTCGCCCAGGCCGTTGGGCCACCACAGGCGGGGGTTCTTGACGCGCAGGCGGGAGTAGGCGTCCGGCGCGAAGGTGACGTCGACGCTCCTGCCCGCGGGGACGGTGACCGTACGCGAGACACGTATGCCGTCGAAGGCGGCGGTGACGGTGGTGCTGTGGTCGGTGGTGTCGGCGTTCCGGACCGGGACGGTGACGGTCACCTCGGCGACCGACAGGCCGGGCAGGTCCGGCAGCACGGTGTCCACGCGCGGGTCGCCGATGACGAGGTGCCCGGTGGATCTGAGCCGCACGTGGTTCCAGATGCCCGCGCCGCGGTCCCGGACGGCGGGCATCCAGTCCCAGCCCGAGGAAGCCAGGTACGTCGGCGAGTTGCGGTTCATCTGGTCGGCGCCGGCGTCCACCCAGGCCGAGCCGTCGGGGCCCTTGTCACCGGGGCTGCCGGGCACCGGCATGGGGGTGATCTTCACCGCGAGCGCGTTGCGGCCCTCGGCGGTGAGGAGCCCGGTGACGTCGTGGGCCGAGCGGGCGAAGGGGAAGGTGAGGGTGCCGGCCTGCCGGCCGTTGAGCCACATCTCCGCCTGGTGGTTGACGCCGTCGAACTCCAGCCAGACGTGCCGCCCGGCGCCGGTGCGCAGGCCCCTGGGCAGGTCGAAGTCGCGGCGGTACCACCAGGAGTGGCGGGACAGTGCCTCGGGGACGTGCAGGTTGTTCAGTCCGGCGACCGGGTCGGGCAGCTTGCCCTGGTCGACCAGGGAGCCCAGGACGGTGCCGGGCACGGTGGCGGGCAGCCAGCGGCTGGTGTCCACGCCGGGCGTGGACAGGTGGGCGCCGTCGCCGCCGGCCCGGTCGTCCAGGGTGAGGGTCCAGCCGGATTCCAGGGGCACGGTGCCGTCGCCGGCGACGGCGAGCGGCGGGGCGGGAGTGTGGTGGGTGCCCCAGTCGGTCCAGCCGGTGGCGGCGGGGCGCCTGCCGTGGACGGCGCCGTACACCTCGAAGCCGTTGACGCCCAGCGGGTTCGGGCTGGAGCGCCTGCGGGCCGTCATGCGCACCCAGCGGGCGGTGACCGGCCTCGGCAACTGGATGTCGACCCGGCCGCCGGTGCCCGCGGTGGTCCGGTACACGCTCGTCCAGGACGCACGGTCCCGGGAGGTCTCCACGACGAACTCCGTCGCGTAACTCGACTGGATCTCCTTGCCGGTGGTGCCCTGGTGCGGGTTGCCGTCGCTCGGCGGGGTGAACACCGGGTCGCTCGCGTCGGCCTCGAAGGTGAGGCGGACCCAGTCGACCCGGCACTCCGCCTGGAGGTCGACGGAGATCCACTGCGGGTCGCCCGCCTGCGCGCGCCAGCCGGTGCCGCGCACACCCTGTGCGCCGATGCCGTCCACCGCGAACTCGGCCGGGGTGGGCGCGTACGCCTGCGAGGAGACCTCGACCGGGCGGTACGCGGCGAGTTCACCGGAGGCGGGGGTGGAGGAGGCGGCGGCGGTCGGCTGCCCGGCGCGCTCGGCGCCGGCCGCGGCGGCCGGGAACACCGTGCCGAGGCTGAACCCGGCCAGCAGTGTCGAGCCGGTGGCCACGACGGTGCGCCGGGAGGGGCGGTGCGATGGACTCGCCTGGTCGGCCATGTGAGTCGTCCAATCACAGGGTGGGCGGGTGGCACGAGCGGCCTGGCGCGGGGCTGCCCCGCCCGGGTCTGACAACGTTGCCATAGGTGTGGCCATAGGCTGTGGCGAGGTGGGGCATCTGTCAAGAGCTGGGACGGCGCGGCCGGTTCACCGACGGTCGGGCCCGGCGCGCTCGTTGCCGGAGCGTACGGGTGCGGGCGAGCCGTGCGGCGGTTCTGGAGCTGGCGGCCCCGTGTGCACCGTCGGCCTTCGGGCCGCCGGCTTCACGAGCGCGACGACATGTGCCGGACGAGGGCCGCCGCCGGCCGCGCCATAGCCCGGGCAGCGGCGCCTTCAACGGCCGGGGGCCTGGGCCCGCCCCCCGGCTGATGACGGGACTGGACCGGCGGGCGGGCCGGAGGACCGCAAGGGACCGCAGGGACCCGGACCCGGAGGAACGCAGGGACCCGGGACCCTGGCGGAACGAGGAATCCGACTGGGAGCGCTGCGGGCGCGTCCGCGTCCGGGAGGGGAGCGTGCGGCCGCCGTCAGGGCCACGGACCCGGCCGGGCATCCTCCGTCCTGTCCAGGAGGCGCCCTGTCCAGGAGGCGCCCTGTCCAGGAGGCGCCCTGTCAGGTTTCTCCCGAGCCAGAAATATGTGTCGCCACCGCCGATCGGTCCCTGCGAAGTGTGACCGGGGTATGGGGTCCGTGTGTCATCTGCGACTCGGTCCGGGCGCTCGCCCGCGCACACACCCTGCGCGCCGTCCGGACTTGGAGTCATCCTCCCACCCAGTCAGGATCCCGTCCTCGTGAGCAACTTCCCCTCGCCGCCGGTACCGCACGACCGCCAGTTCGTCCTCGGGCAGCACCTGCGCATGTCCATCCTCACGTCCGCGGAGGAGACGGACGGCCGGCACGACCTCTCGGACATCGTCCTGCCCGCCGACGCGGGCACGCCGCTGCACCTGCACACGGGCTACGAGGAGCGGATCTGGGTCGTCGAGGGCAGTCTCACGGTGTGGGCCGGCCCCGACACGTTCACGCTGCGGTCCGGCGACTTCTACGCCATCCCGATGAACACCCCGCACACGATCAAGGCGGGCCCGGAGGGCGCACGGTCCCTCAACATCACCTCCCCGGCCGCGTTCGCGGAACTCATCCGCCGCAGCGGGACCCCGGCGCACCTGGCGACCGCCGAGACCGAATGGGACATGGGCCTGTTCCAGGCGGTCACCGAGGAACTCGGCGACATCATCCTCGGCCCGCCCGGGGCCGTCCCCGCGGACCTGGAGAAGAGCCCGGCCGGCCACTCCGGACCTGACCGCGCATGACACACTCCGCATGCGGTGCTCGCGCGCGCTGAGCACGCATGCGGCACGATCCGTGCCCGCCGCGAGGACCGCGGCAGGCGCACGCCTCGGCCGCCGGGCTGCACGACGGGCCCTGTCCACCTGCCGGTTTCCCGGGGGAGGGCCGAAGGACCGCGCGCGGATCCGCCGGCCCCACCGAGGGAGGGAAGACATGCCGAAGGACCTGCGCGACGAGGACGTCGTGCACGTCGGTGACATGGTCTACGCGGTCACCGGGAGCAACACCAACTGGGTGATCGTCAAGGAGGGGGACAGCTGCGTCCTGGTCGACTCCGGTTATCCCGGCGACCACGACGCCGTGCTGGCGTCGCTGGGCATGCTCGGACTGCGTCCGGAGTCGGTGGCCGCCGTCCTGGTGACGCACGCGCACAACGACCACATCGGAGCGGCCGAACGGCTCCGGGCAGCCCATGGCGTGCCCGTCCTGATGCACGAGGAAGAGGTGCCGCACGCCCGCCGCGACTTCCTGGACCAGGTGTCCATCGGCCAAGTGCTCGCCCAGGCGTGGCGCCCGGGTGTGCTGCCGTGGGCCCTGCACGCGCTGCGGGCCGGCGGAACGGAGCACGTCCCGGTGGCCGGTCCCCAGGCGTTTCCCGCGCCCGGGCCGCTGGACCTGCCCGGCTCCCCGGTTCCCGTGCACACCCCGGGGCACACCAAGGGCCACTGCGCCTACCACCTGCCCCGCAGCGGCATCCTGATCAGCGGCGACGCACTGGTCACCGCGCACCCGGCGTCGAGGACCGCCGGCCCCCAGCTGCTGCCCGACATGTTCCACACCGACCGTGCCACCGCCCTGGGTGCCCTGACCACACTCGAAGGGGTGGAGGCGGATGTCGTCGTGCCCGGTCACGGCCCGGTGCACCGTGGATCCGTCAAGGAAGCCGCAGGCCGGGCGTACGAGCGCGCGCAGCGCTGAACGGTCGTGCCCGGCACGGGGCACCGTGCGGCGCGATGCGGAGCCGGCCGGTTCCGGGACATCGTTCGGGGGAATGTTTCTCCCGGAGGAGGTTTTCCGAATCGCAGGCGAGCACACCGGAGCGGCAACGGAACAGGGGCTGTCCCGCCGGGACGGCACACCGGTTCACACCGTCGACACGTCGTCCGCCCGGTCTCCGTGAAGCGCACTCCTGAGCACAGGTCCCCCGGCGTGGGTACCATGCGCAACGTCATCCAAATACAAAGGAGTGAACGGTTGTGACCAGCCAATCAGCCGCCACCCTCCGATCGCGGTATGTCGAGCAGGCCGCGTCGGACCTTGAGGAGAATCGCCGTCGGCAGCAGGAACTGGCCGAGAAGATCAAGATGTTGAAGCAGGAGGAAGGACTCCTGGTCGACATCCTGACCCTCGCGGAGCGGTATGAGGCGTCGTCGGACCCGTCCCGCCTGCCCGAGCAGGCCCAGGGGGAGCCTGCTCTCACACCCGATGAGTCCGGCAGCGGTACCGTTCCCGCCGGGACGGGCGCGCCCGTTCGCCGTACGGCGTCCCGCGGCACCGCCGCCGCACGCGCCGGCCGCACCGCCCCGAGGACTGCCGCGAAGGGGAAGTCGCGTCAGCCTCTGCTCGGAGACCTGCTGCGGGACCTGCTCGGCCAGTACGAGGAGCCGCGCCTTGCCAAGGAACTGCGCGACGAACTCCTGGAGAAGCACCCGGACCGCAACCCGACGCCGCAGGTGGTGCGCAACACCCTGGAAGCCCTGGTCGCCAAGGGCCGCATCCGGCGGCACAAGCAGCAGCGGTCGGTGATGTACTCCCTGGTCGAACCGGTGGGGCGGCAGGACGCGGCCGAGGACGGCGCCGGCGCCTCCCGCGGCTGACCCCCTGCCCGCGCTCGTTCGGGCGTGTCCCGGCCCCGGTCCTCCCGCGCCAGGACACGCCCTCGTCGTCTCCCCGGACACATGTCCGCCGCTCCGTGAGACCGCCGCTCCCGGTGTGGCTCGATCCATGCGCGTTTCCGCCGTGAACTTTTCCGCGGCGAGAATCGTGTGAGGTGAAGAGGGTGCCTACCCTCCACGGCACAGGCGCTGTGGACGCGATCACGCGACGGCCTGTTCCGTCGGCTGATGTGTGCTTGCGGGTGGTTTTCGGTGGCTGTGGACCCGGTGGTCGATGGTCTGGTGATCGCACTGTCGGGGATGTCGATCCCCGAGGGCTCCGCGGAGCGGGTGCGCGCCGAGATCGTGGTCCCGCACCTGGAGCCGGCACGCTTCCTGACCGGTCTGGAGGGCGCGCTCGGGGACATCACCGGTGCCACCGTCAAGGGGGCGCAAGGCGAGGCGATGCAGGCGTACGCGCAGGCGGTCTCGCAGCTCACCTCGGGGGACGGCGCCGACTATGTGAAGGGTCTGAAGGACACCGCGCTGCAGCTGGCGGACGCCGGCAACGAGTTCGCCTACCAGCTCGACTACACGAACATGATGATCGTGGAGCAGGTGGTCCTGTTCTTCGCGGAGCTGGCCCTCATCGCCACCCTGGAGGTCTTCAACCCCATCCAGGCGGCGTTCGAGAAACTGGCTCTGGACACGTTCTTCAGAGAGCTGTTCACGACGGAGCTGACGCAGTTCCTGGCCCGCACCGCGGCGCAGACCGCGTCGATCATGACGATGAACGTCGTGCTCGCCGCGGCCCTGGACGGTCTGACGGACGGGCGCGGCCAGATGCCTGCACCCGTGACGCGGCTCATCACCGACGGATTCACCACGTTCACCGGCCCCGTTCCCTTCGAAGTACCTCCCACCGTCCGCAACAGCGACGCGCCCTGGAACCGCGCCTCCGAGACACCCTTCTTCATCGCGGCCGAGCTGAGCCCCCACGGCGGCACCGAGACCACCACTCCTCACGGTCCGTACACGTACAGCGTCGAAGAGTTCGCCGACCACCTCGCCGCGAACATGATCCTGGCCATGCACCCCGCCGAGCCGATCGTCCTCCTCATCCCCACGCCGGCGCCGGCGGAATGCACCTGCCCCGCACCATCGCCGCCCGCACCGGACGCACCGTCTGGGCACCCGACGGCGGACTCGCACTCGTCCCCCAGGCCACCCAAGGACTCCGCCCCGACGGACGCGGCCTGACCACCTGGATCACCCTCCACCAGCCCGACACCCACACACCCCCCAGCCACTGGCTCGCCAGCACCCCCGACATCCTCGCCAACAACCCCACGGCGAACCCCACCAGCAACTCACCACACTCGGCGGACACGTACAGGCTTCCGAACTGGCCAGCTACACCATCGTCGACCAGAGCGGCCGCCACCTCGGACGAGCACACCTGTCACCCACCGATTGGCTCGTCAGGGAGCCGGGCTCGTCAACGCTCGCATTCCCGACCCATCACGCGCCCGCCAGAACCATCTACTCAGCTGACGGCAAGGAGGGCCTGGACATCATGAACGCCCCGCAGGTCCAACTGCCCTGGGCAAACGGCGGCCGGCGACCCGTGCCCTCCTTCTACCTGGCTCATGGAGCCCGCAACCTGGTCCGTGTACGCGACTCACACGGCGCCACCCACTCGCTGACGGGAGACGGCCTCGGCAACCTCCTGAAACGACGGCCCAGCCTGCAACTCGACCGCAACCGGGAAATCGTCCTCGTCTCCTGCAACACCGCAGCCCCCGCACCCGACGGAACAGTCATCGCGCAACAAGTCGCCGACATCACCGGACGCATCGTCCACGCCCCCTGGGGCTCCACAACATCAGACCTGGAAGCAGCACACCACGAGGGTTGGCGCACCTTCCGCCCCCGACCTCAGCATCAACAGCCCAACGCCTCCCTCCCTCGCCGCACGCTGCCCCAGTCCTCCCGAGCACTCCCCCGACCACCCACTCACCCAACCGGCGTCCGGTACCACATCAACTCCGCAGCCAACCGGAACTGGCGAATGCCCGGCACCCAACTGAACCCGGCACTCGGCCCGAGTCTCACCGGACCATCGAGACCGCTCGAAGCGGCCCTGAAGTCAGCGGTCCTCAGCCAGTGGGTCGTCAGCCACGGCTCCGTGATCACCGGCGTGGACTACCGCCATCATGGCGACGGTCGGCTGATCGCTCCCATCGGGCCGCCGATCACCGAGGAATTCGTCCTCTCCCACGCGCCGCGGCTGCCCCACGAGGTGCCCCAAGGAACGCCGGGCAGGCCGTCTCCCTGGGGTACGACCATGCCGATCCTCGTCGCCGCCGGCTCCTCGGCGTTCGGGGTGGCGGTGACCTCTCGCGGAGGACCCCGAGAGCTGTCCTTCACGAAGTTCGCCGAGCATGTGCGTAGTGTCATCGAGCACCACTCTTTCCCCGCGGATGCTCCGGTCGTTCTCGTGATGCCCTACGCGGCGGCCGGGCGGCTGGAACTGCCGCGCATCCTGGCGGCTGTGACCGGGAGGAACGTGTGGGCCGGTGACGGGCCCATGGCACTACTGCACCAAGGAGACCGTCAAGCACCCACGACCTGGATCGTGCGGCATGCCCCGCGGGTGTCGCCGTCAGTCGCTGGATCCTCAGCCGGCCGAACGCCCACAGCGTGTCCGCCGAACGGCCCGAACAGATCCGCCTGACCGCCATCACGGGTGAATCCGTCCCGGCTTCGGAGCTGTGGACCCATGTGCTCATCGACGAAGAGACCCGCGAGCCCATCGGCCAAGCCATCGACACCCACACGGAATGGCTTCGGCTGGACGGCTACTGGTTCACCTATCACCCCAGGCAACGCCACCCCCAACCGGAACACCCCTATCGACTGCCGGCCGCGCCTCACCAGTACAGGGCACCTCGGCAGGAGATCCGAGGGCACATGCCCGCAACCAGCAGTGGCAGTACCGGTGTCCCGCACCAGCAAGGAGGGAAGGCGAATGATCCAGGGCACCGCCAGGAGTTTTCCTAGGACTCTGCCAGGCTGGGAAGGACTGTGCCGACACGCGCCGTGGGGGCTCTCAGCGAGAGGGAAGATTCTCTTCAACAAGGGCTGTCGCTGCTGCAGAAATCGACCTGCAGAGGAATGAGGAATGGCCCGGGCACTATTCGACAGACGGTGCATGCACCAACGAACGATTTATATATCGATTCGCCGGTGGAGATCGACCCGGAAACCGGCGAAGGCCAGTGGAAGATTTTCCATCCACGCAATTCTGAATCCTCATCGAACGGAAAAAATGAGCGACGTTACATCGACCGGACCGGACGACACGAACCCGCTTTCCAACATCCCGGAAGAACTCCGTGAAGCCGCGAAGGTGGCGCCCGACCACTGGCTCGGCCTAGTCGACCCGGGATGGCGCGGCGAGGGTGCGCCACCCCGCTGGACCGTGGCGGGCGAGTACCGATCCGGCCCCGAGGGCGAAGTGGTGGAGTGCCGGGAGAACGAGGAGTACCGCCCCTCACCGCTGGCGCTCGGGTGGCCCAAACCGACCGGTCCCGTGGACGAAGCGGTGCAGTTGGCCTCCACCGGCTGGGGACCTCCGGAGGATGTCCCCAGCGGCTGGCCGGAACGATCGTGGGCATATGGCTGGCACCCGACGGAACTCCGCTGCGGACGCGGACGCCCGACCCCTATTACGGCGTAATAGGGGACGGCCGGAGGCGGTCCGCGTACGGAGTGGCCGGACCCGGCCCTCACCGAGAATGAGACACGTATCTGAAGCGTCGGCACGTTACACTCCGTCAGTCTGTCCAGGTGTGCACATCTGCCGGCATACATGTTTTCTACGGACCCACCTGGCAGCTCTGTCGTGGGCTGTCCACCGGCCCTCCTCCCTCCCCCGAGGAACGAGACTGACGTGAACGACGACCTCCACCCGGGCCGCCGGCGCCTGCTGAAGATGTTCGGGCTGGGCGCCACCGCGACCACGGCCGCCCTGCTCCAGGGCGACCCGGTGCTCGCCGCGACCCTCGGCTACGACGAGAAGACCGGGGTCTCCCCGACGACGTACCGGGCGCCCAAGGGGCTGGCGAGGAACACCGCGGCCAGGCAGACCGCGCTCGGCTGGATCGACGCCGACCAGGGTGCGGTCACCAAGCTGAACGACGACGTCTGGAAGTACGCGGAGCTGTCGCTGCGCGAGTGGAAGTCGTCCCTCGCCACCGCCAATCTCCTCAAGGCCAACGGTTTCACGGTCGAATGGGGTTCGGCGGGCTTCCCGACCGCGTTCGTCGCCACCTACGGCAACGGCGGCCCGGTGCTGGGCTTCAACGCCGAGTACGACGCGCTGCCGGGCCTCTCGCAGAAGAAGGGCGTGGCCACCCACGACCCGCTCGTCTACAACTACGACGCCTACGGCCCGTCGTACGGCTCCGGGCACGGCGACGCCCACAACGCGCTGGGCGCGGGCGGTACGGCCGCCGCCATCGCGGTCGCGCAGGCCATCCGCACCCAGGGCCTGAAGGCGACCGTCAAGCTGTTCGGCAGCGCCGGCGAGGAGCAGCTCGTCGGCAAGGCGTACGCCGTGAAGGAGGGCGTCTACGACGGCCTCGACGCGTTCCTCGACTGGCACCCGTTCAACAACACGACCCGTTCTGGAACACCACCCGTGCGCTGATATCGGCCACGTTCACCTTTCTCGGCGCCTCCGGTCACGGCGGCACCCCGCTCGGCAACAAGAGCGGCCTGGACGGCGCGCTGCTGATGGCGACCATGTCCGAGTACCTGCGGGAGAAGAACGTCGCGCCGTCGGGCCGGTTCCACTATGCCGTGATCAACGGCGGCGGCGCCCCGAACGTGACCCCGGACATGTGCTCCATCTGGTTCTTCGTCCGCGAGGGCAGCCCGGCACGCGCCCGGGTGCTCTACGACAAGATCGTGGAGTGCGCGAAGGCCGCAGCGCAGGCCAGCCAGACCCGGCTGGTGCACAAGTTCCACTCGGCGACCTGGAACCTGCTGGCGAACAAGGCCGGCGCCGAGCTGCTGTACGACAACATGCAGCAGATCGGCGCGCCGAAGTTCACCGACGCCGACCACACCCTGGCGAAGGCCGTGCAGAAGTCGCTGGGCCGCCCGGAGGTGGGCATGCCCACCGAACTGGTACCGCTCGCTCCCCCGGCCGCCGCCTGCACCGGCGGGCTGGCCACGGACACCGCCGACATCAGCTGGCAGGCACCCACCGCCGTGCTGCTGTCCGCCGCGTACCCGCCGGGACTGCCCAACCACAACTGGGGCGTGACCGCGACGGCGGCCACCAATATCGGGCACCAGGCGATGCTGTCGGCCGCCCGCTACCTCGCGGCCGGCGCCATCGACCTCGTCGAGCAGCCCGACCGGCTCGACGCGATGAAGCAGGAGTTCAAGGGCCGCACCGAGAGCATCCAGTGGGCCTCGATGATCCCCGACGGCACCCAGCCGCCGCTGTACGAGCCGCCCGCGGACTTCCTGAAGGCGACCGGGCAGAGCTGGCCGCCGAAGGGCGTGACCTGGCCGGTGCCGCCGGTGGTCGCCACGGAGCAGCTCGGGACGACCGGCCCGAACCTGCCGCCCGCCACCCGACGGTCCGGCCGCTCCTCACCGAGAGCCCCCGGGGGCCCGTCCCTCCCCCGGGTCCGCCCGTCCGTGGCCGTGCACTCCCCGCGGCCACGGACGGGGAAACATGTGTGTACGGAGGGGGACGGGAATGGCGAAAAACATGCCCCATACACGGATCGCTTCTTCCGCGGATGTCAGGCGCGTCGTAACGTGCGCCCCGGCGCCCCCACCCACACCGCCGTCCCCACAGCACATCCTAGAAGCCGAGGATCAGTCATGACCAAGGCAACGTCCGTCCCCAGCCCGGCCCCCTCCCCCGCGGCCACCCCCTGGCCCGCCGAACGCGCCCCCGGCTGCCCCTTCGACCCGCCGCCCTCGGTGACGGCCCTGCTGGACACCGAGCCCATCTCCCGGGTGACGCTCTGGAACGGCGCGACGGCCTGGCTGGTGACCCGCCACGCCGACCAGGTCGCCCTCCTGCGCGACCCGCGTATCAGCGCCGACAACACCCGGCCCGGCTACCCCAGCATGAGCGCGGGCAGCGACGCCATCCGCGCACGCCACCGGGCCTTCATCACCATGGACGAGCCCGAGCACAACGAACGGCGGCGCCTGTACACGGGCAATTTCACCGTAAAGGCAACCGAGCGGCTGCGCCCGCGTATCCAGCGGATCATCGGCGACCTCCTGGACGCGATGGAACGGCAGGGTTCGCCCGCCGACCTCGTCACCGCCTTCGCCCTGCCCCTGCCGTCGCTCGTCATCTGCGAACTCCTCGGTGTCCCCTACGAGGACCACGACTTCTTCCAGCGGGCCAGCGCCGCGATCATCGACACCCGCAGCACCCCCCAGGCAGCCGTCGCCGCCTCCCAGGAACTGGTGGACTACCTGCGCGACCTCATCCTGCGCAAGGCGAAGCAGCCCGGGGACGACCTGCTCAGCCGGATGGCCACCGAGCAACTGGCCACCGGCCGCGGCACGGAGGACGAATGCGCCAACGAGGCCCGGCTGCTGCTGGTCGCCGGGCACGAGACCACGGCCAACATGATCGCCCTGGGAACCTGCGCCTTCCTCCAGCACCCGGACCAGCTGGCCGCCGTACGGGACGGTGATCCCCGCCAAGTCGCCGGCGCAGTCGAAGAGATGCTGCGGTACCTGACCATCACGCACATGGGACGACGCCGGGTCGCCCTGGAGGACATCGAGATCGGCGGGGTGCGCATCGCGGCCGGTGACGGCGTGCTGTGCGTGAGCGAGGCCGCCAACCGCGACCCGGCGGTCTTCGAAGCCCCCGACCGCCTCGACGTCACCCGGTCCAGCCGCAAGCACATGGCCTTCGGCTCAGGACCGCACCAGTGCCTCGGCCAGAACCTCGCCCGCGTGGAACTCCAGGAGGCCTATCCGGCCCTGCTGCGCCGCTTCCCCGGCCTGCGGCTCGACCGCCCGCTGGAGGACATCCCCTTCCGCACCACCGGGATCGTCTACGGCGTGCGCGAACTGCCCGTCGCCTGGTGACCCCACCCCTTCACAAGACCCGTACCACCACCGACAGGAGCGTCATGAACATCACCGTCGACGAGGGCAAGTGCTGCGGCGCCGGCCAGTGCGTCCTGATCGCGCCCGAGGTCTTCGACCAGCGCGACGAGGACGGCATCGTCGTACTCCTCACCGCACACCCGGCCGACGACCAGCACGACGCGGTACGCGAAGCGGTCGCCGTATGCCCGGCCGCCGCCATCGAGGTCGAGGCGTGACGTCTCCCGCCGGGGTGGTCGTCGTCGGTGCCTCGGCGGCGGGCCTGACCACCGCCGAGGCTCTGCGGCAGGCGGGATACGACGGCCCGCTGACGCTGATCGGGGACGAGTCACGCCCGCCCTACGACCGGCCGCCGGTCTCCAAGCAGTTGCTGGCCGGTGACTGGCCCGAGGAACGGCTCCTGCTGCGCCCGGCCGCTGCGTACACCGAACTGGACGTACGGCTCCGGCTGGGCGTGGCGGCCCGCGCCCTGGACCCCGCCGCCCACCGGGTCCGGCTGGCCGACGGGTCCGAAGTGCCCTACGACAGTCTCGTCGTCGCCACCGGAACGCGGGCCCGCACGCTGCTCGGCGCGTCCGGTGTGGCCGGAGTGCATGTGCTGCGCACCCTCGACGACGCGCTCACGCTGCGGGCCGCGCTGGCCGGCCGTCCGCGACTGGTGATCGTGGGCGGCGGCTTCGTCGGCGCGGAGGCCGCCTCGGTGGCCCGGGCGCTGGACTGCGAGGTCACCCTGATCACCGCGGGGCAGGCACCGCTGACGGACGCGGTCGGTCCCGTCGTCGCGGACATGCTGGCCTCGGTGCACCGGGAACACGGGGTCCGCCTCGTCACGGGAACCCGCGTCACCGGTCTGCTCACCGAAGGGGGGCGTGTCACGGGCGTGGCCACGGACAGGGACCGTGTCATCGGTGCGCTCCCCGCCGACGCCGTACTCCTCGGCATCGGCGCCCGGCCGAACACCGAGTGGCTGACCGGCAGCGGACTGCCACTGGGCGACGGTGTCGAGTGCGACAGCCGGTTGTACGCCGGGCAGGACGTGTGGGCCGCCGGGGACGTGGCCTCCTGGCCCGACCCCGTCTCCGGCGCCCGGCTGCGGATCGAGCACCGCACCAACGCCGCCGAGCAGGGACGCCAGGTCGCGGCCAACATCCTGGCGGGGCCCGAGGCCGCGACTCCGTTCAGCACGGTTCCCTACGTGTGGTCGGACCAGTACGGCCTGCGGCTCCAGGTGCACGGCCTCGCCCGCGGCCCCGGCGAGACACATGTCGTCGACGGGGACCCGGAGCAGCGGAAGTTCACCGCCGTACGGGTCCGCGACGGCCGGGTGGTCGCCGCCCTCGGCATGGGCATGTTCCGGCAACTGCGCACCCTGCGGGCTCTGGTGGCCGACCGGGCGCTCTGGCAGCCGGAACGCCTCACCTGCTGAGCGATCCGGCGTCCCCCATCACGACCACCGGGTGCTGTGCCGGGTCGAGCGTGCCCAGCAGCTCCTTCATGTGCCGCTTGGCGATGCTGACGCACCCGTGGGTGGGGCCGCCGTGGTCGACGTGCAGCCAGATGCCGCCGCCTTTGTCCGCGCCCAGCGGACGCGTCCAGTCCAGCGGGGTCGTGCCCTTCTTGTGGTTGTAGTCGATGGCGATGACGTAGTCGAACGCCCCTGCCAGGGGTTCGCCGTTGAAACCGAGACCGCCGACGGTGTATCCGCCGGAGGAGCGGGTGTACGGCAGTCGGGAGCCTGGGTCGGACAACCGGCCCCCGGCGTCGCTGAGGGTGAACACGCCGATGGGCGACCGGAGGTCACCGGCGCGGTGGTCGTCGGTCCAGCCCTTGAGCGCGTTGTGCGCGGCCCACGTCGCGCCCGCCTTCCAGCCGTCAGCGGTGCGCTGGTACAGCACGACCCCGGAGCGGTTGGAGTTCTTGCCCTGGCCGGTGACCAGGACGACCTGCCGGGTCTCCGCCGGGACCTGCGACAGTGTCTTGGGTCCCAGTCCGGGCAGTTGCGTGGGCAGTTCGGGAGCCGCGTTGTCGACTCCGGACATCGGACGCGCATCGTCCCGCGCGGAGGGCGCGGCGGCCGTGGGGCCGTCCGCGGAGACTGCCGCGGAGGTGTCGTGGGACGCCCCCGCTCCACTCGCCCCGCACCCGGTGACGGTGGCCGCGACCACCAGGGCGGCGGCCGTCAGCGGCAGGCGTCCGCCTGCCCGGGACAACGTGGTGAAGATCTGGTCACCCGCCGTCGGGGCCCGGTGGCGCCCTCGGGGGGTGTGCTTGCTCGGTGAGGCCATGCCCCAAGCATGTCGAACACTTTTCAGGAACTCGTCAGCGCCCCACCTGTATGAGACACATCACCGCAGGTGCTGCCGATGCGCCCGTGGTGTTCGCCGGGTGACCGTCGCCCACATCTGGCCGGTTCTCTCCCCTGGGTATCCTCGGGCACAGCAACGACCAGGGCCGGAGGCCACACATGGATACGGCGCTGATGGACATCGTGCGAGCCGAGGACGCGCTCCTGACACGGGCGGCGCAGCGGGGCGAAGCGGCAGCTCTGGGAACGCTGTTGGAGCGCCACCGCCCGGGAATGCGCGCGGTGGCCCTGAGCCTGCTGGGCCCCGGTCCCGATGTCGACGACGTCGTGCAGGAAGCGGCGCTGGCCGCCCTGCGCCGTATCGCCGACGTCCGTGACCCGCAGGCCGTTGGACCGTGGCTGCGCATGGTGGTGCGCAACGCCTGCCGGTCCCTGCTGCGGGAGGCCCGGCGCATCTAACCCGTGGACGAGGTGCCCCTGCCTCCCGACGGTGCCTCCCCCGAACAACTGCTGGACCGGCACGTCCTGCGGGACTGGATCTGGGAGGCCGTGGAGGAACTGTCCCCGGTGTTGCGGCTGCCGGTGGTGCTCCGCTACTTCTCGTCCGGCGTGACCTCGTACCAGCAGATCGCCGAGGCCTGCGCGGTCTTCGTCGGCACGGTCCGCAGCCGTCTGCACCAGGCACGCGGCCTGCTCGCCCAGGCCCTCGCGGACACCTCCGCCTCCGGCCACGACGACGCCACACGCCGTACCGAGGCCAGCTGGCAGGAGGCGCCCGAGACGCTCGCCGCCGCCGAGCGCGGGGAGTTCGACAAGGTGGTCAAGGACCGCTACTCCCCCGATCTCTCCCTGCTCAGCGGCGGGCACCGGCTCGGTGGCGTCGGGCTGATGCTGGTGGGCATGGACTCCGACCTGTCGGCCGGGGTCCGCCAGCGCCCGCGGCATGTCGTCGCCGGCCGGTCGCTGGTCGTGTGGGAGATGGATCTGGTCAATCCGCCGGACGCCCCGGGCCACTGCCCGCCCGGGGTCGCCTGGATCATGCGCCTGGAAGGCGGCCGCGTCGACGAGCTGCGCCTCTACCACGCGACGCGTCCCGCCGCGATGCGAGAAGTCCCGACGGCCTGAACCCCCGGGTCGCGCCAGGACCGCCGGCGCCAGGGCCCAAGGCCGGAGCCTCGACGCCGGAGCCTCGACGCCGGGGTCACCGACGCGGCCTGCCCGGCGGAGCCATCCTGGCTATTACGGCGTAATAGCCCCCCTCGCAAGCGCAGCCTGTCCCGCTCGGGACCGCGACCTATTACGCCGTAATAGCCCCTGCGCGCGGCGCCCGCCACCGCGAAACCCCTCTGGCCCTATTACGCCGTAATAGCCGTGACGCGCCGGGCCCGCCACCGCGACGCCACCCCGCCCTATTACGGCGTAATAGCTCTGCGCGGCCTCCGCACTCCGGACCTCTCGCCCGGCGTGACGTGGATCACGCCCAC
This sequence comes from Streptomyces sp. NPDC021356, assembly GCF_040641015.1. Lineage (NCBI taxonomy): Bacteria > Bacillati > Actinomycetota > Actinomycetes > Kitasatosporales > Streptomycetaceae > Streptomyces > Streptomyces sp. NPDC021356. Next base: position 51,552 of record NZ_JBFACU010000011.1, on the reverse strand, counting down.
GCGATCGAACTTTCGACCACCTCCCGCGTCGTGTCGGTGTCAGCACACACCCTCACTCGATGCGGAGAACCCCATGAGCAGCACGTCCGGTTCGAATCACGCCCACGACGCCTCCTCTGGCCCGCTGTCCCCCGGCGCCCACTCCTTCGAAGTGGGCGGCATCACCCAGCGGTACCACGTGTACGGCAACGGCCCGGTGGTCATCGCCCATCCCGGAGGACCCGGGATCCACTGGGAGTACCTGCGCATGCCGGCACTGGAAGCGCGCCTCACCATGGTGTACGTCGAACCGATCGGCACCGGTGGGTCCGGCCGCCTCCCCTCGCACCCGCACGGCTACACCCGGGACCGTTACAGCCGCTTCCTGGAAGTACTGATCAACCGCCTGGGCGTGCCCGAGGTCCACCTGCTCGGCCACTCGCACGGCGCGTTCGTCGCCGCCTATCACGCGCTGAACCGCGCACAGCGGCTGGCGGGTGTCGTGCTCTACGAAGGGGCGCCGGTCACCGGGCCCGAGCACGGCGCGGAGGCGGGCCGCATGGTGGAGCAGTTCGCCGCCGAGCACGCCGGTCACCCCGGCCTGCCGGACGTCCTGGCCGCCTTCGGCGCGATGTCCGGCATGGCCACCGACGAGGACACCGTGGCGGTGGCCCGGGGCGTGCTGCCCTCGTACTTCGCCCGCTACTGGGAGAACGAGGAGGAGCTGGCCCCGTTCCGGGACGCGATCCGGGCGACGTTCATCTCGGGCCTTGACGAGGACCTCTCCCCCGACGTCATCGACGACCGCGTGGCCCTGAAGGGTCTGGCGGTGCCCGCGCTGGTCGTGGTGGGCCGGCACGACGTCATCTGCGGGTTGCGCTGGGGCCGGGAACTGGACGACCTGATCCCTGACTCGCGGCTGCTCGTCCTGGAGGACAGCGGCCACATGGGGCACGTCGAGGAACCGGAGCGGTTCACCGACGCGGTGCTCGCCTTCGTACGTGAGACGGGACGTGACGGCGGATGAGGGAGGCCGTGGCCTCCGGCCGTAGCCTGTAGGGCCAAGGCGCACCCCGCCCGGAGGAGGGCTCCCCATGATGACGCTCGACCTGCACCCGTTGTTCCGCAACAACCGGGACATCGAACTCGCGATGCGTCAGTTCCTCTTCCGGGCCTCGCACGCCGGCGTGCCGGTCGCGGAGATCATCCCCGGCAAAGGGTCGGGGCAGCTCCGGGCACGGGTCCTGGCCTTCCTGGACCAGCAGCACATCCGCAAGCTCTACGTCCGCCGTGAGGTCGACGCGGGGAACTCCGGCCGCGTCCTCGTGTACTTCTCCTGAGCCGGTAGTCCGCCGCGCCCGGACCGCCCGCTCAGGGCGCCGACGTCGCTATCGGCAGCGAGCCGCACTGCGACCGGGGCGTCTTCGCGCCCGGCTTCTTCGGCGCGATGGTGCGGGGGTCGACGGCCTCGCCGGGGGCCCCCTCACGGTAGAGGCCGTCGGGCAGGCTGTCCCGGTCGTGCGGCAGCAGGAAGAAGACCCGGCGCTTGTACAGGCCGCTGTCGGGGTCGGGCGAGGCCTGCTCGTCGAGCAGCGCGTAACCCACCATGCGCCCGTCGCGGGCGTAGGGGGGCTTGGTGTTGCGGCGCTTGGTCTTGTCCAGCGCCTGGCGGACGTAGTCCAGCTTTTCGGGGTTCTCCAGCCACACCACCTCTTCCTCGTGGATGAGGTCGCTCTCGGTCAGTAGCGAGCTCATGGCTGCAGCCCCTCCTTCGTCGGCGTGCTCCCCACCAAGGGGGACGTGGCCAGGCATGTGAACATGTCGCTCCGGCCCGCGCTCCTGCCAGCGGCGGGGCCTCGGGTGGGAGCCACCGCATGCGGGACCTGCCCTCCATCGTAGAGCGCCCGGCGGCCGGGATGCAGGCCGACCGCTGAGTACGGCCGAACTCCGGGCCCTCTCACGGGTGCTCCAGCAGAGCGATGCCCGGGTAGTACTTGCGCCCGTTCGACTTGATCATGTCGGCCGGCGAGGCCAATCCGACCTCCTGGCGGACCCGGTTGGCGAAGGCCCTCGGTGTCGCCGGCCTGATCCCCTCTCCCGCGTTGCACCAGGAGCTGTACTCCGTGTACAGCAGGCCCTGTTCGACCCGCAGGTCCCGCCCGGCCTCACCGCCGTCCCGGGTGCAGCACTCGGCCAGGAAGCGGCCGATGTGGTCCTCGGTGGTGGCGTAGGCGGTGGTGGCGATGCGGACGCGGTCGGGTCCCTCCAGCGGGTCGCGGGTGGCCAGGTAGCGCTGGGCGCCCTCGATGAGCCAGTGCAGGATGCCGGGGCCCTCGTCCCGTACGAGTTCGAAGGCGAGGTTGTCGATCCTGCGTTCGGCCGGGACGGTCCGGGTGAAGGGCAGCAGGCGGATGCGGCGCCAGAAGGCGAAACCGCCCGTGGAGACCTCCGGGCGGTGGTTGCCCAGCAGCCACAGGTGGTGGGTGGGCGTGAAGGAGAAGTAGTCCTGCCGCATCCGGCGCGCCTTGATCTTGTCGCCGCCGGTCAGCAGCCGCACCCGGGCCTCGTCGAACTTGTCGTTCGGCTTCAGTTCGCTGCACACCACCAGCCGGCGGCCGTGCAGCTCGGTCAGCTCGGTCGAGTGCTCGGAGAACGCTCCGCGGTCCATCAGGAAGCCGGGCGGGGCGGCGTCGGCGTAGTCGCCCAGGATCTGGATCATGATGTCCAGCAGGACGGACTTGCCGTTCTTTCCCTCGCCGTGCAGGAACGGGAGCACCTGGGCACCCACGTCACCGGTGATCGAGTACCCCAGCAGCAGGTGCAGGAAGTCGATCATCTCCTCGCCCTCGGGATCACTGCCGAAGGTGTCCGCGAGGAAGCGGTGCCAGCGGGGCGTCTCCATCCGCTGCGGGGCCACGCTCGTCGCCCGGGAGTGGAAGTCCCGGGTGGGGTCGGCCTTGCGCAGATGGCCGTTGTGCAGGTCGACCACGCCCGCCGGCGTGCACAGCGCGTACGGATCCCCGTCCAGGCAGTCCGGGTCCACCGAGAGGTCGGGAGACGCCTTCGCCTGCGTGAGCAGGGCCTTCATGCCGGTGGTGGACAGGGTGCGCCGCTTGTGCTGGGCGATCTCACGGTTGCTGAAGATGCCGCGCGGATCGGTGTCCGGCATGTCCTCGGCCATCTCCCCCGCCGCCCACAGCGCGGCCTTCTCACCCCCCGTGCGCTTCCACCGGTAACCGTCCCAGGCGAACCAGCCCAGCCCCTCCACATGCCGGAACTGGTCGCGGTGCATCTGCACGAAGAGCCGCGCGTTCCCCCGGTCGGACAGCGACGGCGGCAGGGACGGCGTGCCGAAGGCGCCCGGCGGCGGGAGCGGCGACGCCAGTGACACGGCCTCAGGCGCCGTCTGGGCGGGCAACAGGGCCGCTCCGGACGGGCCGGCCGCCTCCAGGTCGAGCATCTGCTGAGCGGCAGCCTGCGGGTCGAAGCGCGGTGAGCTTCCGGCACTGCTGCTCATGGACGTCCTTTGAGGTGGAGAGGGCGGGCAGACCCTACGGCAAGGGCGTCGTCGACGATCGTTTCATTTCTGGTCTGCTGCCAGGGACGGGCGTACTGGGCGACCCGGACGAGTCGGTCCCGGACGTCCGCGTGTTCGAGGTGCCCCGCGCCCACAAGCCCTCCGGCGGTGTAGGCGGCCCGGTTGAGCTTCTCGGTGAAACTCGTCCCCTCCCGGGCCACGGCGCACCCGGCGACCTGCTGGATCAGCGGATCCAGGATCCGTAGCGCACCAGCCACGCCGTGGCCCGGACGGAGGGCCCTGGAAGGGGCTGGAGCGGCTTCTGAGGCGATTACGGGCCTCTGGGAGGGGGAATCCTCAGGCAAGGGCCTGAAAGGCGCGGAGAAGGGCGTGACGGGCCGCGGAGCCACGACATGTCCCGTGCGGGTGAGTTCGTCCCTGAGCCAGCCGGGCAGGGGCGCCGGGAGCCGGGCCGCGCCCTCGGCCCGGTAGACGCCCTGCGGGGTCCGCGTGCCGGGCGCCACGATGTAGCCGCCGTCGGCACGGACGTCGACCTGCCAGGCCAGCGCCGCGTTCCGCCCGGACCCGGTGGAGCAGCGGAACCGGGTCGAGGGGGCGGGGTTGAGGTACCAGACGTGGAGTCCCCCCGAAGGGGTACGGACCCGTAGCGTCGTCTCGTCCGAGGCGGGGTCGGGCTCTCCCCGGTAGGCGGCCAGCAGCGCCAGCGTGTCGAAACCGGAGGCCAGCCCGGCCAGGCTCACCTGCTCGGGGATGGGGATGCCGGGCAGCAGGCGCGAGCGGTCGGCCACCGGGGCCGCGTGGGCATCGATGTCGATGACCACCAGCTGTGCGGGGGCACAGGCTACGCCCACGCCCGACGAGGGCTTCTCGGTCCACCAGCGGTCGATGCGGTCCGGGTCGGTGGTCGCCGCGTGGAAGCCGTGGCAGGGGCGGCCTGCGGGGAGGCAGGAGCAGTCGGCGGGGTCGTGCCGGTGCGTGCGGCAGTCAGGGCAGTTCGCGGCGGGCGTCTTGCGCCCGGGGGCCAGGGGGTGGACCGGCCAGCCCTGAGCGGCACACCACCGTGCGACGGCATGCGGAGCCACGGGCCCGACTCGGGCTGCACTTTCGCGGTTCTCACCTTCGCGCGGCACGGGGATCGTCCTCGTCACGTCTCATCGTTGGCTCACTGCACGGACACCTGGCTGGCAGTGACGCGCCATCAGGGACCGAAGGGACTCTAGTGCGAAAAAGAGTCTAGAGCTCATCGTCCGAAAAGTGGGTCTGTTCTGGGCCGCGTGCCGTTTCTATCAGTTTTCCTGGTCCCTTGAGTCCCTGGGTCCCTCCTGCGGTGAGTCTCCGGTGCGCACCGGCCTGCGTCGGTCCCTGCGACCGGGAGACGTCCGGTCCCTCTCGGCGGGGCAGGGACCAGCCAGTTCCCACCCTAGGGGCTGAAGGGACTGATGATTGTCATATAAGCCAGCACTTGAAAGAGGGCTGTACCGGCGGCCCGGAGGGTCCGAAGCGCCCCAGGGACCGAAGTCCAGGGGCCGACAGGGTCCAGGGACCCTGTTGAGTCCCTGGACGTTTTCGCAGGTCAGAGGCTTACGACTTCCCCATCAGGGACTGTAGGGACTGAACTCGGCAATTATGAGCTGTACATGAATATGGGTTACATACGCGCCCGCGTACACGAATCACATGTCTTGTCTACGTCATAATTGCGACTTTAAGTCCCTACAGTCCCTGTCTGGACGGTCAGAACCCCTCTGACCTGCGAAAACACCAGGGACTGAAGCTCAGGGACCGAGAGGGACCAGCACTGCTTCAGCCCCTCCCGTCCGGCCCCTCCCCCTCTTGGTCCCTCCGCGGGCGACCCGCCCGGAGGTCCCTGGTCCCTGCCCGCACCCCGGAACGTCCGAAAGAGCGGTGAACCTTTCAGTCCCTGCGTGCGTCTTCCTGTCATGAGTCCCTTCGTACCCTCCGGGACGAGGTGGGTCCCTGCCAGGGGCTCTGGCTATTACGCCGTAATAGGCTCCGCTCGGTCCCTGCCCCTGGCTCAAGTCCCTTCCCACCCGCTCTCCAGGAGCTGTCAGGCCGGCTCAGCGGTGAGGAGGCGGAGGGACCCCGCGTAACTGCGCGGAGTACGGCCCCCTCGCCCGCGGACTCAGGCGCTTCTACGCTGTTTCACATTCTGTGAATCACGGGGGGAGACGGCACAATCTCTCCATGGCGAAGCGCGTGCGGAAGTCGACCCGGCCCACAAAACCCCTGGTCAAAGCGCCTGTACGGATCGGTTCCCTGGATGCGGTAGCTCTGGTCGGGGAGCTGAGGCAGATCCATGAGAACGCCGAGGATCCGGACGTCGAGCGCATGCCTGCCGACGACGAGTTGTACGGAGCGCTGCTGTACGCGGAGAAGCACACGGACGCGCTGCGCACCCAGCCCCCGGAGGCCCGGCGGGCAGCGGCCCTGAAGCGGGTCCAGTTGTGGGAGTACCTGCGAGAGCAGAGCGAATCCCACCAGGCACGGGCGGTGGACGATGCCCGGGAGGCAGGAGCCCACTGGGAGCAGTTGGCACCGGCGCTGGCGGTGAACGCCCCGAGCGCGGCCTACAACAAGGCGAAGAGACTGAGGGCGAGCACGCTCACCGACGAGACCCCGCAAGCCCAACCGGTACGCCGCACTCCGGAAGCCGTACTGAAAGCCGAACGGCGGATCGTCCTCGAACAGTCAGCGGAGCGCCGGGCCCAGGAGGAGGCGCAGAAACGCCACGAACTCCTGGTCCCTGTCGCGGGCCGTCTCCTGGAGCAGCGGGACGGCCTGGTGCTCGACGAAGACGCGGACTACTGGTTCGAGGAGATCGCGGCGGTGCTCCCGCACTGCCGCACCCCGCTCCAGATGGTGAGCCTCCACCGCTACCTCGACGCGGCCGTTCGTGCCCTGGCCAAGCAGGAACGGCAGACGGGCAGAAACGCGGCCCTCACCGATGGGGCACGTCTCGCGCTGACCGCCGCTGCCGACTTCCTCAAGGCGGCGAAGACGGAACCTATTACGCCGTAATAGGTTCCGGGTCGTGGGCCGCAGGCAGCATGGGGAAGAGAGGGTCCGGACGGTGCGAACCGGTCCCGGCTATTACGCCGTAATAGGGGTGGGAGACCGGCTGCCACGGCCTGACGCATCACCAAGTCGCACTAACTAACGTGTCGGTGGTGCAGTTGATCAAGGGCGTTAGTAAGGTAGCGCCATGAGTATGCCAGCCACCTCGAACGACCGAGTGAAGGTCGTCTCCAAACTGCCGGGATGGCTCCGGCAGAACCTCAAGGTAAGAACCGCTCAGCTCGGCATCGAGATCCAGACCGCCGTCGAGCAGGGCATCGCGGCCTGGTGCGGCCTCGCCTCGGCGACGGCCTCGGTCGACACCGCCGGGGCCGAGTCCTTCTCCACCTTCCTGCCCCCCGGGCAGTGGGAGGAGTTCCGCGGGATCTCGGAGGACCGCCGGGTCTCCCTCATTCAGGGACTCGCCCAGTCCGTCCAGCTCTGGCTCGACACGAACCCGGCCCCCGACGTGCAGCGCCCGGACATCACCCGCCGCATCGTCGTCTGCAACCAGAAGGGCGGCGTGGGCAAGACGGCCATCACAGCCGGTGTGGGTGAGGCACTGTCAGAGGACTCCAACCGCCTGTATCCCGTACGCGTCGCCAAAGCCCTGGCCGCCGCCCTCAGGGCGGGCGACGAGGACGGGGACGTGGCCGACAGCAGCAGCGATCCGCTCGGCATCGAGAAGCTCCCCGGCCGCGGTCTTCGCGTCCTGCTGGTCGACTTCGACCCCCAGTGCCACCTGACCAACCAGCTCGGGGCCGCGCCCCTCCCGATGAACGGTGACAGCCTCACCAACCACATGGCGGGCGACCCCAAGGGCGAGCTGCGGGAACTGATCGTCTCCATCGACGAGGACCACTTCGGCGGTCGGCTGCACCTGCTGCCCGCCTGCCATGACGCCTTCCTCCTGGACGTGCGCCTGTCCGCCGTGCGCGCACGGGAGGCCGCCCTGGAACGAGCACTGACTCCGCTGGAAGCCGATTACGACGTGATCCTCGTCGACTGCCCGCCGAGCCTCGGCCTCAGCATGGACGCTGCGGCCTACTACGGACGCCGCCGCGACGGCGAGCGCCCCGGCCAGTCCGGCGCGCTCATCGTCGTCCAGGCGGAGGACAGTTCCGCCGACGCCTACGACCTGCTCACCAACCAGATCGAGGACCTCCGCAACGACCTCGGTCTCGACATCGACTACCTGGGGATCGTCGTCAACCTCTACGACGGCCGCCGTGGCTACATCGCCACCTCCTCGCTCCAGGGCTGGATCGACATAAAGGATCCGCGGGTCGTCGGTCTCATCAGCGACCTGAAGGAACAGAAGGAAGCAGTGCGCATGAAGCAGCCCCTGCTCAGTTACGCCCCCTCCTCGCAGCAGGCCATCGGCATGCGGGCCCTGGCACGGGAGATCTCATGAGCAAGGCCGATCAGCTCGGAGCGGGACGTTTCGGAGGAGGCGCCCGGCCGGTCAGTGCCCGGCGTGCCGCGATCGGCGCGGCCACCGGCGTCCCCACCGAGGGGGTTTCCCCGCCGGCCCGTCTGCCCGTGGCACGCATCAGCCCCAACCCCGAGAACCCGCGCACCACCCTCGGTGATCTGAGCGAACTCGCAGGCAGTCTCCAGGAGCACGGTCAGAAGCAGGCCATCACGGTCATGAACCGCGATGCCTACCTCAAAGCCAACCCGGACCGTGAGAAGGACCTGGAGCCCGACACGACGCACGTCGTCGTCGACGGCAGCAGCCGCCTGGCCGCCGCCCGGGAGGCAGGACTCACCCATCTCCATGTGATGGTCGACGACGAGCAGGGGAGTGACGGCGATGCCATCCTCGAATCCGCGCTCGTCGCCAACATCCACCGCAACGACCTGGATCCGCTCGACGAGGCTCGCGCACTGCAACGGCTCCTCGCCATCCACGGCTCGCAGGTCAAGCTCGCCAAGCGGCTGCGCAAGTCCCAGGGCTGGGTGTCCCAGCGTCTCGCGCTGCTGAACCTGTCCCCCCAACTCCAGGCAGCGGTCGGTGCGGAGCCCGTCGAACTGCTCCGGGCCGTGGCCAAGGAACCGCAGGAGCGGCAGGAAGCCGCCCTGGAGGAGCTGAAGGCCGAGCGGCTTCGCAGGGAAGCGGACCGGAAGGCGGCAGCCGCCGCCGCGATGACCCCGGCACCGCCGGTAGCCCCGGCGGTCCCCGGCCCGGAGGCGGACGAAGGGATGGGAGGGTACGAGGTTGAGGAACCGGAGAGCGTAGCGGGCTCGGAAAACCCGGAGACTCCGGAGAGCCTGCAGGCCCTGGAGGAACAGTACGAGGCCGCCCCAGTCGACGGGGGAGAGCCGGACGAGGCAGACGAGCCTGACGAGTTCGATGTGCCGGATGAGTCAGGCCGGTCGGTCGAGCCGGACGAGGCCGTTCCGTCGGTGGCCGTACAGTCCACTCCCGCTCCGGAGACCGTGCCCGAGCCCCGGTCCAACCGGGCTTCCGTTCCGGACCAGGACCTCACCGATGTCAACGGGTCCGCGGCCCGCCGTCTGCCCTACGACAACGGCGCCTTCCTCGCCATGCACCTCATCCGCAAGATGAATGTCACGGAGTTCGACCGGATGCTGGTCATCCTCAACAAGCATCAGCAGGAGCGTCTGGAGTCCCCCAGCAGCACCCGCTGAGCGCAGACCGTCGCACAGGCCGTCCCCCTATTACGCCGTAATAGGGGGACGGCCTTATTACGGCGTAATAGGGGAGGGGAGCGGCAGCCGTCTCCGAGACGTGGGCCATCTCTCGGGCGGGGGCCGTCTCTTCGTCCGGGGCTCTCCACGAAGCTGCCCGGACCATGCGCCAGCACCATCGTGGCCGGGGTGCTCCGGCCGGTGCAGGTGCGTCAGGGCAGTTCCTCCAAAGGCGTGGCTGAGCCTCCTCCGGGGTTGCTGGAGGCACACGCGCGCCTGAGTCGTCGGCCGCGGGGGCGTAGTGGCTGACTTTCCGTGGTACAGGAACAGTGGGGTTCGCATCAGTGCCGGTGAGGTGAAGTCAGACGGTGGGCCCACGGCGCGTTGGACGAAGTAAGAGAGCGTCTTCCGCAAAAACCGCCTCTGACCTGCGGAAATGCAGAGCCTGACCAAGATCCTGGGGACTGGCAGGCAGTTCGGTCGATCGCCGTGGGCGGCTGAGAGAACCGGGCACCCGGTTTCCTCGGACTGATCACCCGGTTTCCTTGATCCGCTACCGCTGTCCGTCGATCTGGCACACGGTTCCCTGGAACTGCCACCACGTCTGAGGGAACTGAGCACCGCTGTTCCAGAACAGCGGCAGATTGACGTCACGTACATCTCTCGGTCGGGAGAGGGCCAGGGGGTGGAGCGGTGATGCCCTGTGTGGAGGACAAGCGACACGGTCGACGAGCGGAGTTGATTGACTTCCTGCTCATGTACGTTAGGTTCATATGGTCGGCCTGAGGGTCGCCCTGGATGAACACAGCATCAATGCCCCACGCATGGAGGGCCTGTTGGGAGCAGTACGCAGACTGGTCGACGCCGACACCGGCGAGCCGGTCCCCTACGCGCCTTATGCCTTCTCCGGCAGGCATACACAGGTGGACAAGGCGCGGGTGGAGGCCATCACGGAGTCAAAGGCCTTCACGCCCAGTCAGAAGTTCCTCGTTCTGTGGTGGATCGGTGTGTCGCCCGAGGGCATGGAGCCGCTGCGGGCCACGGGAGCGGACATCGCCAAGCGGGTGGGGATGTCGACGGACGCGGTCGGGAAGATCAACAGAAAGTTGGCCAAGCATCGGGTTCTGATCGTCCGAGGGCGCATCGGCAACTACAACTTCTACCGCATCAGCCCGTACATTGCCTTCCATGGAACAGGGCTGGAGCAGCGTGAAGCGGTGAGGACGTGCAATCCGCCGGACATCCCGGGCTTCGACGAGAACACTCCAGCACGGTGGGAGGCAAAGTGACCAGTGACGACAAGCAGCAGAACCTCAAGCTGCTGGAGGCAACGGCCGGCATGACCGCCAACCAGCGTCTCGTCGTCATGCTGTATGCCCTGCACCCGACGGACCGCTCCGGTGCCGTACTGGAGACCGCGGCGCAGCTGGCGCAGCTGGTGGGGATGGCGCCGCCCGTGTTCTCGCGGACGCGTAAGCAGGTGATCGGTCTGGGCTGGCTGGAAGAGACCGAGAAGATCGGTCACATCAAGTACTACCGGATCGTTCCGGGTCGGCTGGGAGAGCGGGTCGTCGTTCCGCTCCGCCGCGCGACCTGATCCCGCCCGTCCGGAGGATCGTCCGTACGGAGGACCGACCGTCGGGAGGTCCGGCTCTTCCAGAGGTCCGGCCCCTCCAAGATAGGCCGCTTTGGAGGGGCCTCTCCGGAAGGCAGTCCCGGTGGGAAGCAGGCCCCCCGGGAAACAGAAGACGTCCTGCGGATCGTCCCTCATTGACGTGACGTACATGAGGTGCGATCCGCAGGACGTCTTTCCTGCTGTCTGGTCAATGTTCCGGAGCTTGTTCGAACTGTTCGATTCTTCGCTCAGAACGATTCTCCGGGACAGAGCCCTGTTCGCGCGAACGGTCAGCCGCGGACGATGTTCTCTGCCTGCGGGCCCTTCTGGCCCTGGGTGACGTCAAAAGTGACGTGCTCGCCCTCGACCAGCTCGCGGTAGCCGTTGCCCGCGATGTTGGAATAGTGCGCGAAGACGTCAGGTCCGCCGTCCTGGGCGATGAAACCGAAGCCCTTTTCGGAGTTGAACCACTTCACGGTGCCGCTTGCCATGTACTTTCCTTCGTCTAAGCCGAGACCCAGCCAACCTTGCCCGTGGCGGGCCCGCTCGGGCGGGAACGTTTCGGCCGCAGCCCGGTTCCGCCTTTGCCGCTATCCATGGTAAGTCGGAACCCGGATTCACACGAGACTTCACCTGGTCGCGGAAACGTGTGTCTCGTCAGCCCTTCTGTGCTGACCGTCGCCGCCGGGCGACCACGAACGCACCGGCGCCCAACGCCACCAGAACCGCCGCGCCCACTGTGAGCGGCACGGCGTTGCCGCTGCCCGTCTCGGCGAGGGGCGTGGACGAACCACTCGACCGGCTCGGCCGGGCGGTGGCGGTGACCGGTACGGCCGCGGCCGGAGAGGTAGCCGGGGAGGCGGGCGGGGCGGACGGCGCCGAGGCCGACGGCTTGGGGGTGCCCGGGGCCGAGGGCCGGGAGGCGGTGGGGGCCGGAGTCGCGGGCGGCGTCGCCTCGGCGGGTGGCGTCGTCGACTCGGCGGGCGGGGTGGGCTTCGAAGGAACGGGCGGAGGGGTGGAGGGGGTCTGCGGGACGTGGCACACCGTGGTCCCGCCCTGCCAGGCCGCGATGAGGTTCCCCGTGAACACCGGGTGGTCGGGGCCCTCCGGCAGATCGGCGGTCTTTCCGTCGTGCTTGACGTCGCCCCGGTAGAGGTCGACCTGGGTGAAGCAGTCCTTGCCGGGGGCCGTGATCGCCAGATGCCCGGTGGCGCCGTGGGAGACCTTGACGGTGTCGAAGTCGAGGAACTCCTGCTTGCCGGAGGTCTGCCAGGAGGGGCCGTGAGTCAGGTACGCGGCCAAGGAGACTGTGCAGTTGTCCCACTTGCCCGCGCGAACCCCGATGTGAAGTTTGCCGTCGGCGGCGGAGGTCAGGCTGAGCTTCCGCGCCTCGCTGCTCGGCAGCCACTCCTGGCCGTTCACGGAGAACCGGCAGGGGGAGTCGACCCTGCTGCCGGCCGCGTTCGGATTGGGGTGGAAAGCGCCCTGCTGGGTGCCGGAGGCCTGCGGGCTCGCCGCGTACGCGCTCACGGTGCCGCAGGCGGAGACGCTGAGCACGGCTGCGGTCGTGCTCAGCGCTGAACCCAGCGCGAAATGGCGGGCTCTTGACATGGGAGGTCTTCCATTTCTGGTCGCACACTCACACATCTGAATCCGGCAACGTGTGGTCCAGGTGTGGGCTGTGGTGGCCTGGTCATGTGGGGGCAGCACGATTGGGGCCACAACACATGTTTCCCCGCATGGATGTCAGGTCCGCTCTGTAGGTATTCATTTGAGGGCCTCTTTTCCGCTGGTGAGCGATGCCGCTGGCACTGACACACCCCGAAAACATGTATTTCACAGCCACTCGCGCCGGGCGGCCTGCCAGGCGAGCTGCATCCGCGTCCCGGCCCCGGCGCGTTCCATCAGGCCCTGGATGCGGCGCTGGACGGTCCTCCGGCTCAGGCCCAGGTGGGAGGCGATCGCCTTGTCGGCGACTCCCGCGACGAGCAGGGACAGGAGCTTGCTGTCGGTCGGTGACAGGTGGGTGCGCGTGTCCGGGTCCTCCGCGTCCAGGGCGGGGGAGGCGCCCTCGGTGGCCGTGAGGTGCAGGGGGACGGCGTTCTCCCAGTAGCTCTCGAACAGTGCCACCAGGGCGCTCAGCAGGTTGCTGTCGCGCACCAGCGCGGTGGTCGGCTCGTCGGGGCTGCCGTGGGGGCCGCCGGGGACCAGCGGGAAGAGGGCGACCGAGCGGTCGGCGACGGCGAGGCGCAGCGGGAGGGTGGGGACGGAACGTGCGATCTCTCCTGCTCGCATGCCCGTGGCAACGTTGTCCACGGCGCCGTCGTCGTCGAAGAACGCCTGCTCGTACAGGACGCGGTAGCGCACGCCCCGGGCCAGGGCCTCGTACTCCTCCGCGTTGGTGCCGGACGGCATGGCCACGTACTGGGCCTTGCAGAACCAGAGCATCTCCTCGCGCGTGTTGGTCTGGATCTGCTTGAGGTGCTGGCGCAGTGCCTCGGCCCCGGTGATGACTTCGAGCAGTTGCCCCGCGTCGTGGCGGCGTACCGTCTCGCGGTGCGTCTCGATCAGCCGGGCGGCTTCCGTCCGGGCGAGATCGAGGGCCTCCGCGTTCTTCTTGATGCGGGGGAGGAGGGCCACGTCCGGGGGCACGGCGCGGTACAGCCGCGGGGAGCCGTCGGCGGGGGTGGCCAGGCCCAGCGCGACCAGGGCGTCGAGGATGCGGGCGGTGTCGGCGTGGGTCAGGGTGGTGCGCCGGGCGATGTCGTCGACCGTGGCCCGGTCGGACATCACGAGCACGCGGTAGACGGATTCCTGCACTTGTGAGACTCCAGCGGCTTCCAGCATCCCGCACGTCCTCCCCACTTGCCGTTGGTGCTGGTTGAAGACTGTATGGCAAGGGGGGATGGGGACGATCGTCACAAAGAGGTGTGAAGGGTGACGCAAGGGCGAGCGGTCGGATGACCGCTCGCCCCTCCGTGCCCGTGACAGTGCCTGAATGCCCTACCGGTGCTGGGCCCAGGCGCGTTGGACGGTCTGCTGGACGCGGTTGCCCGCGGCGTCCTCGGCCGTGACGCGGAGGGTCACGTAGGCGGTGCCGTGGCCACCGGTGCGGGCGACGGTGGCCCGGAAGGTGTTGCCGGTGCGGTGGCCGGGTCGGGCCGTGCGCCAGGTGTGTCCGTCGTCGCAGGAGGTCTCGACCCGGACGGTGACGCCGTGCGGGACGGGTGCGCCGTCCTGGGCGCGGACGGTGACGCCGACGCCGTACGGCCCCGCGGTCCTGACCGTGTTCCGCGCGTCGACCGGTATGTCGTAGTCGAGTTGCAGCAGGGGCAGCGCCACGGCCTGTTCGGTGTGCTGCGAGCGGAACGACCACGAGGTGCTGGTGGCGGTGGCGTAGCGCCAGGTGGACGAGGTGCGGGAGGTGGTCATGTCCAGGCGGTAGCCGGCCTTGTCCGCGGGGACCTCGGCGTCGACCCAGGCGGTGCCCAGGTCCGCGTACTTCTTCCCGTTGCGGTACAGCACCGCCGTGCTCGTGTCACCCGCCGCTGCCTGGCTGGTATCGGGGCTGCCGGTGGTTCCGGTGGTGCCGGTGGTGCCGGTGGTGCCGGTGGTTCCGGTGGTGCCGGTGGTTCCGGAGGCGCCGGAGAGGCCGATGTCTCCGCCGCCCTCCACCAGTCGCGACCAGTGACCGGGCTGGGAGTCCGTGAACTCCGGTATCCACAGGTGCAGTACGTCGCCCGACCGTACCGTCGGCGTCGTGGTGCCGGCCGGGATCGACGGGCGCACAACGGCGCCCTGCCAGGTCTCCGTGTCGCGGGTGCCCGCCCGGTAGGTGCGCGGATCGTCCCGCAGGCCCACGGCCAGCGCCTGGTCCGGGTCGAAGGCCGTGGTGTGGTGCACCAGGTGCTGCCAGACGGTGTCATCGGCGCTGACGTACTCGGTGCGGGTGAAGCCGGTGGGCACGTAGCGGTTGTACTGGTTCCAGGACGTCCGCTGGTACGGGCGCCGGGCGAAGCGCTGTTCGGAGATCCAGCCGGGGCCGCCGGTGTCCGCGTACGTCGTGCGGACGGCGGCGCTGGTGCGGTCGGAGACGGTGTGGACGATGTGGCGCGGGATGCTCTGCCTGCTGACCTGCATCACGTCGTAGAGGTAGGGGCTGCGGGCGGTGCCGTGGAAGGTCATGCGTTCGGTCTGCCGGTGGACGAGCCGCAGCAGCTGGGCTCCGGCGGAGGCGCCGATACGGATGGTCGGCACGGCCCAGCGGTCGCCGTCCGGCCGCCAGCGGGTCCAGGCGGTGTCCGACGAGTCGACCAGGAGCACCGCCTTGGCGCCCGCCGCCGCGGCCTGCGCGATGACGGCGGGTTCACTCACGAACGTGGTGTTGGTGAGGACGGCGATCCGGCCACGGACCCGGGCGAATGCGGGGGCCGCGGCATCGCCCGCGTCGACGGCGGTCAGGGCGGCACCGCGCTCGTCGAACAGCGGGGAGGCGGGCATGTAGTAGGCGTCCAGCCTGCCGGGCATCCCGGCGGCCCGTGCGTCCAGCAGGGGGGCGACGAGCTGCCAGCGGGAGGCGAACTCGAACCTGCCGTCCTGGACCGGGGGAGTGGGGCTGGCGTAGACGCGCTTGGCGATGTCGAAGTACATCGTGCCCTGGGTGAGGCTGCGGCCGTCGATCTCGCGGTACGTCTGGAAGCTGATCGCGCCGCGCTGCTCGGCGGGCCTCGGGGTGCGGATCTCGACGGGCGTGGTGGCGCGGGCGTCCACGGTGACGGTCGTGTCCTTGGTGACCTTCACCTCGGGGAGCACGACCTCGCGCATTTCCTCGCCGTCGTGCGCGGTGACCGTGAAGGTGTGGCTGACCTGGTACGTGCCTTCCTCCACCTCGGCGACCGCGTGCTCGGAGTCCGTGTACGGCACGAACCCGCCAGGGCCCCAGATGACCGGCTGGAGGGGGACGCGGTCGCCCTTCTCGTCGTACGACACCACCGTGAGCCGGTGCACGGGGCCGTGCACGGTCAGGTCGAGGGTGGTGTGGACGGTGGGCGCGGAGGCGCCGGCGGCGGTGCCGGTGACGTAGCCGTAGTAGGTGCCCCGGGGAGCCTTCGCGGGGCGCACGGTCAGGGGGACGTCCGCCGTCGCGTGCGCGGGCACGCGCACCGAGGCCGCGAGGCCGAGCGCGGCGGGCGGCACGGAACGGCCGTGCACGTCGGTCAGGTGCGGGGAAAGGGCGAGGGCGACGTCCGTGCCGGAGGTGTTGGTGTAGTGCAGGGTGGCGGTGCGGGGGCCGTCCCCGGGCTGGAAGGACCCGAGGGTGACGCTGCCCGTCGCGGTGACCGGGCCGAGGGCCGCGGCGGCGGCGTCGATGCGGCCGCCGCCCTGTTCGGTGGTCTTCTGCCCTTCGATCGTACGGGCGGTGCTGATCAGGGCGTCCTTGAGCTGCGTACCGGTCCAGTCGGGGTGCCGCTGGGCGACCAGGGCGGCGGCCCCGGCCACGTGCGGGGTGGCCATCGAAGTGCCGGAGGCGGCCGTGTAGTACCGGTCGACCGGGTCGCCCATGGTGGTGCCCGACGCCCGGGCCGCCACGATGCCGACGCCCGGCGCGGTCACGTCCGGCTTGACGGCGCCGTCACCGGCCCGCGGGCCGCGGCTGGAGAAGCCGGCCAGTGAGTCGTCGCGGTCCACGGCACCGACGGTGAGGGCGGCGTCGGCCGCGCCGGGGGAGCCGACCGTGATCTCGCCGTTCTCGCCGCTGTTGCCCGCGGCGGCCACGAACAACGTGCCGGTGCTGCGGCTCAGTTCGTTCAGCGCCAGGCTCATGGCGTCCGTGCCGTCACTGGCCTCCTCGGAACCGAGGCTCATGTTGACGACCTTGGCACCCTGGGCGGCGGCCCACTCCATGCCGGCGATCACCTGTGACTCGGTGCCGAACCCGTCGTCGCCGAGGACCTTGCCGATCAGCAGGTCGGCCGCGGGTGCCACGCCCTTGCGGGTGCCGTCGGAGGCCGCGCCGCTGCCGCCGACGATGGACGCGACGTGCGTGCCGTGCCCGAAGACGTCACCGGTGCCCGAACTGCCGGAGAAGTCCTCGGCTTTCGAGATCCGTCCGGCCAGGTCGGGATGGGACTGGTCGGCGCCGGTGTCGAGCACGGCGACCTTGACGCCGTCGCCGCGGTCGCCCTTCTGCCAGACGGCGGGCGCGTTGATCTGGGCGGTGCTGCGGTCGAGTACGGCGTGGACCCGGCCGTCCAGCCACACGCGGGGGACGGCGGCGAGCGCGGAAGAAGTCCGCGACGTGCCCTCGACCGAGGCCGAGGGCGGGGCCAGTTCGTCCCAGAAGCGGCCGAGGTCGCCCTGCGCGACACGCAGAGCGCGGGCGTGGATGCTGGCCAGGGCGGGGGTGGGGGCGGGCTTCTCGGGCTTCTCGTTCACCCCGGACTTCGGGAGGTCCGGGGAGTTCGGGGAATTCTCCGGCCTGTTCGGCTGCTTGGACTCCTCGGCGAACGCGGTGAGCCTGCGTTCGGCCGGGCCCGCCGCGCCGCCGGAGGCGCTGACCAGCAGGGGGAGGGTGTCCGTGTGGGCGGTGTCGTACTTCTGCGCGAGGAGGGCGGTGACGTCGAACAGTGACTTGTCCAACCGCCCCGCGGAGACGAGGGGTTGCGCGTCGGACGGCAACACCGAGATGTGCCCGTCCTGTTCGAACGTCTGGAAGACGATGCTCCCGCGTCCGGGACCGGGCCGTACGGTGGCGGCCTGGTGGCCGTCGGGTCCTCTCGCCACGGTGACGCTGTCACCCGTGATCAGGCGGACCGTCGCCGCGCTGTTCGCGGACGCGGCCGGCGGGTGCGCCCGTGGTGTGCCCGCCGGCCGCGCGCCGGGCGTGGCGGAAACCGGCGTCACGGCTCCTGCGGCCAGGGCGAAGCCCGCGGCGGTCGCCGCCATCAGGCGGATCTGTCTCATCGGTGCCATGCCTTCCCTCGGGGGGTGAGCGGAGTTCACGCGCTGGACAGAATCCGATGGCTGTGCGGCGGCTGTCACTGGCTTCCCTTGGCACAGGTGGGACATGTCGCAACAGCGACAGGGACCAAGCGTCACCTTATTGACTGGTGACACCTAAGCCTGACATGATACCGTCACCTTCTGAACTGGTGACATGTTTGGGCCTCCGTGCCACTCACCAGCGGTGTGAGCGGGCGTGGGCCATGTGCGAGGCTGTTCGAGACGAAGAGATGTGGAAAGAAAGGCGAGATGTCATGACAGACGTCGAGGAGAGGGCCCTGCTGGCCGGAGGCTGCTTCTGGGGCATGGAGGAGCTGATCCGGAACCTCCCGGGCGTGGTGGGCACGCGCGTCGGATACAGCGGAGGTGAGCTGGCGAACCCGACCTACCGCCGCCACGACGGCCACGCCGAGTCGATCGAGATCACGTTCGATCCGACCGCGACCGACTACCGCGCCATCCTGGAGTTCTTCTTCCAGATCCACGACCCGACGACGAAGAACCGCCAGGGCAACGACATCGGCGACAGCTACCGCTCCGCCATCTTCTACCTCGACGAGGAGCAGCGGCGGGTCGCCGAGGACACCATCGCCGACGTGAACGCGTCGGGGCTGTGGCCGGGTCCGGTGGTGACCGAGGTCGTGCCCGCGGGTCCCTTCTGGGAGGCCGAGCCGGAGCACCAGGACTACCTCCAGCGCTACCCGGACGGTTACACCTGCCACTTCCCGCGGCCCAACTGGCGGCTGCCGCGGCGCACGGAGGCCTGACGCGGGGGAGCGGGGCCGGCGGCGGGCCCGCGCGCCGCGGCTGCCGCGCACTGCGCCTGCGCCTGCGGCCGGGCACACCCACCACGCGGCGGGCACAACGGGTCGGCAGGCTGGGCATGCCGAGCGGCCCGGGGGCGTTCACTCCCGCTGCCTGACCGCCGTCTCACGCGGGGCGGACGGCGCTACGCCGGCTTCACGAGGGCCGGACGTCGGACCCCAGTCCCACGCGGGCTGACACCGGTCGGCCGTCTCACGTGGGGCGGACACAGGTCCCCCGTCCCACGCGGGCGGACACCGGTCCCCCGTCTCAGGCGGGGCGGACGTTGTGGTTGAGGCGGAACATGTTCCTCGGGTCGTAGCGACGTTTGACCGCCGCCAGGCGGTCGTACCGCTGGCCGCCGAACAGCGCGCGTACGTCCGCCTCCTCACGCTCCGCGTCCGGGGCGAGGAAGTTCATGATGCTCCGGTCGTCCCCCCAAGCGGCCATCCCCTTGGCGTACGCGGCGAGGTGCCCGGCCATCAGGCCCGCCCCGGACGGCCCCGCCACGCCCACGGCGAACGTCACGAACGGAATGCCCCGTGACGGCACAGAGTTGGGGACCGGCGGTTCCCGGTCCAGGGCACCGCCCAAGGCGCGTATCTCGACGGAGGCGAGAGGGCAGCCGGATTCCGGGCCGGTGAGTTCCACGAACGCGGCGAGGGTGTCGGCGGTCAACTCCCGCAGGCCCACGGTGGTCTCCGTGACGTACGCGGCTCGCACCGGATCCACGTGGATGTCGCCCACCTGCTCGCAGGGCCGCTCCGCGACGGTGTCCAGCAGGAGCGGGGCGGCGGCCCGGAGCGGGGTGACCAGCTGCTCGCCCTCGGCGGCCGGTCCGAGGTGGCCCACGCGCACGTGCAGGACGAACGCGCCGCGCAGCCCGGGCGGGAGGCCGGGGACGGGGGGGCAGACGCTGCACGGCGACGGAGGTGGTGGTGCGCTCGTCCAGCCCTTCGAGCCAGCTCCGCCACACACCCGGCACGTGGGCCATGTCCTCCCCGCGGAACCACAGCCCGCCGCCGAAGAAGCGGCTGACGGGGAAGACGTCGAACTCCATGCGGGTGACCACGCCGAA
Organism: Streptomyces sp. NPDC021356; assembly: GCF_040641015.1. Classification (NCBI taxonomy): domain Bacteria; kingdom Bacillati; phylum Actinomycetota; class Actinomycetes; order Kitasatosporales; family Streptomycetaceae; genus Streptomyces; species Streptomyces sp. NPDC021356. Next base: position 31,806 of record NZ_JBFACU010000011.1, on the reverse strand, counting down.
GTTGCCCTTGCAGCCCAGGAGCGCCCGGAAGAGGTCCGGTTCGCTGTCCGGCGCGACCTCCCGGACGGTGCCGTCCGCCGTGACGACCTCCATCCGGCGTACGTGGTCGGCGGCGTACCCGTACGTCCGGCTCAGCAGCGGGCCGATCCCGCCGCCCAGCGTGCAGCCGATCACCCCGACGCGGGAGCCGAACCGCAGACGGGCGCGAGGCCGTGCCGGGCCGTCTCGGTGAGCACGTGGTCCCAGCGGGCGCCTGGGCCCACGGTGACGGTACGGCGCCCGGCGTCCACGACGACGTCGGGCATGCGGCGCAGGCTGATCAGCAGCCAGTCGCCGACGTCCGGCAGGACCATCCGGTGCCCGGCGTTGCGCACCGCGACGGGCATGCCGTGCCGCGCCGCGAACCGTACGGCGGCGACCATGTCCTCCTGGCAGGTGGCGCAGACGACGACCGACGGCCGGCCTGCGTGCAGCAGGTTGTGGCCGGTGCACTGCGTCGCGTACGCCGAGTCGTCGGGTGTGAGCACCGGCCCCGTGACGGCGGCTCGCAGGGCGGAGAGGCCGGCGGCGGGGGTCTGCCGTCCGGTCGCTGGTGGGTTCACGTCATTTTCCTCGTGCGCGATGTCGTCGTGGGTGACCGCACCCACCCTTCCCCCGCTCCGTACACGCGGCGGCATGGCGAGGAGGTTCACCGGGAGTCCGACAAGGGGTGTGCCGTACCTCACGTGAACTTTCGGCCGACTTGCACACGTTGGCGAAATGAGTACATGCACACGTGTTCTCACGGACGTGACCGGACGGTTCCGCGCCCGTGTGGCGCGGCGGGACGCGGAAGAGGCTGAGGCACGATGAACGACGGCAAGACGGTGTGGCTCCCGTACCGACCGGAACGAGTCCCGCGCCTGCCGGACGGACTCTCCTACCGCTACTGGGACGGTACGGCCTCGCTGCCCGGCGACCCGCGCGAGGTGCGCTTCCTGGCCGGGCCCCCGGCACCCGGGGCGGAACGCGTCTTCGCGCACCTGCTGCCCCGGGCGGTCAACGTCGAGGTCGTCCAGCTCCTCAGCTCCGGATACGACCACATGATGCCGCTGCTCGACCTGCTGCCGCCCGGCGCCCGGCTGGCGACCGCCCGCGGAGTGCACCGCGAGGCAACCGCGGAACTGGCCGTCAGCCTGCTGCTGGCCCTCGGCCGGGGCCTCGACCACTACGCCCGCCGGCAGGCGGCCGGGGAATGGCGCCCGAACACCGGTACCACGCTGGTCGGCAAACGGGTCGTGGTGGTCGGCTACGGCGCCGTGGGCGCGGCCGTGGCGGCACGGCACGGCGTGTTCGGCTGCGAGGTCGTCCTCGTGGCCAGGACAGGGCGTACGACCCCGGCGGGCCGCGTGCACGGCGCGGCGGAACTGCCCGCGCTGCTGCCCACGGCCGACGCGGTGGTGCTGTGCGCCCCGCTGACCGAGGCCACCCGCGGCATGTTCGGCGCGGCGGAGCCGGCACGGCTGAAGGACGGCGCGTTCCTGGTGAACGTCGCCCGCGGGGAACTGCTGGACACCGCCGCCGCGGTGCGCGAGGTGCGCGGCGGCCGGCTGCGGGTCGTCCTCGACGTGACCGACCCCGAGCCGCTGCCCGCGGGCCATCCCCTGTGGGACCTGCCCGGCGCCCTCGTCACTCCGCACGTGGCCGCCTTCACCGACGCGTTCCCGCAGATGAGCGTGGACTTCCTGCGGCGGCAGCCGCACCGGTTCGCGCGCGGTGCGGAACTGGACAACGTCGTCCACACGGCCGCGTACGGACACGAGTACGCGTACGAGCACGAGGCCGGTGAGCGGGTCGCCCAGGCGGGGGACGACCGACGTGCGGGGCGGTTACCTGGGGATCGTCGGACCGCACGCCGATCCGGTGCGGGTGCTTGGTTCCTACGAGCGGGACGGGTACTCCGACGCGTCGGCGGCGTGGGAGTCGTTCACCTCCGTGTGGAACTGGTCCGCACCGCTCGGCGCGGCCGTCCCCTGGGATCCGTCCGGCGCCGCTCCGCTCGTGCGCGGGATCGCGGGCGGGTTCTCGGTGTCGGGGCAGTTTCGGCTGCTGCCGGCGGCGAGGGCTGAGGGGGCGACGGGCGGTCAGTGGCTGGCGCTGCGGCTGGCCGAGCACCCCCACGGGCCCGGGGAGAGTTCCGGGGTGGGCGACCTGGACGTGTTCGTGGTGTCGTCGAAGGTACTGCCCGGGCCGTCGCGCGACGCCCGCGCCGCTGGGGACGGCCGTGCGTCCGGGGCTGGGGACGGCGGTGCGTCCGGAGGTACGGCCGGAAGTGCGGACAGGGGGACGGACGGGTCCGGGGCGGTGTTCCGGCTGGCGGACGTGTACGTGCCGGGCGGGTTCGCCACCAGCTCGTCCGGCACCCCGCTGGGGGCCGGGGACGCGGTGTTCGTCTGGGCGGCGGTGGCGGGCATGGCGTTCGGCGCCGTGCGGCGGCTGACCGGCGCCCTGGCCGCGCTCGGCACCCCCCCGCGCCGTCCGGTCACCCGCCGTGTCGCCCGTCGAGGCGGCGGCCGAGCTGGCCGCCGCACTGCACGACGAGCGGCTGAGCCTGGCGGCGCGGCTGCACGGGGTCTCCCGGACGGCGGCGGGGGCCCGGCCGGCCGCCGAGGCGGTGCTCGCCGAGCAGGTCCGGCGGGCGGGCCGGCTGGTGCACCAGGTGGTCTCGGCGGCGTACGAGCACGGTCTGGCCTGCCGGGGGAGCGCGGCGCAGGACCCCCTGATTTCCCTGGTGGACGACAGCACCCCGATACTGCAGTACATGCGGTACGCGGTGGACCTGCTGCCGCCCGACGAGAGGACCCCCACGGTGGAAGGCGATACACGGTGACGACCGTCGCATATCAGGGTGAGCGCGGCTCGAACTCGGCGACCGCCGCCCAGGCGCTGTTCCCGGACGGCGGCGAGCTGCCCTGCACGGGTTTCGAGCAGGCACTGGACGCGGTGACGCTGGGCACGGCCGATGTGGCGGTGATCCCGGTCGACAACTCCGCGGCGGGCCGGGTGGCGGACGTGCACCACCTGCTGCCGGAATCGGGACTGTTCATCGTCGGCGAGTACTTCCTGGCCATCCGCTTCGACCTGATGGGTGTCCCCGGCGCCTCCCTCGATCAGGTGGAGTGCGTGCGCAGCCATGTGCACGCGCTCGGGCAGTGCCGCAAGCTGCTGCGCGAGGGCGGCTGGCGCACGCTGGTCAGCGACGACACGGCGGGTTCGGCGCGTGAGGTGGCCGAGCTGGGCGACCCGCGGCACGCGGCGCTCGCCCCGCCCGCCGCCGCCGGACTGTACGGGCTCGACGTGCTGCGTGCGGGGGTCGAGGACGACCCGGACAACACGACGCGGTTCGTGGTGCTCTCCCGGGAGCAGGGCCCCTGGCCGGGCACGGACGGGCCCACGGTGACCAGCCTGTTCTTCTGCGTGCGCAACATTCCGAGCGCCCTCTACAAGGCGCTCGGCGGGTTCGCCAGCAGCGGCGTGAACCTCACCAAGATCGAGAGCTACCAGATGGGCGCCGGGCTCAACCCCAGCCGCTTCTACGTCGAGATCGAGGGCCACCCAGACGAGCCCAACGTGGCGCTCGCCCTCCAGGAGCTGCGCTTCTTCTCCTCCGAGGTGCGTGTCCTCGGCGTCTACCCGTCCCACCCCCACCGGCGGGGCGAACGCCCCGCCTGAGCGAGGAACCGCGTCACTGCCGGGGGCCGGGGTAGGCCCTCGGCAGGGGCATGCCGCGCTCGTCCATCAGGGCCCGGACGCGGTCCGGGTAGTCGGTGATGACCCCGTCGACCCCCAGGTCCATCAGCGCCTCCAGCGTCGCGGGGTCGTCGCAGGTCCACGGGACGACCTTCAGGCCGCGCCGGTGCGCCTCGGCCACCATCCGCGCGTCGGGGTAGAAGCGGAAGCCCGGGTCGGCGACCGTGCCGTTCTGCGGGAAGCCGTAGTTGGGGGAGAGCGTGGTGAGGCCGGGGACGGCAGCGGCGGCGGCCTTCACGAAGTCGCCGTCGTAGTCGTCGGCGTCGACACCGCCGAGCCACGGTGACGCGCCCGGCTCGCCCACCTGCAGGAAGTCGTAGTTGGTCAGCGCCACCAGCGGGTACGACGGCGCGAACCGGTGCATGGTCTTCAGCGCGCCCCAGTCGAAGGACTCGACGGTGACCTGCCGTTCGATGCCCGAGCGGTGGATCTCCTCGTACACGCGGCGCACGAACAGCTCGCGCGGCGCGGTCTGTTCGGGCGCTCCGGCTTCCACCTTGGTCTCGATGTCGAGCTTGACCTGCCGGGCCCGGTAGCGCTTGACCAGGTTCAGCACGTCCTTCAGCTCCACCATCCGGAAGCCCTTGACCTGCTCCTGCTCGGGGAAACCGGGCAACTGCCGGTACCCGCAGTCCATCGTCTTGATCTGCGCGAGTGTCAGGTCCTTGATGTACTTCCCGACGTACGGGTACATCGGGTCGCCCGGCACCACCGGCCCGGTGTCGGCGCACTTGACGGCGCTGATCTGCCGGTCGTGGTTGACGACGACCTTGCGGTCCTTGGTGATCTGCGTGTCCAGCTCCAGGGTGCTCACCCCGAGGCGCAGCGCCTTGCCGAACCCTTCCAGGGACTCCTCGGTGGTGAGGCCGAGACCGCCGCGGTGGGCCTGGAGGTCGAAGGGGGCCCGGTGGTGGGGCGGGGCGGGGTGCCGGGGAGCGGCGGTGGCCGCCTGCGCGTTCGCCGGGAGGGCGAGCGCGAGGGCGGGCAGGACGGTGAGGACGGCCAGGGCACGCCGGAGGGGCATGGGGGACCTCGTTCGGGTCGGGGCGGCAACGGGGAAGCGGACCCGGTGAGGTTAGGCCGTGGTTCCGGACGGCACGAGACCCGTTCGTGAGGGTGGGGTGAACGGGTGCGGAACGGGGTCGCCGTGCGGTGCCGGGCCCGACGAGGTGCGCGCCGCTCGTGCCTGCTCCGTGGTCCCGCCCGCCTGTGGACGAGGCGGGCGGGACCGTCCGGTTCCGGCTTCCCGGGGAATGGAGCCGGAACGGGAAGGCGGCCCCATGAGCAGGACTTGCGGGGGCCGCCTGGCTCGTTCGGGCTACGACCTGGACCGGAACTACGACGCCGTGGTGATCTCCGAGCGGCACGGCCTGCGCAAGCCGCAGCCCGAGATCTTCGCGCTGGTCCTCAAGATGCTGGACCTGCCCGCCGAGGAGTGTGTGTTCGTCGACGACACCGAGGAGTACCTGGCGCCCGCCGCTGAACTGGGTTTCGCGACGATCCACGCGCGGCAGCCGCACGAGACGATCGCCCGGATGGAGGCGCTCCTGGGCGTATCGCTGGGCGGGACGGACTGACGCCGCATGCCGTCTACGAGATCCGTGACGGCCTGATCGCGGCCTGGCGCGAGTACACCAACCCCGAGCACCCCCCGGCGGCTCCTCGGTGGCAAGTGAGGCGGGTCGGAGCGAGAAACATATAGTGATCTCGCCGGGGCGATCACACCGGACCGCCCCGCCCGCACGGCACACATGTCGCGCCGTGTCGTCACGTGCCGGTCAGCCAGACGTTGAACACGCCCTCGGAGAGGTTCTGGGGCGCCGCGTTCAGCGGCGTCTCGAACAGCAGCGTCAGCCCCTTCATGGCCGCCCTGCCGGGCAGCGCCCGCGCCACGCCGTCCGACAGTCGCGTCCGCAGCGGGGCGAACCGTTCGGGCAGTGGACGCACCGCCTCGCCCAGCGCCTCGGCCAGGGCGGAACGGCCGGTGCGGGAGGACGACCCGTCGCGGGCGAGGAACGCGTCCGCCCAGTCGCGTCCCGCGCTCCGGGCCGCCGCCGGACCGATGTGCTCGGCGAAGGCCCTGCCGAAGAGCGTCTCCACGCGGAGCCGGAAGAGGCCGCGGGCGGCGCCGTCGACCACGCCCGGGCGGAGGGAGACGGCCACCGGCGCCACCACGGCGGCCAGCTTCCCGGCGAACCAGCCGTCCAGTGCGGCGAGATGGGGATCGGGAACGGCGTCGGCCACGGAGGAGCGCGGGACCACGAGTCCGGCTCCCCGGACGGCGTGCGCCGGAGCCGCGTCGGCTGCGTCCTCGCCCGCCGTACGGGCCGGGGCCGACGGCGCGGGACGGTGCAGGCCTGCCTGCACCGCCTTCTCCAGGTCCTTCACGAGCGCGGGGAGGGAGGCTTTCGCCAGCACCTTGGACGTGCCCGCCGTCGCGAACGGCAGCGCGGTGCCGATCGCACCCTGGATCGCGCCGAACACCACCGACTGGCGGTGGTAGGCGGCGCCCTGCGTGGTGTGCTTGCCCTGGGCCGCCAGGATCCACCGGGCCCGCCCGTCCAGCGCGGTGGACAGGCCGACGTTGACGCCGACCATGACCGCGGCCTCCAGCGACAGCCGCCGCAGCTCCTTGAGCAGCAGCGCCCGGAAGGCAGCCCGCAGGGCAGCCTGCTCCGCCAGCGCCTCGGCCGGGTCGATGAGCATCAGCAGCAGGGTGAACGCCCACTCCAGCAGGAAGAGGACCACCTGGCCGGCGATGGTGATGCGCGTGTAGTCCAGCTGGTACCCGAACTCGTGTGCCGCGTGAGCGAGTTGTGCGGCGGTCTCCTTCAGCGCCTGCACGTGGTCCGCGCCGTCGCCGGAGGCGAACGTCGACATGGCCCGCACGTACTCCCGGGACAGGGCTCCGACACGCCGCGGCGGATGGGCGGGGGCGAACCGCGTCATCCCGTGGCCGCCCACGCCTGACCCGCGCCGACGGCGGCTACGGAGTCGTCCGCCCGGACTGCCGGGCTCCCATTCCCTGGAGAAAGGTGTCGACGACGACGTCGGCGGCCCGGGGCGCGCTGAGGTGGGGCATCTGCCGGGCCACCAGGTGCATCAGCTGCGGGAGGAGCGCAGCGGTCCAGCCTTCTGGCTGGTCGGGGCGGAGGAGGCCTTCGTCGGTGGCGCGGCGCAGGAAGGTGTCGACCTCCTGGAGGGAGCGGTCGCGGCGTTCGCGTATGTCGTCGTCGGCGAGCATGCGGGTGAGGTCGACGGGCCAGGTGCGGTTGACGGTGATGATGTTCTCGACGTAGCGGTGCAGGGCGACGGCGACGGGGGCCTCGCGCAGTCGGGCGTCCTCGATGGCGCTCTCGATGGCTTCGAGGCGGGAGATGTGGATGGCGGCGAGGAGTTCCTCGCGTGAGGCGAACCGCCGGTAGACGGTGCGGCGGTCGACTCCGGCCTCGGCGGCGATGCTCGCGATGCTCGCGGCCGGGTCGGCGGCGAGCAGCCGTGCCCCGGTGGTCAGGACGGCTTCCAGGTTGCGTGCTGCGTCGGCTCTCCCGCGCCCAGCTTAGTCAGCCCTGTGCAACCTGATGGCCGGTGCGCCACCCACCTGTGCCGGCACGGAAGGGAAGCGTCCCGTACGTGGGGCGGAGAGGCCCGCCGTGGACGCCGCCCGTCCCGTCGGCCACCCCGTCCGTCCCGCCGTCATGGGTGGCACGGCTCGCGGTCACCCGTGGCCCGGCCCCTCGTCACCCGTGGCGCAGCAGGTCGGCCGCGCGCTCGGCGATCGCGAGGACCGTGGCGTTGGTGTCGTTGGACGGGATCGACGGGATGACGAGTGCCGCCGATGTTACGTCGATGTGACGTCGTGAGTGACGCCGGAGTGACGTGAGCCGGGGAGGGGCGCACCGGCCGGTTCAGCGGACCAGGTGGTCGAGGGCCGCGGTGGCCAGGCTGAGGGCCGCGTGCAGATCCGTCACCTCCGCGACGGTCGGGCGGACCACGTCGCACCAGTTGCCGTGCAGCGCCGGCCACACGGCCAGCAGGACCTGGGCGCCCGGCGGCCCCAAGTGGGCGCTGACGTCCATCCGTTCTTCCCCGGCGGGGGTCCAGGACAGACGCACCCGGCCCGGGGGGATGCGAGAGGGGGCGTCGAGTGTGGTCCAGCGGGCCTGGAACGCCCGGCCCGGCGCCTTCCGCACCGTCGTCACCAGCGCGCCGCGCACGTTCTCGGGCATGGGTGAGCGGACGAGGGTGCGCAGTTCGACGGGGCTGCGGTAGGGGTCGCAGCCCGGGACGAGCGTGAGGGCGGGTCTGCGGGCCGGGCCGTCGCGGTCGGCCGCGGGCCGGCGGCGGGGCAGCGGCGGCCGGGTCGACGGGCGGCGGGAGGCGGGCCGGCCCGTCAGGTCGATCATGGTGAACCTGGTCATGTCGGACTCCGAAGCGGGAACGGTGCGCGCTGGTGCGGCGTCACTCGCTTCAGCGTGGCTTCCGGCAGAGCCGGACGCATCGGCCATATGACTGCACCCCGGTTCCCGGTCTCTTCGGTCCCTGGCCGGGAGGGGACGCACCGGGCCGGGCGCCGGGAGCAGAAAGGGGGGCTCCCCCGGCGCCGTGACGCCGGGGGAGCCCCTTTCCTGTCGCGAGTTCCGCGCCACCGCGGCCGTTGAGGCCGCTACGGGCGGGTCAGTACAGGTTCTTGTACGTGTTCCAGCCGGTGCCGAGCTTGGCGCGGGCCTTGAACTGGCCCTGGCCGGTGGAGGAGTAGCGGTACAGCTCGCCCTTGGAATTGACCGCGAGCAGGTCGGCCTGGTTGTCCCCGTCGATGTCACCGGGCGAGACCAGCTTGTTGTACTGCTGCCAGCCGGTGCCGATCTTCACCTTGGAGGCGAAGGGCGACGTGCTGTTGCCGGTGCCGCGGTAGAGGTACAGCGTGCCGGACGGGGTCCGCGCGACGATGTCGGCACGGCCGTCGCCGTTGAGGTCACCCGCGCCGACGATCTTGTCGTAGCCGTTCCAGCCGCCGCCGATCTTGAGCGGCGAGGCGAGGGACCCACCGGTGCCGTTCCCGCGGTACAGGTACAGGTTGCCGGAGGTGTCCCGGGCGAGGACGTCGCCCTTGCCGTCGTCGTTCAGGTCGCCCGGGCCGAGGAACAGGTTGTACTTGCTCCAGCCGTTGGACACGGCGGAGTCGGTACCGTAGCTGTGGTTGTACAGCGCTCCGTTCCACTGCTCCAGCACGTCCGCGTAACCGTCCGCGTCGAGCGAGGAGGCGTAGCCGACGTGGGCGCCGGCCCAGCCGCCGGTGTCGCTGATCTTGGCGCGTCCGCCCAGCTGGCCGTTGTGCAGCACGCCGTACCAGTACAGCGTGCCGCCGTTGTCCAGGCCGACGAGCGAGGCCTTGCCCCAGTACGGGTTGGCTCCGCTGCCCGAGAAGAGGTCGACGGGCTCGAAGCCGCTGCCGTTCTTCTTCCGGGCGAGGAAGTTCCCCGAACCGTCGGCGTAGTAGTAGTACAGGTCACCGGAGGCGGTGCGGCCGAGCAGGTCGCCCAGTCCGTCGCCGTTCCAGTCGCCGGCGGCGATGATCTGGTTGTACGTGTTCCAGCCGCTGCCGATCTTCGTCCGGGCGGCGAGCGGAGCGGTGGCGCTGCCCTTGCCGGCGTAGAAGTACAGGTCGCCGGAGGGCGTGCGGGCGACGACGTCGCCGATGCCGTCCTTGTTGATGTCCCCGACGCCGACCAGCTGGTCGAACATCGACCAGCCGCCGCCGACCAGGACCCGGGCGCGGAAGGGCGAACTGCCGTTGCCCGTCCCCTGGTACAGGTACAGGTCGCCGGAGTACGTGCGGGCGAGCAGGTCGGGCTTGCCGTCGCCGGTCACGTCACCGGGCGCGATGACCTTGTTGTAGATCTGCCAGCCCTGGCCGCTCCAGGTGCTGTAGCTCGTGCCGGACGTGCTCGTGCTGTGGTACAGCGACAGGGTGCCCGTCGTGGACAGCGTCAGGACCTCGGGGTCGTCGGTACCGTCGAGGTTTCCCGGCGTGAGGATGTCCTTGGACTTCTCGTCGGGGTTGTCCTGGCTGATGGTGTACTGCTGGAACTTGCCGTTGGTGCTCAGCCAGACGAGGGTCGTCCCGTCGTCGAGCCGCACGATGTTGTCGTCGACCTTGTCGCCGTCCAGGTCGAAGGTGGTTCCGGCGGCCTTGATGCCCGAACGCAGGCCCGGCGCGGCGTGCACGCCGGCCGCGGGCCGGTCCGCCTTGGGCAGGGCAGACTTGGGCTTCGGGATGGAGACGTCCTGCGACGGCTTGTCCGCGGCGAGGGCCGGCGTGCTCAGGAACATGCCTGCGGCCACCGCGAGGGCGGTGCAGCCAAGCAGCCGGGAACGGCGCGCTCTACCGAATGGGCGCGAAGTAGACAAAAGCCCCCCACTGATCAGATTGTGGTGTCGGCATCCTGAAAAGATTCAGTGAAGCCGATGATCGTCGGAGTGTACGACAGTCGTGCCCTGCCGATGGTTGTACTGTCCCCGGAACCGAAACCGCTCGAAGGCAGGGGCAGGGGCAGGGGCAGGGGCAGGTGCGGGTACAAGGACACCTCTGCGGACCGGAACCCAAGTTCTGCTTATGATGCGAGGTGTGTTCGATTCACGGCACATCAGGACCTTCCACGCGGTGGTGAACGCCGGAACCTACTCCGGGGCCGCCGCGGTCCTCGGCTACACCCAGCCCGCCGTCACCCAGCAGATGAAGGCGCTGGAGCGGTCCGTCGGCTCCCCGCTGTTCATCCGGGTCGGCCGGCGGATGCGGCTGACCGAGGCCGGGGAGACCCTGGCCCGGCACGCGGAAGCCATACTCGGCAGCCTGTCCGTGGCGGAGGAGCAGGTCACGGCGATCACGCGGCTGCGCAGCGGCCGGGTGCGGGTCTGCGCCTTCCCCAGCGCCAACGCCACCGTGGTCCCCGAGGCGCTGGCCCGGCTCGCCGCCGACCACCCGGGCATACGTGTGCAGTTGCTGGAGGACGAGCCGCCCGATTCGCTGGAGCGGCTGGCGCGCGGCGAGTGCGACGTCACGCTCGCCTTCACCTATCCGGGACTGCGGGAGTCGGTACCGGACGAGGTGGAGGAGATCCCGCTCCTGGAGGACCAGTTGACCGTACTGATGCCGATCGGTCACCCGCTGGCCCGGCGGCGGGCGGTCAGGCTGGCCGACCTGGCCGAGGAGCGCTGGATCGCCGGGTGCCCGCGCTGCCGTACCAACTTCCTGCACGAGTGCGCCGAGTTGGGCTTCGCACCCGACATCGCGTTCACGACGGACGACGGTCTCGTGGTGCAGTCGCTGGTCGCCGAGGGGCTGGGGGTGGCCATGATGCCCGGCCTGGTGCTGTCCTTCCTGCGGCTCGACCGGGTCGCGGGCCGCGCGCTGGAGCCCGCCGTACGCCGCCGTATCTCGGCGTACGTGCTGCGCGAGCACCTGAGGGTCCCGGCGACCGCGCTGGTCGTCGACACGATCAAGGCGGTCGCGCAGCGGCGCGTGGGCTGCTGAGCCGTCCCGCAGCGACACGGCCCGTCCCGCATAAGCACAGCTTGGGAACGACCGAAGAAACCGTCGTTGGACGTGCGGTTCTCCCGGTCGGACGCTGGCAGCATGACCACTACCGACGTCCGGACACGCACGGCGGCCGCCCCCCGCCTGGACCGTCTCGTCCAGGAAGTGCGGGAGGCCGTGGGGCAGGGCCTGCCCGGTGACCGCACCGCGCACCTGGTCGCACAGCGCCTGGCACCGCACCTCGGCGACCCCGAACTGCTGACGGAGTCTCAGCGCGAGGGCAGTGCCGAGGACTACCGCCAGCACGTCCTGCACATAGAGGAGGACGGCAGCTTCTCCGTCGTGGCCCTGGTGTGGCTGCCGGGGCAGCGCACGTCCGTCCACGACCACGTCTCCTGGTGCGTCACCGGGGTGCACGAGGGCCGCGAACACGAACGCCGTTACCGGGAGGTCTCCGACGGCGACGGCACACGTCTCCTCGCCACCCAGGACGTCGTCAACGAGCAGGGCGACGTCTGCGGTTTCGCACCGCCGGGCGACATCCACCGGGTCTGGAACGCGGGCGGGGGCAAAGCCGTCTCCCTGCACATCTACGGGGCCGACATCGGCCGCCTGGGCAGCAGCGTCCGCCGGGTCTACGAGCCGCCGGACGACGAACGATGACCGGGCGCACCACGTCGGTGACCCGCACCACGTCGGTGACGCGGCCGAAGACGGGCCAGGGGCACGGGCGGGGACAGGGGAAGGGCCAGGGGCCGGAGCAGGAGCCAAGGCAGGAGCAGGGCCCGGATGCGGCGCCGGGGCCGGGGACGGAGCCGAAGCCGCGTGCTGCCGGTGGGGCGCGGGCCAAGGTGCCGGGGCTCGCGGCGGCCGCCGCCGGTGTCACGCTGGCGTGGACGGTGCACCGGCTGCTTCCGGGCGTGCCGATGCTCACGGCCGCCATCGTGCTCGGTGTGCTCGCCGCACACCTTCCGCGGCTGCGCGGCGCGGTGCGGGGCGCGGCGCGGCCCGGACTGACCTTCGCGGGCAAGCGGTTGATGCGCGCCGGTGTCGTCCTGCTCGGCCTGAGCGTCGGCCTCGACGACGTCGCCGGGCTCGGCTGGCAGACCGTCGTCATGGTGGTGTGCACCGTCGCCGCGACCTTCGCCGGCACGGTCTGGCTCGGGCGCCGTCTCGGCCTGCCCGGGGACCAGCCGCTGCTGATCGCCACCGGCTACTCGATCTGCGGGGCCTCCGCGGTCGGGGCCATGAGCGACGTCTCGGGCAGCGAGGAGGAGGACGTGGCGACGGCCGTGGCGATGGTGACGCTGTGCGGCACCCTCGCCATCGTCGTACTTCCGCTGCTCCAGGGCCCGTTGGGCCTGGACGCCGGGCAGTTCGGCCGCTGGGTGGGGGCCGGTGTGCACGACGTCGGGCAGGTCGTGGCGACCGCGCAGACCGCCGGGCCCACCGCCCTGCGCGAAGCGGTGCTCGTCAAGCTGATGCGGGTGGCCATGCTCGCCCCGCTCGTCGCCTCGGTCGGGCTGTCCCTGCGGCGCGGCCGGCGCAAGGACGCCGCGCGGGCGGCCGCTACCGGCGGAACGGCCGCGCGGGACACCCGTCGCGGAGCGCGTACGCCCGTCGTGCCGCTCTTCGTCGCGGGCTTCCTGGCCATGGTCGCGCTGCGCTCCACCGGCCTCGTCCCGCACACCGTCCTCGACCTCGCCCACCACGCGCAGGAACTGCTGCTCGCCGCCGCACTCGTGGGCCTGGGCAGCGCGGTGCACCTGCCCTCCCTCGTCCGTGACGGCGGCCGTGTCGCGGCGCTCGGACTCTGTTCCTGGGTCGTGATCGCGGGTGTCTCCTACGGGGGTGTGCTGCTGACGACCTGACGGGACTGCCCCCCTCACGTGAGTAACCGGCTTGACCGGTGACGACCTGCATGGAAGAGTCGTCACCAGCCGAACCGGTTACTACTTCTGCCGGTTACCACTTCTCGACGTGAGGGACACCATGACCGTCATCCGCTTCCACCTCATCTCCTCGCTCAGCCCTTCCGGCGTGGTGGAGGTGCTGACCGACTTCGGTCCCTCCCGCGCCGAGAACTGGCCCACCATCGACGCCGACCACTTCACCGTCCACCGACTCGGTGACACCTGGGCCGAGGTGACCGAGGGCACCGCCGCCGCATGGGAGCGGGCGCGCTACGAGTGGGACGCCGAGGCGGGCCGGGTCGACATCACCACGCTCGACTCGAAGCTCTTCGGCGCGGGCGGCGGCTGGGTCTTCACCACCACCCCCCAGGCCGACGGCACCCGCGTCGACGTCGAACTGACCCGGCAGCCCGCCTCGGTCAAGGGCAAGGCGCTCGCCGCCCTGCTCCCGCTCGCCGCCCCCTCCTCCCTGCGCAAGTCCTTCGCGGGCCCGCTGAAGGCGAAGAAGTAACACCCCGCGCCCGGGCCTCAGTCCTTGCCCGGAGCGACGTTGTGGTTGAAACGGAAGACGCTGGAAGGGTCGTGGCGCCGCTTCACCGCGGCCAGCCGACCGTAGCGCTCCGGCCCGTACACCGCGCGCACGCCGTCCGGGTCCGTCGCCTCGTCCGGGGACAGGAAGTTCACCATGTTGCGCTCCAGCGCCCACGGCGCGAGCCCGTCCACGACCTCGGCCAGCCCGCCCCGCAGGACGTCCGCCTGGTCGGCGCCGCCCACCGCGAACCCGAACACGACGAACGGCACGCCCCGCGTGGAGACCGCGTTGGGGAGCGCGGGTTCGCGGTCGAAGGCACCGCCGAGCGCCCGGACCTCCACGTTGGCCAGTGTGCAGCCGGACTCCGGCCCGGTCAGCCGCACCAGCGCGTCCACCGTCTTCCCGGTGAACTCGCCCAGACAGACGCTCCGGTCGTAGTACGGCATCGGGTCCACGGGATCCAGGTGGATCTCCCCCAGGGCGGTGTACGGCTTCTCCCCGATCAGGTCGAGCAGCGGCGGCGCGGACGCGCGCAGCGGCGCGATGAGCTTCTCGCCGTCGTCGGCCGAGCCGAGGTAGCCGATCCGCAGGTGCACCACGACGGCTCCGCGCAGCGGCTCCGGCAGGACCGGCAGATCGGGCAGCCGCTGGATGCCGACGGAGGAGGTCATCTCCTCCGGCACGGTCGGCACCCAGGCCCGCCAGGCCTCCAGCACCTCGGCGAGGTCCGCAGCGCGGAAGTAGAGGGCGCCGCCGTAGAAGCGCGTCACCGGGAACACGTCGAACTCGATCGCCGTCACCACGCCGAAGTTGCCCTTGCCGCCGCGCAGCGCCCAGAACAGGTCGGGCTCGCTGTCGGCGGTGACGTGGCGCAGTTCCCCGTCCGCCGTGACGACGTCGAGGCCGCGCACGTGGTCGGCCGCGTAGCCCAGCGTCCGCCCGAGCAGCGGGCTCTGGCCGCCACCGCCGGTTCCAGCCGGTTGTTGAGGTTGTACGTGGCGCACTCGGCCGCGTGACCCTCGTCACCGGGCACCAGCACCGGTCCGGCGACGGCCTGCCGCAAAGAGGCCACGTCCTGGGGTGAGAAGTCTGCCGCGGCGCCGTGCGGCGAAAGCGCCGCCACGGCCTGGTCCGGAAGGTTCCCGCTCATGCTGATCTCGCTGTTCCACTGAGGAGAGAAGCCCTTACGGCATGCACACGTGTGCGGTCTCCCCAGGGGTTCACCGCACGTCCGGCTGTGAGCGGTGAAGCATGCGGGGCGGCCGTGGCGGAACGGGACGAAAGGGAGCGGGGATTGCCTTGTGCTGTCCGGTACGGCAGAGTCGGGGGTCGTGAGACTCGCCCCCGTGACGGCACGGGGGCCTTGGCGAAGGGAAACCGTGTGAGCCGGATCTCGGTCCGGGGACTCGCAGTGGCCTCGGCCACCGCGGTCACCGCTGTCGGAAGCGTCGTGGGCGTTGCGTCGGTCAGCAGCGCGCAGAACAACGACGCCGAGGCGACGGCGGCCGACGCCACGCTTCTCGCGGACATCCCGGTGGGGCAGCAGGCGCCGGTGCAGACCGCGTCCCTCACGCAGCAGGCCGACGCCCAGGCGATGGCCGCCGACGCGAGCGCCAAGAAGGACGCCGAGCAGGCGGCCCGCAGGGCGGCGGCCGAGACCGCGATCGCCAAGAAGGCGGCGGCCGAGAAGGAAGCCGCCGAGAAGGAAGCGGCCGACAAGAAGGCCAAGGAGCAGGCAAAGGAGAAGGAGGAACTGAAGAAGGCGACGAGTCAGAGCACGACCTCCGACGCCTCCGACTTCCCCGTCCAGGGTTCCTACTCCACCGCCCAGATACAGGCGATGGCCCGGCAGATGGTGCCGAGCGGCCAGTTCCAGTGCTTCAGCAACATCGTGAGCCACGAGTCCGGCTGGAACATGAACGCGGTCAACCCGTCCTCGGGCGCCTACGGCCTTTTCCAGGCGCTCCCGGCCGGCAAGTACTCCTCCGCCGGTGCCGACTGGCGCACCAACCCGGCCACGCAGATCAAGTGGGGCCTGAACTACATGAACAGCAGCTACGGCAGCCCGTGCGGCGCCTGGTCGTTCTGGTCGTCGAACCACTGGTACTGATCGTCGGGCCCCAGAGGAGGGCCCTGATCGTCAGGGCCCCTCGGGGGAGGGCTCGTCGGCGGCGTCCACCGTGTAGGTGTCCTTGACCTTGACCTCGGTGACGCCCCGGCCCTCGGGGAAGACGCCGCGCCAGTCACCGATCACGTGCAACTCGTCGGTGCCCATCGCCCGTACCACCATCAGGCCCTCGTCGTAGGACCGGTGCGCCTTCCACCACAGGTTCACGAAGGCCTGGCTGCGGATCAGGTGCATCCAGTCGGTGCGGTAGATCTCGCGGTTGTAGTTCGACTCGCCGAGGGTGGAGACGAATTTGGAGTACATCGCCTTCACGTACGTCAGCGTCACCTCGTCGTCCTCGGCGATCGCCCGGTCCCGGGCGTCCTTGAGCGCCACCCGGAACTTCTCCAGCAGGTTCTCCGTGGCCCCCGACGTCCAGGACTCGTGGATCTCCGGCGGGTCGCAGAGGCCGTACTTCGGCCCGGACAGCCGCAGCAGCAGCCGCAGCGTCGGCTCCGTCACCCACAGCGGTCCCGGTTCGTCGCGGTTGCCGATCGGGTTCGGGAGGACCGTTTCGTGCTCCCACGCGGGCGGGGTGATCAGGTGCACACCCGCCCGGCGCCGGTCGTGGTGGTCGCCGGTGGAGTGCTCCAGCTGACCGAGCGGCAGATGTGTCTTGAGCGCGCTCAGGTAGGCGCCGTTGACGTCGAGCGCGGTCACCTCGTGCTTGCCCGGCGGCAGTTCGGGCCGGGTCCACTTGGGCCGGGCCTCCCAGATCTGGTCGGCGCCGCGCGCGGTCTGCTTGTGCAGGACGTCGGGCAGCCACGGGTGCGCCACGACGTCGTACCGGCCGCCCTTGCGGGTGTGGTCCAGCAGGGCCATCGCGTCCGGGATGGCCCGCTTGACCAGCGCGGCCGTGGCGGCCTCGACATCACCGGCGTGCCGGGTCAGTGCCTCGGCGACGGCCCGGCCGATCAGGTCCGGCTCGACGGAGGCCGCCGCCTGCGCCCGGCGGCCGGTGGGGACGATGCGGACACCGGCGCGGGTTTCGGTACGGGCTCCGGCGCGGGTTTCGGCGTGAGGTTCGGTACGGGTTTCGGCGTGAGGTTCGGTACGGGTTCCGGCGTGAGGTTCGGTACGGGTTCCGGCCGGAGGCCGGGGCCGGTCACCGGTGCCGCCGGTGCCGCCGGTGCCGCCGGTGCCGCCGGTGCGGGAAGGGGTGCTCGTGTGCCTGCCGATGGCGGGAGGGGCGCTCGTGCCGGGCGTGGGGGCGGGGACCGGCTTTCCGGGGCCGGGCGACGGCGCGGGCGGCGTGGCGGGTGCCGTCGGCGCGGAGCACTCGGCCGGGTCCAGGTGCTGCGGGAACCCCGCCACCTGCTGCCGGGCCGGCCCGCCGCACAGCACGCAGGCCCGGGGCTCCGCGAGGGCCTCCACCTCCATGTCGTCGACGTCGGGGGCGGGGACGTCGCCGGCCTCCACGGCCGGCGCGGCCTCCGCCGCCGTGTCGGGCTCGGGCTCCGACTCCCCCTGCGATCCCCTCTCCTGCTCCCGCTCGCGGGCGGCCTGCTCCGCCAGGCGGGCGCGCGCCCCGGAGAGGAAGTACGCGTACTTCTCCCGGACCTCACCGCTCGGGTCGCGCCCCGACTCCCAGCCGCCCACCGTGGACGGGCCGACACCGAGCGCCTGCGCCACCTGGGCGCGCGACAGGTTCAGCCCCTCGCGCAGCGCGCGCCGCTCCTCGGCCCCGGGCAGCGGGACCTCCTGCCGGGCGGCGGCCAGCAGGGCGTCGATCGCGTCGAAGTCCGTCATCGCGCGACCTCCTGCGCGGCAGCGGGGGCAGCGGAGCCATGGGGGACGGCGGAGACGGAGGGGGCGGCGGGCTGCTCGGTCCGGCCCGTCGGCGCGCGCCGCCCGGCTCCCCTGCGGCGGATGTCCGGCAGCGCCTCCGACGCCCGGGTCGGCCCGGCCAGCAGGTCCAGTACGTCGATGCCGAAGTGCCCGGCGACCGCGTCGCAGTCGTCGAGGCTCCACGCGGTGCTCCCGGACTGACGGCGGCTCACCTGCGCCTGGCTCACTCCGAGGGCCGCCGCGAGATCCGTCTGCGACTCGCCCGTGGCGTGCAGGAGCGCCGCCACGGCTGTCCGGACCCGGTCCGCCAGAGTCATCCGCATACCGCAGAATCTAGCACCCGTGCCCTATGAACCATGCGCATGACGCATAGCGGCAGCGGTCGCGAGAGCGACAGCGAAGAGGGGAGGGGCGGGTGCCGGCGCCGTCAGGCGGCGAAGCCGACGTTGGTGACGTACTCGTACTGCCCCCACTGCGAGCCGAGGTCGACGATCTGGTCGACCCAGGCGTCGTCGAGTGCCTGGGCGTCGTCGGCCGCCCAGGCCGCGACGATGCGGTCCCAGCGGCGGATGTTGAGGGCGCGGAACTCCACGACGCGCTGCCTCGGGCGGGGCACCTGGGACTGGTTGAGCGGGTGGATCTCCACGCGGGTGCCCCGGCCCTCCCGGTTGAGGCGGCCCAGCAGATAGCGGGCGACGTTGTGGCGGCGCACGGTCCGGTAGGCGGTCTCGACGCGTTCGAGGTTCTTCTTCGACGGGCTGCGGCGGCCGTCGAGCCACGCCTTCAGGGTGCGGTCGGTGACCGTCAGACCCGCCGCGCGGGCCGCCTCGCGGGCGTGCGGGGTGCGGGTGAGGTAGTGCAGACGGGCCAGCAGGCCGCGCCGGGTGGTCACCGGGGTGACGACGAAACCGGCGAGCACGTCGAGCCGGCGGGCGACGGCCTCGTACCCCTTGATGCCCCGGGCGCCGTACTTGCCGAACTCCTGGGTCCGTTCGGGCATGTCCGCCTCCTTCCTGTGCCCGGCCCCCGCCCCGGCCTCGCGGCACCGCGGGGGCTTTCGTGATCAGTATGGTCCACGACGGGCGGGCCCCGGCCGGCGGCGCAGGCCCGTTCCCCCGCTACGGCTCCGATCGCAAACCTTACGGACAACCTGGTCGCCGGGTGTCAAAATGAGGATGCTCAGGCCCTCTCCCGTTCCGGGCCTCCGCGGCGCGTGCGCGGGGACCGGCGGGACCGGCGAGGCCATGAGTCATGACTGCGCTCCACCGGCCCATGACCGTGTTCCACCGGCGAGAGCACCACCCGGGCGACCGGGCATCGGATCGCTTGCCGACGAGAGGAGACAGCATGAGCGCCCTCATCGCCGAGGCAGAGACCGTCCATGAACCCGGTTCCGGCCGGGCCGGGGGCGGCGGAACCAGGGGCGTCCCAGCCGAGGGCGGAGGAGCCCGGGGCGTCGGACGCGGGAACGTCGACCGAGGGAACGTCGACCGGGGAAACCTGGGACGCACGGCCGGCCGCGCGCGCCGGTGAGCCGGAGGCGGACCGTTCGGCCGGGGAAGAACACCATCGCCCGGCGGCGGCTCAGCAGTACGAGCGCCGTGGGCGGTGGGAGGCCGAGCGGGAGGGGAGGGACGGCGAGGAGGTGCGGGGGCCGGCCGGGCCCCGGCGGGTGCCGTCAGCTGACGGGACCGGTGATCGTCGAGGTGAAGACCGTCTCGCCGTCCTGGTGCGCGGTGACCTGAACCGTGGTCATATCGCCGGATTCGGGAGTCACCCGGGTGACGTCCATCCAGCACGGCCGGTCCAGTTCGGCGTAGCGGACGAATTCGGTGGTGGCGCTCGCCGGGACCAGCCCCCTGGGAGCGAGCACGGCGCACGCCGCCTGGCGGCCGCCCTCCAGGAGCACCATGCCGGGCAGATGGTCCCCGGCGTGGTCGAAGAGGATGGGGTGGGCGAGATCCGGGGTGAGCAGCCAGCGGGTGGGCGAGTCCGTGGCGCTGAGCACCACGTCGGCCCGGGACGTGCGGCCCACCGACGCGGGGTCGAGCGGGCGCCGGGACGCCGCGAGGTCGAACGCGTCGTCCGGACCGGGCTTGCGGTTCGCCCGCAGCCGCTGGTACACGGCCGGCGGGACGGTGGAGAAGGTGCCCGCCCCGTGGGCCACGAGGGCTCCGCCCCGGACGATGGACAGTTCGAGCCGCAGCGAGGCGGCCATCCCCCGGCGCCAGGTGATCTCCGTGCATCTGGCGTCGAGTTCGAAGTCGGTCGGGCTGAGCGCGATCCCCAGGTGCTGCTGATACGTCGTGTAGCTGAGGTTCCACATCACGAACTGATGGGTGAGCGGAACACCGAGTTCGGCGTGGGCGAGAAACATGCCTGCCTGCCGAAACGTCTCTGCTACCTGGAGCGGATCGTGGCCGTTCCCGTCGGAGCGGTTGAAGAGCGTGTGCGCCCTGGGCCACTGGCCGGTGAGGGAGAACCGCTGGTCCTCCTGGCTGGTGCAGCCGGTCAGGAACACCTCGGCCAAGCAGGCGCGGTGAACGTATTCCTTCGGGACCGTGGTGGTCAGACGCGGCAGCGTCGGCAGTCCCACTTCGTCGTGCGCACTGTGCAAATCCATCGCAGATCCCCCGCCTGGAAGCTTTGTTCGACGACGCCTCAAAGATACGGACCCACCGGTTTTATTGCGTGGGCCTCAAGGTAAAGGATTCGGCAAGTGTCAGCGGGTCGACTGAATACGCGGCTCCGTTTTTCGGTAGTTCAAACTCGCAACTTTCCTGGTGAGGAAAGGCGTTATTCGGGCTTACCGTCGATCGGTTGCGGGAGAAGCGGACATTTCCTCCGTGATTGACTGTCGATGACGGCCCTTGTCACTCTCCAGGTCGCCTGCTCTTGCAAAACCGGTCGTCTGGTTTGTTATGGTTCTGGTGAAGTACCGATGGAGGTTCCCGAGCAGTGCTACGGTCGGGCCGCCGTCGTCACCTGATGTCCTGCGGATCTGGCTCTCTGGAGACAATCGATGACCCGTCAGCAGCAGTGTCCGTACGCGATCGACCCGTCGGGCCGGGACATCCACGGGGAGGCGGCCCGGCTGAGCGAGCAGGGGCCGCTCACCCGTGTCGTCCTGCCCGGAGGCGTCGAGGCCTGGTTGGTGAGCGGGCAGGAGGCGATCAGGAAACTGCTGATCGACCCGCGGATCTCGAAGGACGCCTACCGGCACTGGCCCGCGTGGATCAACGGCGAGATCGCCGAGACCTGGCCGCTGGCCATCTGGGTCTCGGTGCAGAACATGGTCACCGCCTACGGGGACGACCACAAGCGGCTGCGCGGGCTCGTGGCCTCGGCCTTCACCACGCGCCGGGTGGCCCTGCTGCGCCCCCGCGTCGAGGAGATCACCGAAGCGCTCCTCGACGACCTCGCCCGTGAGGGCGACGGCGACGGCGGCGGCAGCGACGGGGGCGGCAGCGACGGCGGCGGCAGGGGCGGCGCCGGTGACGGCCGGGGCGGCGACGGTGCCGACAGCGACAGCGACAGCGGCAGCGGCAGCGGCAGCGGCAGCGGCGCCGGTGGCGGCGGCCGGCCGGTCGACTTCCGCAGCCGCTTCGCCCACCTGCTGCCCACCCGTGTGCTCAGCGAACTGTTCGGCATCCCCGAGGAGTTCCGCGCGTCACTGCACCGGATCATCAGCGGCTTCTTCGACACGACCGCCTCCATGGAGGCCGCGCGGAGCAACCAGGTGGACCTGTACCGGACGATGGGCCGGCTCGTCGCGCTCAAACGCGAGACCCCCGGCGAGGACCTGACCACCAGCCTCATCAACGCCCGGGACGAGAACAACGGTTCGCGGCTCAGCGAGAAGGAACTGGTCGACAACCTGATCCTGTTGTTCACCGCCGGGTACGAGACCACGGTCAACCTGCTCGACAACGCCGTCTGCCTGCTGCTGGCCAACCCCGCCCAGCTCGCCCGCGTCCGCGCCGGGGAGGCCACGTGGGCCGACGCGGTCGAGGAGGCGCTGCGGGCGGAGGCGCCGGGGGCCAACGGCATCCTCCGCTACGCCGTCGAGGACGTGGCCGTCGGGGACACCGTCATCGCCAAGGGCGAGCCCATCGTCATCTCCTTCGCGGCGGCCGGGCGCGACCGCGCCGTGCACGGTGACGACGCCCACCGCTTCGACGTCACCCGCGCCACCCGCCGCGAACACCTCTCCTTCGGACACGGCGCGCACTTCTGCGTGGGCGCCCAACTCGCCCGTATGGAGGCGGAGATCGCGCTGCGCGGCCTGTTCGAACGGTTCCCGGAGGTCGCCCTCGCGGTACCGGCCGAGAACCTGCGTCCGCTGGGTTCCTTCATCTCCAACGGCCACCAGGAGGTTCCGCTCCGGCTCGGCCCGCAGCGCGAGGGCGGCTCCCGCGCGCGCGTCTCAGCGGCCGGCGTACATGGGTGAACCCAGCTGTGCCCGGTACCACGGCAGGTGGCGGGCCAGGCCCCGGGCGGGCTCCGGACCGGGGTCCAGGCCCAGCAGCCGCCAGATCGACGTGCTGGCGAACCAGTGGTCCGAGGTCAGCATGTCGAGGTGGTGCAGCGCCTGCGGGTGTTCCTGCAGCCGGGCGCGTGCCTGCTCCGGGTCCAGCGGGGCGGCGGCGCCGTCGGCCCCGAGCAGGCCGGCCACCGCCTCCGTCAGGACACCGCCGGACACCGGGCTCGGGTGGTTGACGTGGTGGGCGCCCGCCAGATCGCGGTCCGGGTCCGCGAGGGCGGCGCCCACCGCGGCCTCGGCCAGGGCGGACACCTCGACGGCCGAGTGCACGCCGCTGTCCGCGACCGGCGCCCCCAGGTGCCGGATCAGCAGGGCGAGACCGGGGATCGCCCACCGGTCACCGGTGCCGTAGACGAGGTGCGGGCGCAGGACGGTGCCGCCGGCCGCGAGGACGCTGCGCTCGGCGGCGGCGCGGGTGGTGCTGGTGGCGGACCGGGGCCGGACGGGCAGTTCGTGCGGTTCGGCTCCGCGGAAGGGGCCGCGGCCGTAGACGGCGGCGGTGCTCACGTACACGATGCGGCGTACGCCGTGCCGCAGGGCGTCGGCGACCAGGGCCGCCGTGCCCTCCTCGTTGACCGCGCGCAGGGCGGCCTCGTCACCGCTGATGCGCGAGGCGCAGTGCACGACGGTGTCGACGCCCCGGCACAGTCCGTCGAGCGAGGCCGTGTCCCCCAGGTCGGCGCGGGTCACCCGGACGCGGTCCCCGTCGGGAGCGGTGACGGCGCCATGGTGGCGAACCAGCCGAATCCTCGTCTCGGGGCGGGCGAGCGCGGCCCGAACCACGTGCCTGCCGATGAAGCCGTTCGCCCCGGTGATGAGAAGATGCTGCGGCATACGCGAGCCCCCTGTCGGTCCTGAACACCCTTGCTGCTTCCGGCCGCGCCGAGCACGAGACCGCTCGGCACTGCTTGTGAAAATACGGACTACCTGGTTTTGTTTCTAGAGGGGAACAAGCAGTGAGGGCATTGTTCGCCAGGCAGCAAGCGCGTAGGAGGAGTCGTGGCACAACAGGAGCGTGCGATCCGCACCAGGCACGCGATCTTGAAGGCCGCCGCGTCCGTCTTCGACGAACGTGGCTACGAGGCCGCCACGATCGGCGAGATCCTGACCAGGGCCGGCGTCACCAAGGGGGCGTTGTACTTCCACTTCCCGTCGAAACAGGCGCTGGCCGAGGGCGTGCTGAACGCCCAGTTCGCCGAGGTCTCCCTGGCGCCGCGGGTGTGCAAGCTCCAGGAACTGGTGGACACCGGTCTGCTCACCGCCCACCGCATGCGCCGTGACCCGGTGGTCAGCGCCGCCGCCCGGCTCTCCCTGGGCCAGGAGATGCGCACGCTCTTCGGCGGCCAGGCGGTCGCCCTGTGGATCGCCACCACCGAGAAGGTGCTGCACGAGGCGAAGGCGCAGGGCGAACTGCTGACGCACGTCGACCCGGCGGCCAGCGCCTGGATCATCTCCGCGTCCTGGACCGGCGTGCAGGTCTACTCCCACACGCTGAGCGACCGGACCGATCTGGTGGAGCGGGTGGTGTCCCTCTTCGAGCACCTGCTGCCCAGCATCGCGGTCCCGGCCGTGCTGAGCCGGCTGGTCGTCACTCCCGAACGCGTCGAGGAGATCGTCCGCGAGAGCGAGCAGCGCGTGCGGGACGAGGCGGAGTCGACCCCGGAGAGCGTCCAGGCGTTCGGGCTGCGGACGCGGGTGCCCGCCGAGGCCGAGTGACGCCGCGCCGGCCGTCCCCGGCGCCGTGCCGCGTTTCCCCGGGAACAGACCCGGCGTGCCGGTTCGTCCTGCGCGCCGGGCCGGCGGTCGTCGACGGCTTCTGACGCATCTGTCCCTGGCGCACCAAAAGCTTTGGTAAAACAGTCTTAGTGGTCTGGTAATCGCGTCAGGAATGCGTGCCCACTGAGGCGAATTTCGGGCCTCAGTCCCTCGTCGTTTCTCAAAAATGAGACGATATGCCCCTTTTTCTCCCTGGAGCCTGAAAGGAAAACAGGGCCGGAACCCTCGTATTGACATACCGCGCATGCTGTTTTTTACTCAGCTTGCTAGGAAACGGCTCCAGAACGCGGGCAGCTACCAACGGGGAGACAGCGTGGACATCGACGTACTCGGCACCCTCGCCGTGCGGGAACAGGGCGTCTCGATCACGCCGACCGCCCCCAAGCCCCGCCAGGTGCTCGCCCTGCTGGCCCTGAACGCGGACAAGGTGGTCCCGGTCGCCACCCTGACCGAGGAGCTGTGGGGCGCACGTCCGCCCCGCAGCGCACGGCCCACCCTCCAGACGTACATCCTGCAACTGCGGGAACTGATCAACGGCGCCCTGCGGCAGGACGACGGCCAGGAGCAACGCTGCGCCAAGGACGTGCTGCTGACGGTCCCCAGCGGCTACCTCCTCAAGGGCGGCGCCGGCAGCAGCGACGTCCGCGAGTTCGAACGGCTGGCCGGGACCGGGTACCGCGCCATGGACGCCGAGGACTACCCCGAGGCCGCCGCCCGGCTGCGCGAGGCGCTCGCCCTGTGGACCGGGCCCGCCCTCGCCGACGTGCACGCGGGCGTCCACCTGGAGACGCAGATCAGACGGCTGGAGGAGAGCCGGCTGTGCGCCTTGGACCAGCGTATCGAGGCCGACCTCCGGCTGGGCCGCCACCGTGAGCTGCTGGCCGAACTGACCGTGCTCGTCAGCAGGTACCCCAGCCACGAGAGTCTGTGCGGCCAGTACATGGTGGCCCTCTACCGCTCGGGCCGCCGGGGCGAGGCCCTCAACGCCTACCAGCGGCTGCGCGCGACCCTGGTGCGCACCCTCGGCCTTGAGCCCTCTCCGGTGCTCGCCAAGCTCCAGCAGTCCATGCTGATGTCCGGCCCGGCCGGCACCCCCTCCGCCGTGGGCGCCCCCGCCACCGGCCGCTTCGCCCAGGTGGGCTGACCGGGAGCCGCGGACCCGGCGGTCCTCCACCGCGGTTCGAGCGCCGCTCCAGCGCCGCGGGGCAGTCTGGGCGCACCGGAGGAGAGGGGGCACTCATGCCGTCCCAGCGGGTGCACTCGTCCCAGGCCACCGTCAGCGTGGAGGCCCCCGCCGGGGTCGTCTACGGCCTGCTCGCCGACGCCCCCCGGTGGCCGGTGTTCCTGCCCTCCTGCGTCCACGTCGAGCAGATGGACTTCGACGGGACCGAGGAACAGCTGTGGGTGTGGGACGTCACCGCCGACCATGTGCACGCCTCCCGCTCCCGTCGCCTGCTCCACCCGCTGACGCGGTCCATCGAGTTCGAGCTGGAGGACCCTGCCTGGCCCGGGGCGACGAGCAGCGGCACCTGGACCGTCGAACCGGAGGGCACGGACCGCTGCCGCGTCACCCTGAGGCACGAGACGCCCCGCGGTCCCGCCGGCGTGCCGGACACCCTCGACGCCGACGTCCGCGCGCAGCTCGCCCGGGTACGGGAGGCCGCCCAGCGGTGGGACCGGCTCGACGAACTGCTGCTGTCCTTCGAGGACAGCGTGCGGGTCGAGGGGCCCTCCGAGCTGGTGTACGACTTCCTCTATCGCATGGAGGACTGGGTCGAGCGGATCCCGCACGTCGAGTGGACCAGCGTGACCGAGGACCAGCCGGGCATCCAGATCGCCGCCCTGGACACCTGCGCCGCCGCCACCGGCGAGACGGTCACCGTGGAGACCGTACGGCTGTGCTTCCCGTACGCGCAACGGATCGTCTACAAGGAGACGCTGACGCCCGAACTGATCGCGGCGCACAGCGGTGAATGGTCCCTCGTGCCCGACGAGTCCGGGGTGACCGTCGTCTCCGCCCACCGCGTGCTGCTCCGGGAGGAGGCCGTGGCGCCGCTCATGGGGGAGGGCACCTGCCTGGCGGACGCCCGCCTGCACGTACGCGAGTGGCTGGGCCGGGCCGGCAGGGAGACACTCGGCCTGGCCAAGTGGCACGCCGAGAGCCCCGTGCGCCGGCTGCGATGAGGACGACGAGGAGACCGCCGATGCCCCTCACCCGACCTGGTCCGCCCCGGCCGCCGCAGACCGAGCGGACGCCCCCCGCCCCACGGGACGCGAGCGGCGGCCGCGCCCCGGTCGTCCGCGCGAAGGCGCCCGGGCCCGGCGAACCGACGCTGCGCGCGCTGCGGTGGGAGGCCCTGCTCGGTGACCCCGACGATCCCGCGAACCCCTACGGGCGTGCCGCGCTGGCCGCCGGCGACCCGCCGCGCCCCGATCCGGCGTGGGGCCCGCTCGTGCCCGAAGCGGCGGACGGGTACGGCGGTCCCGCCGACCAACTGGTGCGCGTCCTGCGTCCGTTGCTGCGCCGCGACGCCGCGCTGGCCGACGACTGGGTGATCCGCCCGCTGCTCACCGCCGCGGCGAACCCCCCGGCAGGGGAACCGCGGGCGGCGGTCGGGTACAGGGCGCGGCTGGCGGAACTGCTCGGCCCGGCCGCGCTGATCGCCGCCACCGGCGACCTGCTGCGCACCACCGTCCGGCTCCTGACCGCGCCCGCGACCCCTCACCCGGGGGCGCGGCAGTGGCGGCCCGTGCTCGCCGCGGTCTTCGCCGACCTGCTGGCCTGCGAGAGCCTGACGACGGTGGCGCTGCGCGCCTTGCGCATGCCTGCGGGCAGCGGGGCGGGAGTGTGCGGGGGGGCTGGAGTTGTTTCTGGGGTCTATGGGATCTCGGGGGTTTCTGGGGTGCCCGGGGCCTCCGGGACCTCCGGGGCGCCCGGGGCGCCCGGGAAGCCGGCGGGCTCCGGGGCGCCCAGGGCTTTTGGGGTCTCCGGGGCGGCCGGGGTGCCGGCAGGCTCCGGTGCCGCCGATGCCGCCGGCACCCAGGACGACGATGCGGCCGTGCTGCCCGCCGTGGTCGGGTACGTCGTGCCGCACCTGGTCGGCGGGCTGCTGGGCGACCTCGAACTGGTCCTGAACGACAGCCTGTCCGGACCGGCGGCCGGCGAACGCGAGGCCCTGGCGCGGCAGTCCGCCCTCCGCACGGCCGCCCGGGTGGACCGTACGGCCATGGCGTCCGCCCAGGCACGGCTGATCCGGCTGCTGCCCCGGCTCGCCGACTCCTCGGAACAGCCCGACCACCCCGGAGAACCCGAACAGCCCGTACGCCCCGTGCCCCCTGGACCCTCTACGCCCCCTGCGCCGTCCACGCCCCCCGGAAACCTCGAACGCCCCCCGCTGCGGGAGCTGTTCCGGCTCGGCGCGCCGGACGCGTCCGGTGGAGGTGGCGGCGAGGAGGCGTCGGCCCCGCTCGACACCGCCGCGCTCGACACCGCCGCGCTCGCGGCCGTCCTGCCCGGTGCGGCCGGACGGCCGGCCCGAGCCGGGGACGGCCCGGCCCGTGCCGCGCTCACCCGGTACGCCCGCCGGCTGGCGACCGAGCAGCGGGCGCTGCGCGGCCCGTCCCGGTCGGCGGCCGCCGCGTCCGACCCGGCGGCGCGCGCCCTCGCCGACCGGCAGGCGCTGCTGCTCCTGGCCGCCGCCGTGCTGGGCGTTCAAGAGGCGGCGGCGCAGGCGCAGGGCGGCTTCCTGGGCGGTTGCGACTGGGCGCTGCTCGCCCTCGAGCGCGTCATCCGGCGGCTGGGCGTGCCGCTGCCCGGCGGCGCGCCCGATCCGGGCGGGGCCGTCTGGACGGAACTGGCCGAGCGGATCCAGCGGGGCGTCGACTGCGACGTGTACGGCACGAGGCTGCTGTGGTGAGCGCGGCGGGCAGGACAGGGGGCGGCGGTATGACGGGGACGGAGCAGCGGAGCGAGCACCGGGCGGCACCGCCCGTCCAGGTGGCCGGCCCCCAGGGGCCGTGGGACGCGGTGCGCGAACGGGCCGAGGACACCGGGCGGGTGGTGGTGCACACCACGTGGGGCGAGTGGCTGACCGCCGCCCTGCTCGATCCCGACCTGCGCACCCTGCTCGGCCGGGACTGGCCGCGCTACCGGCAGACGCCCGCCCCGGCCGGCCGGTTCGCTTTCGCGGTCTCGCGCCTGGTCATGAAGCGCACGGCCGCCGCGGTCCTCGACGTGCCCCCGGCCGCCCTCGACGTCGCCTACCAGCCGGGCGGCCGGCCCACGGTGCGCGGCCTGGAACATGACCTGCACCTGAGCCTCGCCCACACCGAGGAGCTGATCGCCGTCGCCGTCAGCCGCGGCGGACCGGTGGGCGTGGACGCCGAGTCCGTGACCCGGCGCGCGTCCTTCGAACTGCTGCGCGCCCACGTGTGCACGCCCGAGGAGGCCGAGGTGCTCGCCGCGCTGCCGGACGCCGAGCGCAACGCCCGGTTCCTGCGGCTGTGGACGCTGAAGGAGGCGTACACCAAGGCGCTCGGGCAGGGCATGCGGCGGCGGTTCAACGCCGTCGGATTCCGCTGGGAGCCGGACGGGAGCGCCCGGCTGGCCGAGGAGTCCGACGCCGCCCGCGACTGGAGCTTCACCACCCGTCTGATCCGGGAACGCTACCTGGTCAGCGAGGCGTACCGCGCGGCCGGCCCGGTCGAGCCCCGCTTGCGGCCGGATCCAGGCGGACTTGCGACACCATGGCTTTCACCTGCGGGAACACTAAGCTTTCCGGGGTCGGGGAGGACCGGCGGACGATGAGCGAGGACGGCGGCGACAGACGCAGGGAGCGGGCCGCCCGGGACCGTGGGCTCCGCTCGGCGGGGCACCCGGGCACAGGCCGGGGGGACACGATCCGGGAGCCCGCGCAGAAACGATTCGAGAGGGAGGGCAGGAGACCGGTACGGACCGCCGCGGCGGTCCTGTCCGGTGTCCGAGGTGCCGGATGAGCAGCCATCACTCGCACGCGCAGGCCGTCCTCGCCGTGGTCCACGAGCCGCACGGCGCACTGCCCGGTGCCCCGCTCGTCTTCGAGCTGTGCGGGCCGCTCGGCGCCGCGGAGGCCGAGGCCGTCGCGGACCGCATCGCCGCCCGGCACCGCGCGTACACGGTGTCCCTGGACGACGACGGCAGCGGCCGCCGCCTCGTACGCCTCACCCGCGCCGGCACCGCACCCGGTGCGGAACCGCCGGCGCTCACCGCCGACCTGCTCGCCGACCTGCTGGCCCCCCTCTCGGCGGGCACCGTCCCGGTGACCGGCCACCAGCGCGACCTGCTGCTCGCCGCCGTCACCCGGCAGGGCGGTCCGGGCCGGCACATCGAGCAGCTCTGCTGGAACTGGTCCGGCCCGCTGGACACCGGCCGGTTCACCGCCGCCTGGCACTCCGTCGCCGACCGGGAGGCCGTGCTGCGCGCCTCCTTCGACTGGACCGGCGCCCCCCTGCTCGTCCTGCACGACCACGCGCCCATCGAAGTGGTACGCCACCGGCACGCCACCGTGGCCTGGAGCGACCTGCTCCGGCGCGACCGGCAGCGCGGCTTCGAACTGCACCGGCCCGGCCTGCTGCGGGTCACCCTGCTGGACGGCCCCCCGCAACGCTCCGCCCCCGCCCGGGGCACGGGCCCCGCTCCGGGCGCCCGGCCCGCTCCCGAACCGGCCCCCACCCGCGTCCTGCTGAGCTACCACTCCGCGCTGCTCGACGGCCGCGGCGCCCACCTGCTCGTACGGGAGTTCTACCGGGCCTACCTCTCCGGCGGCGTCGTGCCCGGCGGCGAACGGCGGCCGGACATCCGCGACCACGCCGAATGGCTCCGGGACCGCGACACCGAGGCGGCCCGCCACTACTGGGCCGCCGCCGCGCCGCCGGCGGACGCCGCGGTCCGGCCGGGCCGGGAGGGCGGGCGGACCCGGTTCACCGGCGCCGGGCGCATCCAGCGCCGGCTGCGCCCCCACCAGACCTCCCGGCTGCGCTCCTGGGCCGCCGCACGGGGCGCCGGGGAGAGCAGCGCGCTGCACGTCGTCTGGGCGCTGCTGCTGTACCGGGCGGCGGACACAAGGGGACCCGTGCCGGTCAGCTTCGGCGTGCACTTCTCCGGCCGCGACCTGACCCTGCGGGGCGCGGCGGAGATGCCCGGACTACTGGGCAACCCGCTGCCGATGACGGTCACCGTCGACCCGGCCGCGCCCCTGGTGGACCTGCTGCGCCAGGTGCGCGACGCGGCCCTCGACCTGAGCGCCTACCCGTGGGTCTCCGGTGACCGGATCCTCCGGTGGAGCGGCCGCGAGGACACCGGCCGGCTCGCCGACACCCTCGTCCGCTTCGACAGCAGACCCGAACTGCCCCAGGCACTGCGGGCGGAACTCGACGCCCAGGGCATCCGCGTGGACGTACCGCAGAGCGCGAGCGGTGACACGAGTCTGCCGGTGACCCTCGTCGCGCAGTACGACACGGACGGCGGGCTCCTGCTGACCGCCACCTACGACCGTGCCGAACTGTCGGACGCCGACGCCTCCGCCGTGCTGTCCCAGTGCATGGACCTGCTGCGCCGGCTCTCCGACCAGCAGGACGAAGAGGTCACCGTGGGCCAGGTGCTCGGTCTGCTGGAGGCCGGCGAGGTACCGCGCATGGCCCGGCACGGGCGCGAGCCGCGCACCGTCGCCCTCGCCGTGCTGCGCCCCGGCGGTCCGCAGGCCGACGTCGTCTGCCTCGTGGCGGTGCCCGGGGTACCGCCCGGCGTGTACGAGTCACTGGTGCGGGAGTACGAGGGCCCGGAGCGCATCGTCTCCCTCAGCCTGGCCGGGGACGTCCGCACGCCGCCCTCGGCGTTGCCCGAACTCCTCGGGCCAGGACGGCGGCTGGTGCTGTGCGGCTGCGGGCCGGCGGGCCGGGTCGCGTACGAGATCGCCCGGGGCACGGCCGCCCGCACCGCCGCGGCCACCACCGTCGTCATGACGGGCATCGGCGGCGTGGCCGAGAGCGCCCGCGCCCTCGCCCGCGCACTGGAGTCGGTCCGCGCGCGGAGCGTGTGAGGGCGAAGCCGCGCGCGCCCTGGGGGCGGTGGGGGAGTGCGGCTCGGTCTCGCGGGCGGGGCGTGTGGCTGGGGAGTGCGGCTCGCGCGTGCGGCTGGGGCGTGTGGCTGGGGAGTGCGGCTCGCGCGTGCCACCGCCCCGCCTGCCCCCTCCCCTCGGACACACCGCAGGTCCCGGCCTCCGCCAGCGTTTCTCAAGCGCAGTGAGAGTGTTCGTCGAGCACGGTGTCCGATGGTTGGCCGAAAAGCCGGAGGAGGGGGCATGGGCTATTCGGACCACGGGGAGCCGTCCCTGCGTGTCGAACGGGGCCGGGCCAGCGACGAGGAACTGGCCGCGCTCACGGTCGTGCTGCTCGCCCTGCGCGCGGATGCGGACGCGGACGCGGTCATGGAGCAGGACGGCAGACGGACGGCCGGTGGCCCCCGCAGGTGGCGGAGGCCGGAGGCCTACAAAGCGCCGCGCAGTTGGCAGTGATGAGATGCTCCGCCGCTCAGAAAGGGAACTGACGACATGTCGATGACGATTGCTCCCGCTCCGGCCGAGGCCGCAGGTGCAGCTGAGGCCGCCGGTGCCGCCGCGGCCGACATCCACGGCCGCGTCGCCGAGTTGCACGGGATCCGTGCGCAGGCGGTGGCGGGGCCGAGTGAGAAGGCGACCGCGGCTCAGCACGCGAAGGGCAAGCTGA
>NZ_JBFACU010000010.1:272921-286802 GCF_040641015.1 Streptomyces sp. NPDC021356 | reverse complement strand
GCTCGCGGGCGGCGCCTCGCGGGGGCCCCCGACCGCCCCGCCCACGCCGCCCCACCCCGCCGGGGCCCCGACGACGCTGGCCGCGGCCCGCGCCGACGGCGCCCTTCCTCGTCGTACGGGCTCCCACCGCCCCGTAGGAGGGCCGCAGGGGCTCGCCTGACCGGGCCCCCGCGGCCCGTGGGCCCGTGTGGGGCCTAGAACTTGTTCTTCGGCGTGAGGCCCAGCGAGAGCCCCGAAAGGCCGCGCTGGCGCCCGCCGAGCTTGCCCGCGATCGCGCGCAGCGCCGAGCCGGCCGGGGAGTCCGGGTCGGACAGGACGACGGGCTTGCCGTCGTCGCCGCCCTCGCGCAGCCGGACGTCGATGGGGATGGAACCGAGGACCGGGACCGAGGCGCCCGTGGTGCGGGTCAGGCCGTCGGCGACCGTCTGGCCGCCGCCCGTGCCGAACACGTCGACCATCTCGCCGCAGTGCGGGCAGGGCAGGCCGGACATGTTCTCGACGACGCCGACGATCTTCTGGTGGGTCTGCACGGCGATGGAGCCCGCCCGCTCGGCCACCTCGGCGGCGGCCTGCTGGGGCGTCGTCACCACCAGGATCTCCGCGTTGGGCACCAGCTGGGCGACGGAGATCGCGATGTCACCGGTGCCGGGCGGCAGGTCCAGCAGCAGGACGTCCAGGTCGCCCCAGTACACGTCCGCCAGGAACTGCTGGAGCGCGCGGTGCAGCATCGGGCCGCGCCAGACGACCGGCGCGTTGCCCGGGGTGAACATGCCGATGGAGATGACCTTCACGCCGTTCGCCGACGGCGGCATGATCATGTTCTCGACCTGGGTGGGACGGCCGTCCGCGCCCAGCATGCGGGGCACGCTGTGACCGTAGATGTCGGCGTCGACCACGCCCACCTTCAGGCCGTCGGCCGCCATCGCCGCCGCCAGGTTCACCGTCACCGAGGACTTGCCGACCCCGCCCTTGCCGGAGGCGACCGCGTAGACCCGGGTCAGGCTGCCCGGCTTGGCGAAGGGGACCTCGCGCTCGGCCTGGCCGCCACGCAGGGCGCTCGCCAGCTCCTTGCGCTGCTCGTCGCTCATCACGTCCAGCGACACGTCGACGCGGGTGACGCCCTCCACACGGGAGACCGCGTCGGTCACCCGCTGGGTGATCGTCTCGCGCATGGGGCAGCCGGAGACCGTCAGGTACACGGTGACCGCGACCGATCCGTCCGCGCCGATCTCCACCGATTTGACCATGCCCAGCTCGGTGATGGGTCGGTGGATCTCGGGGTCGTCAACCGTCGCCAGCGCTGCGCGCACCGCGTCTTCCGTAGCCATAAGGACGATGGTACGGCGCGCGGCGGCGGCCCCGGGACCCCCGTCAGCGGTCGTCCATGTCACGCCGGGGCGGACGTTCTGCCGGGAATACGGCTGGTTCGTGACGGTCGCCGTGCCGCTCCTGAAGTTCCTTCATCACGTCCTGCAGTTCCGAGCGGATCCAGTCGCGGGTCGCCACCTCGCCCAGGCCTATGCGCAGCGCGGCGATCTCCCGGGTCAGGTACTCGGTGTCGGCGATCGAGCGCTCGTTCTGCTTGCGGTCCTGTTCGAGGTTGACCCGGTCCCGGTCGTCCTGCCGGTTCTGCGCCAGCAGGATCAGCGGGGCGGCGTAGGAGGCCTGGAGGGACAGCGCCAGGGTCAGGAAGATGAACGGGTACTCGTCGAAGCGCAGATGGCGGGGTGCGGCCACGTTCCAGATGATCCAGACGATGATCACCACCGTCATCCAGACGATGAACCGTCCGGTGCCCAGGAAACGCGCGATCCGCTCGGAGAGCCGGCCGAAGGCCTCGGGGTCCCACTCGGGCAGCAGCCTGCGCCGCAGCGGGCGCGGCTGGTCCAGCCGGGCGGCCCGGGGGCGGCCCGCGGCGGTGGCCCCGGCCGGGTGCCGCTCGCGTGTGCTCTCGCGCTCAGCCGCCATGCGCGCCCACCCCCTGTCCGTCTCCCTGGCCGCGCCCCGTCGTGCGTCCGTCTCCCGTCGTGCCGCCCGCCGAGCCGCCGGGCCCGTCGTCCAGGTGGAACTCCGTCTCGCGCCAGTCGTCGGGCAGCATGTGGTCCAGGACGTCGTCCACGGTGACCGCGCCCAGCAACGCACCGGCCTCGTCCACGACGGGCGCCGCGACCATGTCGTACGTCGCGAAGAACCCGGCGACCACCGGCAGCGTGGCGTCCGGCGCGAGCGGTTGCAGGTCGTCGTCGAGGATCGAGCTGACGAGCGTGTAGGGCGGGTCGCGCAGCAGCCGCTGGAAGTGGACCGTGCCCAGGTACTTGCCCGTCGGGGTGTCGTCGGGCGGCCGGCAGACGTAGACCTGGGCGGCGAGCGCGGGGGACAGGTCGCGGTTGCGGACCCGGGCGAGCGCGTCGGCGACCGTCGCGTCCGGGCGCAGCACGATCGGCTCGGTCGTCATCAGGCCGCCCGCGGTGTGCTCCTCGTACGACATCAGGCGGCGCATGTCGGCGGCGTCGGCGGGCTGCATCAGGCCCAGCAGCCGCTCCTGCTCCGCCTCGGGCAGCTCGGCTAGCAGGTCGGCCGCGTCGTCGGGGTCCATGGCCTCCAGCACATCGGCCGCGCGTTCCCCCTTCAGCTTGCCCAGGATCTCGATCTGGTCGTCCTCCGGCAGTTCTTCGAGGACGTCGGCGAGGCGGTCGTCGTCCAGGGCGGCGGCGACCTCCGCGCGCCGCTTGGGCGACAGATGGTGCAGCACGTTCGCGAGGTCGGCGGGGCGCAGCTGCTCGAAGGTGGCGAGCAGGCTCTCCGCGCCCTGCCCGTGCTCCTCCAGCGAGAACCCGCTGACCGCCGACCACTCGACGGTCAGCGTCTCCCCCTTGCTGCGCCGGAACGCGCCGCCCTTGCGGCCCTTGCGGACGAAGACCCGGTCGACCTCCCAGTCCCGGCGCGCGGGCAGCTGATGCACCGACAGGTCCAGCACCGTGACCTGCTCGCCGCCCTCCACGAGCGTGACCCGCCGGTCCAGCAGCTCGCCGAAGACGAGTCGCTCGGTGGGCCGCTGCTCGAACCGCCGCACGTTGAGCACCCCGGTGGTGATGACCTGACCCGACTCGATGCTGGTGACGCGGGTCATGGGCAGGAAGATGCGGCGCCGGGTGGAGAGTTCGACGACGAGCCCGAGCAGGCGGGGCGGCCGACGGCCGACGCGCAGCATGACGACCAGGTCGCGCACCCGCCCCACCTGGTCGCCCGCCGGATCGAAGACGGCGACGCCCGCGAGGTGCGAGACGAAGATCCGCGGGGCGCCCGCTGCCATGACCGCGCCTCCCTTTCCTGCTCCGCGACTTCTCGCTCTGCGACTTCTTGATCTGCCGCTTCTTGATCTGCGACTTCTCGATCTGCTCGTCCTGCGACCTCATGCCCTGCGACTCACGTGCCGGGTCTTTCCCCCTGCCCGCTCAAGTGGGCTTCAGGCTAGCCCGTCCCGTCCGGATACGCCCTGGTGAGCCGTGCGGACGGACTGGCTCCGCCGGGCGGGGCCGCCCCCGGTACGCTGCCGTACGCCGCTACGGGTCCCGCCCGTCGCGCCGACTGCGTGGCGTGCGCCCCGCGTACGCTCCGCAGCGCCCGCCGCCTCCCGGCGCCCACCGCTCGCGAGCAAGAAAGGCAGTGCCGCCCGTGACTGCGATCCCCCCGTGCCGCCGTACCCGCCGGGCCGCGCTGACGAGCGCGCTGTGCGCGCTGGCCGTCGTCACGGGCACGGGGCTCACGGGGTGCTCCGGGGGCGACCCGGACGCGGGGACCAACGGCGTCGGCAAGCTGCCGGCCGACCGCATCCAGGCCAGGTCCAGGACGGCCGCCGAGTCCGCCGGCGCCGTGCACCTGTCGGGGAACGTGGTCAGCAACGGCCGTACCTACCGGCTCGACATGCGTCTGAAGTCCGGCGGCGGCACCGGTTCGGTCACCTCGCAGGGGGTGACGTTCGGGCTGCTGCGGGTCGGCAGGCAGCTGTACCTGAAGGCGGACGCCCAGTTCTGGGACAGCGCCGACGGCGACGGCAAGGACGGCGATCACACGGCGAACGGGAAGAACGGCCCGGACGGGGGGGCGGCCGGAAAGCTCGACGGCAAGTACGTGAAGGTGCCGCAGGACGACCCCGCCTACAAGCGGTTCAGCGGTTTCACGGACAAGGGCGTGCTCCTGGAGAGCCTGCTGACGCTGCACGGCACCCTCGCGACGGACGGCCACCACGAGCAGTCCGGAGTCCGTACCGTCCGCGTCACCGGCGGCAAGGGCACCGGCGGCACCCTGGACGTCTCCCTGGAGGGCACCCCCTACCCGCTGCGGCTGGTCCGGGCCGGCGACGCGGGCACGCTGAGCTTCTCGGAGTGGGGCAAGGACTTCCCGCTGGCCGAGCCGGACGCCGACGACACGGTCGACTACGGCAAGCAGCTGCCGGCGTCCTGAGAGCGGCCCCCGGGCACTGCCGCCGGCCCAGGGCGCGTGCCGCGCTCGTCCCGGCCGCGTTCCGTCACTTGCGCCGCCGCTTCTTCAGCAGCAGCCGGGGCAGCCCCGCCGGGGCCGGCTGCCGCGTGGTCGCCGGAGTGGGCAGCGGCGCCGCGGACAGCGAACCGTCGGGCAGCGCCTCGACGGTCCCCGTCGGTTCCAGGCGCAGCACCCGGCACTCGCGGGCCCAGCGCTCGGTCATGGCCTCGCCGTCCGGCGCGTTCAGGCGCTTGCCCTTCAGCTCGGCCACCGTCTCCCGCCACGCCTGCGACCCCGGGGCCAGCTCCACGGCCCGGGCCGTCCAGGTGACCAGCCGGCCGCCCTTGTCCTTGCTGCGCACCGTCACCTCGGCGGTGCCCCCGTCGGTCAGGTGCGGCAGTGGCTGCTCGCCGGGGCCGTCGCCGACCAGGCACGCGGCACCCTCGTGCCAGACGTGCCACAGCGGACGGGCCGGGACACCGGGTCCGTGGACCCAGATGAGGCCGGACTTCTTCGTGGCCTCCTCGACGAGGGCCCGGTCGAGGAACGCAGCAGTCATGGGAGCAGGGTAGCGAGGCGCGGCCGGGGCGGCGCCGCCGCTCACAGCCAGCCGTTGCGCTTGAGCGTGCGGTGGATGCCGAGGCAGATCGCGGCCGTGATGGCCATGACCGCCGGGTACCCGTACTTCCAGTGGGTCTCGGGCATGTACTTGAAGTTCATGCCGTAGACCCCGCACACCATCGTCGGTACGGCGATGATCGCGGCCCATGCGGTGATCTTCCGCATGTCCTCGTTCTGCGCGACGGAGGCCTGGGCGAGGTTGGCCTGGAGGATGGAGTTGAGCAGTTCGTCGAAGCCGATGACCTGCTCCTGGGCGCGGGCCAGGTGGTCGGCGACGTCCCGGAAGTACTTCTGGATGTCCGGGTCGATCAGCCGCATGGGCCGCTCGCTCAGCAGCTGCATGGGCCGCAGCAGCGGGGACACCGCGCGCTTGAACTCCATGACCTCGCGCTTGAGCTGGTAGATCCGCCCGGCGTCGGTGCCGCGCGGGGTGCGGCCGCGGCCCGGCGAGAACACCTCGGTCTCGACCTCGTCCACGTCGTCCTGGAGGGCGGAGGCGACCGCGATGTAGCCGTCCACGACGTGGTCGGCGATGGCGTGCAGCACCGCCGAGGGGCCCTTGGCCAGCAGGTCCGGCTCGTCCTGCAGCCGGTGCCGCAGGGCCCGCAGCGAACCCTGCCCGCCGTGGCGGACGGTGATGAAGAAGTCCCGTCCGGTGAAGCACATCACCTCACCCGTCTCGACCACC
The DNA here is from genome assembly GCF_040641015.1 of Streptomyces sp. NPDC021356. NCBI lineage: Bacteria > Bacillati > Actinomycetota > Actinomycetes > Kitasatosporales > Streptomycetaceae > Streptomyces > Streptomyces sp. NPDC021356. The sequence goes on along the minus strand of NZ_JBFACU010000010.1, from coordinate 281,011 downwards.
TCGCTGTTGGCGGTGAGCTGGTCGTGGTCGACGTAGTGGATGGTCTTGAAGACGGTGAACAGGGAGTCGTCGTAGCGCTCCAGCTTGGGCCGCTGGTGGGCCTGGACGGCGTCCTCGACGGCGAGGGGGTGCAGTCCGAACTCCGAGGCGATGCCCGCGAATTCGGCCTCGGTGGGCTCGTGCAGCCCGATCCACACGAAGCCCCCGTCGCGCCGCACCTGGCGCATCGCCTCCTGCGGCGTGAGCGGTGCGGGGGTCTCCAGACGGGCGCCGTCGCGGTAGACGGCGCAGTCGACGACGGCCGAGGGGGTGGCCGGGTCGCGGGTGGTGTCGTACGTGCCGCTGTCCTTGCGCTGTGCCGGGCGCGACGGGCGGACCACGGCACGCAGGTCACGGATCATCGACATGCGGGGCTCCTTCGTGACGAGCGACGAAGAGCGCCGACGGCGGTCGGAACTGCCCGGAATGAGGACGTCCGGTGTGCGGATGTTTCGCACGTCCACAAAGCGGGGAGCACCGCACCGACGCGGTGACGGGCTTCGTCACTGATTCGATCGGTCAGATCGGGCGATCAGGCAAACGAAACGAAGTGCTCTTCCGTACGACGCGCGCGGGGGCACGAAGGCGAGAGGTGGCGGGTCAGCCGGAGCCGGAACAGCTACATCAGCGGCGGGAAGAGCGGGTGCTACTGCACGGTCGACTTCGATCCATGACAGCCCCACCTCCTCCGGCCGGTCCCTCGTGAGGGAGTCCCATCGGCGTCGGGGCTTGATCGCGACGCTTCTGCGTGCTGCCCCGAACCACCGAGTCAGAGTATCAGTCGGCCAACGTGTCAAGGTGCCGCTTTGCCGGGTACTGACGAGTTCTATGCTCGCGGCATGGCAGATGTTCTTGCACTGGTCGAAGCCCGGTTGCGCGCCGCGCTGGGCGAGCCGGACGCGCGCGCGGCGGTCACCTTCCTCGGTACGGACCGCATCGAGGTACTGCGCTTCCTGGCGGGGGACATCGTCCGGTACGCCACCCTCGGCATGTCGGCCCGTCCGATGGCGGACCCCACGGTACTGCTCGCCGACCCGGTCCAGGGGCCGCGCGCCGAGCTGGTGCTGAGTGTGCGGGCCGGGCTCGCCGACACCGACAAGGTGCTGCGCCCGCTGGCCGTGCTCGCCGCGTCCCCGCAGGTCGAGGGTGTGGTCGTGGCACCGGGCGCCTCGCTCGACGTGGGCGGGGAGCTGTGGCCCGGGGCGCCCTTCACCTCGGTCCTGGTGGCCGAGCCGGGCGGCCTGGTGGAGGACCTGGAACTCGACGCGCCGCTGGACCCCGTACGGTTCCTGCCGCTGCTGCCGATGACCCCGAACGAGGCCGCCTGGAAGCGGGTGCACGGCGCACAGGCACTCCAGGAGCGCTGGCTGACGGGTGGGACGGACCTGCGGGACCCTGCCCGCCGGTCCGTCCCGCTGGAGTGACCGAACTCACCCAAGAGGTGGGTGGGGTGCGTCAGTTGGCGAAGACGGTGACACCGTCCTCCGTCGCGTGGCGCGGTTCCATCTCCTCCGCCTCGTGGGCGAGGGCCCGGCGCCGCACCAGCACCACCAGCGCGCCCAGCACGGCGGTGGCGCCGGCGACCACGAACGGGACGTGGATGTCGGTCCACTCCTCGATCTTGGGCGCCAGGTAGGGCGCGGCGGCCGCGGCGAACCAGCGCACGAAGTTGTAGCCCGCGCTCGCCACCGGACGCGGCGCGTCCGACACCCCGAGCGCCAGCTCGGTGTAGACGGTGTTGTTCACGCCGATGAACGCGCCGGACAGGATGGTGCAGACGATCGCGGTGGTGTGGTCGCCGTAGCCGAGGACGACGACGTCGGCGGCCAGCAGCACCAGGGAACCGCCGAGCACCTTCAGCGAGCCGAACCGCGCCTGCATGCGCGGGGCCACCAGCACGGAGAACACCGCGAGCAGCAGGCCCCAGGCGAAGAAGACGGCGCCCGACTTGTAGGGCGTCATGTTCAGCACGAACGGCGTGAAGGCCAGCACGGTGAAGAACGTGTAGTTGTAGAAGAACGCCGAGACGGCCGCCGAGGCGAGACCGCCGTGGCCGAGCGCCTTGATCGGGTCGAGCAGCGAGGTCTTGCGGGCCGGCTTCGGCTGCTCCTTCAGGAACGCCGTGATGCACAGGAAGCCGACGGCCATCAGGCAGGCGGTGCCGAAGAAGGGGTAGCGCCAGCTGGCGTTGCCGAGCAGGGCGCCCACCAGCGGGCCGCACGCCATGCCGAGGCCGAGCGCGGACTCGTAGAGCAGGATGGCCGCCGCGCTGCCGCCCGCCGCCGCGCCGACGATGACCGCGAGCGCCGTGGAGACGAAGAGCGCGTTGCCCAGCCCCCAGCCGGCCCGGAAGCCGACCAGCTGGCCGACCGAGCCGGAGGTGCCGGCGAGCCCGGCGAAGACCACCACGAAGGCGAGGCCGAGCAGCAGCGTCTTGCGTCCGCCGATGCGGCTGGAGACGAAGCCGGTCACCAGCATCGCCACGGCGGTGATCAGGAAGTAGGAGGTGAACAGCAGGGAGACCTGGCTGGCGGTGGCGTCCAGGCCCTTGGCGATGGAGGGCAGGATCGGGTCGACCAGACCGATGCCCATGAAGGCGACGACGGACGCGCCGGCCGTCGCCCAGACGGCCTTCGGCTGCCGCAGGATGCTGCCGGCGCCCGCGTCGAAGGGGTCCGCGGCCATGCGTGCTCCAATCCGGACGGAGGGGTGTGGGACGGGTGAGTGTGCGGGTGGGTGGTGCGGTGGGCCAGCAGGATGGTTGGCTTATGCACATAGTAAGTTAGCTCGGCTAATTAATGCAAGATGCATCTACTTCTTTCCGCCCGGGCGGGTCCTTCTTTCCGGCCGGGCGGGGCCTGCCGTCCGGCCGGGCGGGGCCTGCCGTCCGGCCGGGCGGGTCCCTCCGGACGGGTGATCGTCCTTGACGCGGCGCGGTCCGGGTAGGAGCGTGGGGCTCTATGAGGGGCGAACCCAGTTGCCCGAAGTGCGGTGGCCGGGTCAGGGCTCCCGGACTCTTCAGCGACACCTGGCAGTGCGCTGTCCACGGGACGGTGTATCCGGTGCAGCCCGTGACCCCGCCCAGCGTCGAGGGGCTCGGCGTCGTCGTGCACCGCACCCAGGTGCCCGTGTGGATGCCGTGGCCACTGCCCGTCGGCTGGCTGTTCACGGGCGTGGCCAGCGCGGGTGACGACCGCAGCGGCGGCCGCGCGACCGCCGTGGCCTGCTCGGGTCCCGGACCGCTCGGCGGCATGGGCGAACTGATCCTGGTCGCCGAGGAGCTGGGCGTCGGCCTCGGCGCTCGCTACGCCGGCATCGAGGGCCCGGACCCCGGCCCGTGCCTGAACGTCGAGAAGCCGCCGGACGCCAAGGTGCTGGCCGGTGGCCGTCCCACCCCGCTGTGGCACGTCTCCGGTGTCCCGGTGGACCGCGCCGTCTTCGCCGGCGAGGCCCGCGGGCTGTGGCTGTGGGCGGTGGTCTGGCCCGAGCAGTCGGGCCTGCTGATGTACGACGAACTGGTCCTGGCCGATCTGCGGGACGCGGGCGCCGAGGTCGACCTGGTGCCGTACGGGGCCCTGTCGCCGCGGTTGCTGCAGCCGTGACCGTGTAGGGGGCGGGGCGGCCGAGCGGCTGTGACAGGGGCACCCCTTGTCTCCCGTTATCCTTGAGTGTCCCTTTCCGTCCCGTCGCAGCCTGGAGTCCGTGTCGTGCGTATCGACCTGCACACCCACTCCACCGCGTCCGACGGTACGGACTCCCCGGCCGAACTCGTGCGGAACGCCGCCGCGGCCGGACTGGACGTCGTCGCGCTGACCGACCACGACACCACGCGCGGGCACGCGGAAGCGGTCGCGGCCCTGCCCGACGGGCTCACCCTGGTCACCGGCGCCGAACTCTCCTGCCGCATCGACGGCATCAGCATGCACATGCTGGCCTACCTCTTCGACCCCGCGGAGCCCGCCCTGCTCGCCGAGCGGGAACTGGTCCGCGACGACCGGGTGCCGCGCGCGCAGGGCATGGTCGCCAAGCTGAACGAGCTGGGCGTCCCGGTCACCTGGGACCAGGTCGCGCGCATCGCGGGCGACGGTTCGGTCGGACGGCCGCACGTCGCCTCCGCCCTCGTGGAGCTGGGCGTCGTACCGACCGTGAGCGACGCCTTCACCGACCAGTGGCTGGCCGACGGCGGCCGGGCCTGGGTCGCCAAGCACGAGACGGACCCGTTCGAGGCGATCCGGCTGGTCAAGGGGGCCGGTGGGGTCTGTGTCCTCGCGCACCCGGCCGCGGCCAAGCGCGGCCGTACGGTCCCGGAGTCCGCCATCGCCGAGCTGGCCGCGGCCGGCCTCGACGGCATCGAGGTCGACCACATGGACCACGACCCGCAGACCCGGGCCCGGCTGCGCGGCCTGGCGAAGGAGCTGGGACTGCTGGTCACCGGCTCCAGCGACTACCACGGCGGCCGCAAGGCGGTCTCGCTGGGCGAGTTCACCACGCACCCCGACGTGTACGGGGAGATCACCCGGCGGGCGACCGGAGCGTTCCCGGTGCCGGGCGCCGGCGGAACCGGCGCGGTCGCGGGCGTGGCCTGACGCTCACGCGCCCCTCGCACGCCCTCCTGCTTCTCCCTCTCGGATCTCTCCTCTCTCTCCGGGCTCTCCGGGCTCTCCGGGCTCTCCGGGCTCTCCGGTCTCTTCTTCCGCACGTACGCAAGGCCTGTTCAGACGATGTTCGACGCTGCCGTCTTCGGCTCCCTCTTCCTCACCCTTTTCGTCATCATGGATCCCCCCGGGATCACGCCGATCTTCCTCGCGCTGACCGCGGGACGACCCGCCAAGATCCAGAAGCGGATGGCCTTCCAGGCCGTCTGCGTGGCGGGCGGCGTGATCGCCGTGTTCGGTGTGCTCGGCCACCAGATCCTCGACTACCTGCACGTATCCGTTCCCGCGCTGATGATCGCGGGCGGGCTGCTCCTGCTGCTGATCGCGCTGGACCTGCTCACCGGCAAGACCGACGAGCCCAAGGCGACCAAGGACGTCAACGTCGCCCTGGTCCCGCTCGGCATGCCGCTGCTGGCGGGCCCGGGTGCGATCGTGTCCGTCATCCTCGCCGTGCAGAAGGCCGACAGTGTGGGCACCCAGATCTCCGTGTGGTCGGCGATCGTCGCCATCCACGTCGTGCTGTGGCTGGTCATGCGCTACTCGCTGCTGATCATCCGGGTCATCAAGGACGGCGGCGTGGTCCTGGTGACGCGGCTGGCGGGCATGATGCTCTCCGCGATCGCCGTCCAGCAGATCATCAACGGCATCACCCAGGTGGTCCGGGGCGCCTGACCCGGCGCCCGCCCGGGCCGCGGCACGGACGGAGCCCCCGTACGGCATCGCTCGCGCGTGCCGTGCGGGGGCTCCGAAGTGCGAAAACCAGGCCCTGCTGTTACGAGGCCGGGGTGTCGGCCGGGCGGATCCAGAGCCGCTGGCCGATCGCTGCGGCCTGCTGAACGATCCGATTGACGGAGGCGGCGTCCACGACGGTGCTGTCCACGGTGGTGCCGTCGACCTCGTCGAGTCGCATGATCTCGAAGCGCAAGGGCTTCTCCCTTCGTCTGGTCATCCTCCTGCGGAGAATTACTGTGAGATGGATGGTGCACGTGGCATCGGTGCCCCGCGTTCCTTATGGGACAACGGGTTCCCCGCCGAGAACATTCCCTACGCTAAAGAAATTTTTCGAACGGCTAATTACTGACGGGTCGAAGACTTCGAACGACCGACCGGGACCGGTTGTATTCGCAGCGTGACCAACGGGACAATGGACCCGATGAACGAGGCCATGAACGAGGACCGCGCGGCGCTCGCCGCCCGCATCGACCGCACGAACGAGCTGCTGGAACGCATGCTCGCCGAGGTGGCCAAGACACCCTCCACCCACGCGATCTTCGTCGATGCCGGGTACCTCTACGCCGCCGCGGGCCGCCTCGTGGCCGGCACCGAGGACCGCCGGGCCTTCGATTTGGACGCCGAGGGCCTCATCGACGCGCTCATCGACCGGGCCCGCACCGTCTTCGCCGACAGCCGGCTGCTGCGCGTGTACTGGTACGACGGCGCCCGGCGCCGCATCCACACCGCCGAGCAGCAGTCCATCGCCGAACTGCCCGACGTGAAGGTCCGCCTCGGCAACCTCAACGCGAACAACCAGCAGAAGGGCGTCGACTCCCTCATCCGCTCCGACCTGGAGTCCTTGGCCAGGCACCGCGCGATCAGCGACGCCGCCCTGCTCGGCGGCGACGAGGACCTGGTCTCCGCCGTGGAGGCCGCCCAGGGCTACGGCGCCCGCGTCCACCTGTGGGGCATCGAGGCCCCGGAGGGCCGCAACCAGGCCGAGCCGCTGCTGTGGGAGGTCGACAGCCAGCGCACCCTCGACCTCGACTTCTTCAAGCCCTACGTCTCCCGGCGCACGGCTGCCACCTACGACCCCGCGGGCACCACCCGGCCGAGCCGGGAGGACGTCCGTTTCGTCGGCGCGCAGATCGCCGCGAAGTGGCTCGCGGCACGCGGCCGGGACAGCCTCGCCGAACTCCTCCCCGGCCACCCCTACCTGCCCGGTTCGGTGGACCAGGACCTCCTGGTCGAGGCCGAGGGCCTCCTCCAGTACTCGCTGCGCGGCCAGGCCGACCTGCGGCGCGCCCTGCGGGACGGCTTCTGGGACCACCTCCAGGCGCAGTACTGACGGGCCGGCCGCGCTACTGGTCCATGCGGTCCGTGCGGTCCGGGAGGCCGGTGCCGGTGCCGGTGCCGCCCGCCCGGTCCGTGCTGTCCCAGAAGTCGGCGAGCGCGAGGGCGGTGGCGAGCGGCTGGTCGCAGTTGGGGGAGTGCTCGGCGCCCTCGACGATCGTGCGCCGGGCCCCGAGCCGTACGGCCATGTCGTCCAGGAGCGGCACCGGCCAGGCGTCGTCCCGGGCGCCCGAGAGGACGTGGAACGGCAGCGGAACGGCGGCGAGGTCCGCTACCCGGTCCGGTTCCCCGCACAGCTGACGGCCGGTGGCCAGCAGTTGCGCGGGCTTGTTGCCCAGCCAGCGACGACGCAGGTCCGCCCGGTCGTCCACGGCGGAGTCGAGGCCCGCCGCGAGACCACTGTCCCCCGCAGCGGGGTCGTCGGGCGTCGCGGCTGACTCCATCGACTGGATGACGTCCCAGACCTCGGCCATCGACATCACCGCGAGCGCGTCCCGCAGCAGCTTCACACGCTGCCGCTGCGCGGGGGAGACCTGCGCCGGACCGGACGACATGAGGGTGAGCGAGACGAAGGGGGAGTGGTCGAGCAGGACGGCCGCACGGGCGATCTGCCCCCCGAGGGAGTGCCCGACCAGGTGGACGGGCGTGCCGAGCGCGGCGGCCTGCGCGAGAACGTCCCGGGCGAGCTGCTCCTGGGCGTACGCCGACTCGTCGTCCTCGGGCCCGTCCGACTCGAACTGCCCGCGTCCGTCCACGGCCACGGTTCGGTAGCCGCGCGCGGAGAGCGGTGCGTGCAGCGGGTTGAAGTCCTCCTTGCTCCCGGTGAAGCCGGGCAGCAGCAGCGCCGTGCCCCTGGCTTCGGCACCGGCCGCCGCGGGCGCGTCGACGACGGCGAACTCACCGCGCGCGGTACGCAGCCGGTGGCTCCGGGCGCCGGGCGGCGGGACGAAGGTCGGGGGCCTGCTCATGCCGTGAGGTTATCGGGCCCGGTGGACGGCGGCCCGGACCACCCCGGGCGGGGGAGCCGGCGGGCCGGGGAGTGCCCGGACGCCGAACGGCCCGGCCCACACGGAGTGGACCGGGCCGTTCGGCGATCTACCGGGGGACGCGGTGGCTCACGCCTCCGCTGACTCGACGGCGGCCGCCGTCTTGCGGGTCCGGCGACGCGGCGCGGCTTCCGGCTCGCCGGTCGCCTGCGCCGGGATCTCCGCACCGGCGGCGTCGGCGGACTCGGCGGCCTTGCGGGTACGGCGGCGCGGCTTGGCCTCCGCCTCCCCGGCGGCAGCCGGCACCTCGGCCGGAGCGGCCTTCTTGCGCGTGGTGCGCTTG